>CALWIH010000089.1 GCA_944380675.1 uncultured Clostridia bacterium | reverse complement strand
TGGTGGACGATATAGGACTCGAACCTATGACCCTTCGCACGTCAAGCGAATGCTCTAGCCAGCTGAGCTAATCGTCCGTTTTTGATTTTTTTGCGTCTCTCTCGAGTGCTTGATTATTATACCCCATCGATTTTGAAAATGCAAGCCTTTTTTTCAAAAAAATCAAAAAAATTTTCGCGGTCTGAAAATGCGGGGCGGGGGAGGGCGTCAGCCCTTCCCCTCCTGCGCCCGGATGCGCTCGTACAGATCGTTCAGATAGACCCACCGCTCCGTCTTCTCCTCGAGGGCGCGGTCGGCCTCCTCCTTCTCGCGCGTCAGATCCTGCAGGAGGGCAAAGTCGCTCGCGCTTTGCTCCATCTCCGCCTCGAGGGCGGCGCATTTTTCCTCGAGCGCCGCGACCTCCTCGTCGATCGTCTCGAACTCGCGCTGCTCTTTAAAGGAAAAGCGGAGCTTCTGCTGCGTGCGCGTGCGCTCCCGGCTCTGGCGCGGCTGCGCCTCCTTCGCGGCGGCGGGCGCGGCGGGACGGCGCGCGAGATAGTCGCTGTAGCCGCCGAGGTACTGCCGCAGCGTGCCGTCTTCCTCGAATGCGAACAGGTGCGAGACGACCTTGTCCATAAAGTACCGGTCGTGCGAGACGGCGACGACGGCGCCCGGGAACGTCTCGAGGTAGTCCTCGAGAATGGTGAGCGTCTCGACGTCGAGATCGTTCGTCGGCTCGTCGAGGAAGAGCACGTTCGGCGACTGCATCAGGACGTGAAGCAGCTGCAGGCGGCGGCGCTCGCCGCCGGAGAGGCGGGCAATCTCCGTGTATTGCAGCGCGGCGGGAAAGAGGAAGCGCTCGAGCATCTGCGAGGCGGAGACGGTGCCCTCCGGCGTCTCGATGCGCTCCGCCGTCGACCGGATGAAGTCGATCACGCGCTGCGAGAGGTCGAGCTCAAGTCCCTCCTGCGTGAAGAAGCCGACGCGCACCGTCTCGCCGATCTCGACCTTGCCCTCGTCCGGGGCGAGGCGTCCGGCGAGCACGCGCAGCAGCGTGCTCTTGCCGCAGCCGTTCGGTCCCACGACGCCGAGGCGGTCATTGCGCGCGATGAGGTACGAAAAGTCATGAAACAGCTTCCTTCCCTCATACGATTTCCCGACGGCCCCGGCCTCGATCACCTTTTTCCCGAGGCGGCTCGAGAGCGCGGAGAGCGCGAGCTTCTCCTCCTGCTCGAGCGCGGCCTGGTTTTTGAGCTCCTCAAAGCGGTCGACGCGGAACTGCGCCTTCGTCCCGCGCGCCTTCGCGCCGCGCCGGATCCACGCGAGCTCCTTTTTGAGCAGCGCCTGCCGCTTGCGCTCGCTTGCCGCGAGCATTTCCGCGCGCTGCGCCTTGAGCTCGAGATATTTGGAATAGTTCGCGGGATACTGGTACAGGCTGCCGCCGTCGAGCTCCGCGATGCGGTTCGAGATCCGCTCGAGAAAATAGCGGTCGTGCGTGATCATTACCACAGCGCCGCTGAATTTCGCGAGGAAGTCCTCGAGCCAGAGCACGGTGTCCATGTCGATGTGGTTCGTCGGCTCGTCGAGGATGAGCAGCTGCGCGTGTCCCGCCAGCGCGGCGGCGAGGGCGGCGCGCTTTTTCTGCCCGCCGGAGAGAAGAGAGACGTCGCGGTCGAGGTCGCGCAGGCCGAGACGCGTCAGCAGCGCGCGGCATTCGTACTCCGCCGAGTCGCCCGACGCCGCGTGCAGCATCGTCTGCCGCAGGACGGAGAGCCCCTGCGTGAATTCCGGATTCTGCGCGAGATACGCCGTGCGCAGGCCCGTCGTGCGCGTGACCGTGCCGCTGTCGGGCGCTTCGAGGTCCGCGAGGATCTTGAGGAACGTCGATTTGCCCGTCCCGTTCACGCCGACGAGCCCGATCCGATCCCCCTCGTTGACCGTGAGGGACACCTCCCGCAGCAGCGTCTTTTCGCTGAAGCTCTTGCTGATTTTTTCCGCCGTCAAATATACCGCCATCTGCTCTGCGACCGCCTTTCCGTTTCGCGCCTTTCCGCGCGCTGTCTTCTATTGTACACGATAGAGCCGGGAAAAGCAAAAAATTCTCCCTCGCTTGAAAAGAAACCGGGATCGGCCTATAATGAAAGAAGGTTGACTGGCGAAGGGAGGAATCATCATGTCGGTCGGTCTTGTACTCGAGGGCGGCGGCACGCGCGGCGCGTATACCAGCGGCGTGCTCGACGTTTTTCTCGAGGAAAAAATAACGTTCCCGAGCGTCTACGGAATTTCCGCCGGCGCGTGCAACGCCGTGAGCTTTGTGACGGAGCAGCGCGGCAGAAGCTTTGATATCTTTTACAATTATATCCGGGACGAGCGCTATCTGAGCGTCGCGAGCCTGTACAGAACGGGGTCGATTTTCGGCTTCGACTTCATCTTCGGCGAGCTGTTTCACGAGCTGATTCCGCTCGATTATGAGAAGCTGTTTTCGTCGCCCGTGCGCCTGCGCGTCGGCGCGACGGATCTGAAGACGGGCGAGGCCGTCTTCTTCGACAAGGAGGAAATGGACGATATGCTCGTCCCCGTGCGGGCGTCGAGCTCGATGCCGTTCGTCTCGCCGATCGTGTCGTACATGGGGCGCGAGCTTCTCGACGGCGGCTGCGCGATGCCGATCCCGCTCGAGCAGTCGCTCGTCGACGGCAACCGGCTCAACGTCGTCGTCCTCACGCGCGACCCCGCGTACCGCAAGACGGCGAAGTCCGATTTCCCGCGCGCCGTCCTGCGCGTGAAATACGGCGATTACCCGAATTTTGTTCAGACGATGCTCGACCGCGGCAACGTGTACAACGCCGAGGTTGAGCTGTGCCGCGTCGAGGAGCGGCTCGGGAACGCCGTCGTCGTGCGGCCGCGCAGCCCGCTGCTCGTGAGCCGGTACGAGAAGGATCCCGAGCGTCTCAAGGCCATCTACGAGATCGGACGCGAGGACGGCGCCGCGAAGCTCGCGGAGGTTCGCGCCCTGCTCAATAAAGACGGGGAGGAGAACGCCCCCGCGTAAGGAGGGAACCCTTTGAACCACGAGGAGCTTGTGAACGTCGCCACCGAGGCCGGCAGCCTGCTGCTGCGCAGCGGGGCGGAGATCTACCGCGTGGAGGAGTCCATGCTGCGCATTTTCGAGGCGTACGGCGTCCCGGACGGCGACGTCTTCGCCATCCCGAGCTGCATCTACGTCACGCTCACGACGCCGCAGGGCGCGCCGGTCACGCGCGTCAAGCGGATCCTCAACAGGAGCGTCAACCTCGACCTTGTCGACAGAACGAACGACGTCTGCCGCCGCATCTGCCGGGAGAAGCCGCCGCTCGCGGAGGCGAAGCGCCTCCTCGACGGGGCGGCGGGGCGGCCCGTGTTCGGCCTGCGCGCCCAGCTGCTCGGCAGCCCGCTCGTCGGCTTTTTCTTCTGCCTCTTTTTCGGCGGCAGCCTGCTCGACGCCTGCGTCGCGGCGGTGTGCAGCGCCGCCATGCGCCTTCTGATCGCGGGCCTTGAGCGGTACCGCGTCAACGCGTTTTTCTGCAACCTCTGCGGCGGAGCCGTGTCCGGCTTCCTCACGCTGGCCGCCGTGCTGCTCGGGCTTTCCGTCAACACGGACACCATCATCATCGGCGCGCTGATGAACCTCGTGCCGGGGATTGTCATCACCACCTTCATGCGCGACATGATGGCGGGCGACGTCGTCGCGGGACTCATCCGCTTTTCGGAGAGCCTGCTCGTCGCCACGGCGATCGCCCTCGGCGTCGGCGTGTCGCTCGTGCTGCCGCGCCTGATTTTCGGTGTGTAGGGAGGGGAAGAGCGATGGAGTATCTGCAATGCCTCTACGCCTTCGCCTCGTGCGTCGGCTTCTGCATCCTCCTGAACGTGCGCGGGCAGGCGATCCTCTGGACGTCACTCGGCGGCGCGATCGGGTGGTTTTTCTATCTGCTGTGCGCCCCGGCGCAGAACGATATCCTGCAGTATTTCGTCGGGACGCTCGCGCTCGCCGTCTACGCCGAGGTGATGGCGCGCGTCCGCCGGGCTCCGGCGACGGGCTACCTGCACGTCGCGCTGCTGCCGATGGTGCCGGGCGGCGGCATCTACTACACGATGGAGTACGGCATCGCCGGGAACACCGAGATGTTCCTCGAGACGGGGATGCACACCCTCGGGATCGCGGGCGCGCTCGCGCTCGGCATCCTCGTCGTCTCGACGCTCGCCCGCGTCCTGACCCTCTGGGGAGAGGAGCGGCAAAGACGCGCCGCGCCGCGCGGGAGGTAGGCGCCCTTTCGCAGGTTGGATGAATTCCCCCGCGGGGCAATGCGCAAATTCTTGTGAAATATCACTTTATAAACACCGGTCAATATGGTAGAATATAGGACGAAAAAGGGAAGAATGCGGGGAATGTTCTCGCCCGCACCGCAAGTTGGCCGCAAGGCCGGAAACGGGGGAAATTATGTCTGACGTCATTCGCGTATTTGTAGAGAAAAAACCGGGCTTCGACGTCGAGGCCCAGCATATCCGCGCCGATCTGGTGGAGAACCTCGGCATGAAGTCCGTCACGGACCTGAAGCTGCTCAACCGGTACGACGTTTCCGGCCTGAGCGCCGAGGAGTTCGCGCGCGCGCGCGACACCATCTTTTCGGAGCCGAACGTCGACAACGTCTATGAGGAGACGTACGAGGCGCCCGCGGGCTACCGCGTCTTTGCCATGGAGTATCTGCCGGGACAGTACGACCAGCGCGCCGACTCCGCCGCCCAGTGCGTCCAGCTGCTGACCCAGGGCGAGCGCCCGCAGGTGCTGACCGCCCGCGTCGTCGCCGTCGGCGGCGGCGTCTCCGACGAGGAGCTCGAGCGCATCGAGAAGTACATGGTCAACCCGGTCGAGAGCCGCCTCGCCTCCCTTGAGAAGCCGGATTCCCTCGAGATGAAGGCCGACGTCCCCGCCGACGTCGCGCGGATCACGGGCTTCATCTCCTGGAACGAGGAGGAGATGGACGCGTTCTACGGCAGGATGGGCTTCGCCATGAGCCGCGAGGATCTGTTCTTCTGCCGCGACTACTTCCGCGACGGGGAGCACCGCGACCCGACCGTCACGGAGCTGCGCGTCATCGACACCTACTGGAGCGACCACTGCCGCCACACCACCTTCTCGACCCGCCTGACAGACATCGAGGTTGAGAAGAGCCCCGTTTCCGCCGCGATTGAGGACGCGCTGCGCCATTACTTCGCCGTGCGCGATGAGGTCTACGGCGAGACCGACCGCCCCGTTTCCCTGATGGATATGGCCGTCATCGGCACAAAGGCGTTAAAGCGCCGCGGCCTTGTGCCCGACCTCGACGAGAGCGACGAGATCAACGCCTGCTCGATCCAGGTGCCCGTCACCATCGACGGCAAGACGGAGGACTGGCTCGTCCAGTTCAAGAACGAGACGCACAACCACCCGACGGAGATTGAGCCGTTCGGCGGCGCGGCCACCTGCCTCGGCGGCGCGATCCGCGACCCGCTCTCCGGCCGCGCGTACGTCTATCAGGCGATGCGCGTCACCGGCTCCGGCGATCCGCGCGTCCCGGTGGAGAAGACGCTGCACGGCAAGCTCCCGAGCCGCAAGATCACGACCGGCGCGGCGCACGGCTACAGCTCCTACGGCAACCAGATCGGCCTCGCGACCGGCCAGGTCACGGAGCTCTACGATCCCGGCTACGTCGCGAAGCGCCTGGAGATCGGCGCTGTCATCGGCGCGTCCCCGAAGGCGAACGTCGTGCGCCTCGAGCCCGCCCCGGGCGACGTGATTGTCCTGCTCGGCGGCGCGACGGGCCGCGACGGCATCGGCGGCGCGACCGGTTCCTCGAAGGCGCACACCGAGAAGTCCGTCGAGGTCTGCGGCGCGGAGGTGCAGAAGGGCAACCCGCCCACCGAGCGCAAGCTCCAGCGCCTGTTCCGCGACCCGGCCGTCTCCACGCTTATCAAGCGCTGCAACGACTTCGGCGCGGGCGGCGTCAGCGTCGCGATCGGCGAGCTCGCCCCCGGCCTCGACATCGACCTCGACAAGGTCCCGAAGAAGTACGAGGGCCTCGACGGCACGGAGCTCGCCATCTCCGAGAGCCAGGAGCGCATGGCCGTCGTCCTCGACCCGAAGGACGTGGAAGCGTTCTGCGCCGCCGCCGGCCGCGAGAACCTTGACGCGACCGTCGTGGCCGTCGTCAAGGCGGAGCCCCGCCTCGACATGACGTGGCGCGGCGACCGCGTCGTCAGCATTGCCCGCTCCTTCCTCGATACGAACGGCGTGACCCAGAACGCGAAGGTCGAGATTGCCGCCGTCGACCCGGCGCAGAACTACCGCGCCCTCGTGCCGGACTGCCTCAAGGGCAAGGACAAGGCCGCGGCCTTCCGCGAGAACCTGTCCCGCCTCGAGGTCTGCTGCCAGAAGGGCCTCGCGGAGCGCTTCGACGCCTCCATCGGCGCTGCGACCGTCAATATGCCGTTCGGCGGCAAGTACCAGCTCACCCCCGAGGAGGCCATGGCCGCGAAGCTGCCTGTGCGCCACGGCACGACGGACGACGCGACCGCGATGAGCTTTGGCTACATTCCGGGCGTGTCCCGCTTCTCGCCGTTCCACGGCGCGGCGTGGGCCGTCGTCGAGAGCCTCTCGAAGCTCTGCGCCATCGGCGCGGATCCGATGAAGGCCCGCCTGACCTTCCAGGAATACTTTGAGCGCATGACGGGCGACCCGAAGCGCTGGGGCAAGCCCGCCTCCGCCCTGCTCGGCGCGCTCGAGGCGCAGCTCGGCCTCGGCCTGCCCGCCATCGGCGGCAAGGACTCGATGAGCGGCACGTTCGAGACGCTCGACGTCCCGCCGACGCTCGTGAGCTTCGCCGTCACGATGACGAAGGCGAGCAAGACGCGCTCCGCCGCGTTCACGAAGGGCGGCGCGAAGGCGTACCTGCTGCCCATCCCCGAGAACCGCGACACCCTTCTGCCCGACTGGGAGAAGGTCAAGGCCTATTATGAGACGGTGCTCTCGCTGATGGAGAGCGGCGCGCTTGGCGCCGTCTCCGTCGTGAAGGAGGGCGGCGCGGCCGCCGCCGCCGCGCGGATGTGCTTCGGCAACAAGATTGGCTTCGCGTTCGAAGAGCTCAACGAGCAGACGCTGTTCGCGCCGCGCTCCGGCTCCCTCGTCGCCGAGGCGTGCGGCGAGCTGCCGGAGAGCCTTGGGGCTGTCCTCCTCGGCGAGACGAAGGAGGAGCCCGCCGTCACGATCGGCGGCGAGACGATGGCGATCGACGAGCTGCTCGCCCTGTGGATGAACCCGCTCGAGAAGGTGTTCCCGAACAACGCCCCCGAGGTCGCCGTTGAGCGCGACGTGCCGCTCTGCACACAGCGCAATGCGAAGGCCCCGGCCATCAAGGCCGCGAAGCCGCGCGTCTTTATCCCCGTTTTCCCCGGCACGAACTGCGAGTACGATACGGCCCGCGCCTTTGAGAAGGCGGGGGCTGAGACGGAGATCCTCGTCGTGCGCAACCTCTCCGCCGCCGCGATTGAGGAGACGATCGCGAAGATGGAGGGGGCTGTGCGCAAGGCGCAGATCGTCATGCTGCCCGGCGGCTTCTCCGGCGGCGACGAGCCGGACGGCTCCGGCAAGTTCATTGCCACGACCTTCCGCAATCCCCGCATCGCGGACGCCGTCGCCGAGCTGCTCGAAAAGCGCGACGGCCTGATGCTCGGCATCTGCAACGGCTTCCAGGCGCTCATCAAGCTCGGCCTCGTGCCGTACGGCAGAATCACCGAGCCGAGCGAGGCCGCCCCGACGCTGACCTTCAATACCCTCGGCCGCCATGTTTCCCGTATGGCTTATACCCGCGTGACGAGCGTGAAGTCGCCGTGGTTCGCGGGCGTGAACGCCGGCGACGTGTTCGCGGTGCCGGTGTCGCACGGCGAGGGACGCTTTGTCGCGAGCGCCGAGGTGCTTGACAGCCTGATTGCGAACGGCCAGATCGCCACGCAGTACGTCACCCCGTGCGGCAAGCCGAGCGGATCGATCGAGTGGAATCCGAACGGCTCCGTCTGCGCCGTCGAGGGCATCACGAGCCCGGACGGCCGCGTCCTCGGCAAGATGGGCCACTCCGAGAGAAAGGGCAGCGGCCTCTATGCGAACGTTCCCGGCGCGAAGGATCAGCTCCTGTTCGAGTCCGGCGTGCGGTATTTCAAGTAAGCCCCATCCCGTTTCATGTGCTTGTAAGGAGGCGAGATGATGAATTTGGATTTTATCCGCAGAACCTGGGCGGAGATTGATCTGGACGCCATCGCTCACAATTATCAGGAGATCAGAAAACGCCTCAATCAGGAGACGAAGATGTGCTGCGTGGTCAAGGCGGACGCCTACGGCCACGGAGCCGTTACCATCGCGAGGGAGTACGAGGCGCTCGGCGCGGAGTGGCTCGCCGTCTCGAACATCGAGGAGGCGGAGGAGCTGCGCACCGCGGGCGTGCGTCTGCCGATTTTGATTCTCGGCTACACGCCGCCGGAGCTGGCGAAGCGCCTGTGCGCCGGAAACTTTTCGCAGACCATCCTGTCGCTCGATTACGCGGTGCGCCTCTCCGACGTCGCGCACCGCGGCGGGTACACGGTGAAGGGACATATCGCGATAGATACGGGCATGAGCCGCATCGGCTTCCTGTATCAGGACGTCGAGCGCGACGCCGCCGCCATTGACGCCGTCTATCAGGCGTGCCAGCTGCCCGGCGTCATTCCGGAGGGTATCTTCACGCATTTCTCCGTCGCGGACGGGGGAGAAGGCGGCGGAGACTATACGAACCGGCAGTTCCGCGTGTTCACGCACGCGATTGCGCTTCTCAAGCAGCGCGGCGTGACGTTCCGCCTGCACCACTGCGCGAATTCCGCCGGCCTGCTCGATTACCCCGAATTCCAGCTCGACATGGTGCGCCCCGGCATCATTTTGTACGGCCTGCAGCCGTCGAACGAGGTGGCGCATCAGCTCGATTCGCGCCCGGCCATGCGCCTCAAGAGCATGGTGAGCATGGTCAAGCAGATTGAGAAGGGCACGACGATCAGCTACGGGCGCTGCTTCACGGCGGAGAAGAATATGATTGTCGGCACGGTTCCGGCGGGCTACGCGGACGGCTATCCGCGCAGCCTGTTCCAGAAGGGCTGGGTCGTCGTCTGCGGCAAGCGCGCCCCGGTCGTGGGACGCATCTGCATGGATCAGCTCATGATCGACCTCACGGACATCCCCGAGGCCGGCGTCGGCGCGGAGGTCGTCCTGTTCGGCAGGGAGCCGACAGCCGACGAGCTCGCCGACCTCACCGGCACCATCGGCTACGAGCTCGTCTGCGGCGTGAGCCGCCGCGTCTCCCGCGTCTACCTGCGCCGCGGCAGGCCGATTTCGGTCGAAAATCATATGCAGCTGCATTCCTGAATAACACGCACAAAAAAGGAGCCTGCCGGCGCGGCAGGCTCCTTTTTTATG
>CALWIH010000088.1 GCA_944380675.1 uncultured Clostridia bacterium | reverse complement strand
TGCGTTAGAGGCTCCTGTGTTTCATACCCTTTGGTGCCTTGCAGCGCAGCGGAAAGGAATGGTCATAAAAATGAAAGGGATCGCTGCAGCCTGACGGTCTGCGGCGATCCCTTTTTGCTTGAAAGCGTTTTTTCCTCACGGAGCGGAGACGCGCTCCGTATGATATCGCGAACCTTTACTTGAGCTCGATCGCGAGGCAGTTGACGAAGTCGGTCGGCATCTTTTCGGGCAGCTTGACCGTCAGCGTGCCGAAGTTCTGCGCGAACGGCACCTTGCCCTCGCCGAGCAGGCGGACGGACTGCACCTCCTCCGTGGGCAGCAGGCTCTTGACGACGGCGGTGCGGTTCTCCGGCGCGCGCATCTGGAACGCGTAGACCGTGTTCCCCTTCCGGGTGAAGCGGTAGTCGGAGGACGTCCAGTCGGCAGCCGTCTCGGTGAAGCCCTGAATCACGGTGCGGGTGTCGCCCTCGCTCGAGATACGCCACGGACGCGTGCCGTAGACGCCCTCGCCGCAGACGGCGAACCACTTCGCGAGCTCCTCGAGGATCCACACGGCCTCGTCGTCGATGGAGCCGTCGGGGCGCTGCAGGACGTTGAGCAGCATCGTGCCGTTCTTCGAAATGATGTCGACGAGCATTTCGACGATGTGGCTCGGGCGCTTGAATTCCTGACGCACGTCGTAGAACCAGTTGCCGATGCAGGTGTCCGTCTGCCACGGATAGGGAAGAATGTCGGGCAGCTGGCTCTTTTCAATGTCGAGCACGCCGACGCGGTAGATCTCGGGGCGGCGGTCCTTCTGGTTGTAGACGGCGCGGTTCTCGCCGTACTTCTTGATGGACGTGTTGTACAGATAGGAGACCGCCTCGAGACCCAGACGGTAGTTCGGATCGCTCGGATCAGCTTCCAAATTCGTGGCGAAAGGCAGGCCTCCGTCGGAGTACAGCAGATCGGGCTGGTAGCGGTCGATGAGCTCCTTCATGACGGCGAGCCAGTACTCGCGGAACTTCTCGTTCGACGTGTACCAGTTCGGCATATCGAGCTCGCCGTGCTTCACGACGCCGACGTGCTCCTGATTCGCGTGGTAGAAGTCCTGATACGCCGGATCGTTGCCGTCATACGGCACGCCCGCGTACGGGCCCCAATCGTCATGCCCCTTGTTTGTGTACCACCAGGAGAAGGACGCGCCGAGGTGCTCCGTCAGACCGAACGGCAGGCCGTGCTTGTCGGCGGCAGCCTTCCACAGGCCGCAGATGTCCTTGTGCGGGCCGACGTCCATCGAGTTGAAGCGGTTGAGCTTCGAGGGATAGTTGAAGAAGTGGTCGTGGTGCATCGCCTGGCCGACGAAATACCGCGCGCCTGCCTTCACATAGAGATCCATCAGCGCGTCGGGATCGAACTTCTCCGCCTTCCAAAGCGCGCAGATGTCCTTGTAGCCGAATTTCGACGGATGGCCGTAGTGACGGACGTGGTACAGATACTGCGGGGAGCCCTGAATGTACATATTCCGGGCGTACCAGTCGCCGTACATCGGCACGGACTGCGGCCCCCAATGCGACCAGATGCCGAATTTCGCGTCGCGGAACCAGTCCGGGCACTGGTACTCGCGCAGGGACTCGAAGCTTGCCTCAAAGTTTTTTGCCATTTTCTTTACAACTCCTTTTTTGAAATAAGCGTGAAACGTTTCGCTTTTATCGCAAGCCTTTCCCTCTCTGGGAGAGGGAAGGCGAAGCGGCTCAGGTGCGGCGGCGGCGCGTGGATTTTCCCTCCTGCAGCGAGGCGGAGAGGGCGACGGTCACGGGGGCCGTCCGCTCGCCGGAAAAGCGCTCGAGCATCAGCCGCGCGGCCTGCAGGCCGATCTCCTCGAGCGGCTGGCTCACGATGGTCAGCGGCGGCCGGGCGACGCGCGAGAGATCCATGTTGTCGAAGCCGATGAGGGAGAGCTCCTGCGGAATCCGCACGCCGCGCTCGTTCAAGGCGATCAGCGTGCCGAGCGTCATCTCATAGTTGGTGACGAACGCCGCGGTCATGCCCTCGGCCTCCTCGAGCAGGCGGCAGATCTGGCGGTGGCCGCCCTCGAGCGTGTAGTCGCCGTACGCGATCAGCTCCTCCGCGGGCGTGACGCCGTACTCCTCGAGCGCGGCGCGGTAGCCCTTCAGGCGCATCCGCGAGGTGTAGATGTCCTTCGGCCCGACAAGGATGCCGATGCGCCGGTGTCCGAGCTCGAGCAGGCGGCGCGTCGCCATGCGGGCGGCGTTTTCGTTGTTGAGCAGGACGCAGCTGGCCACGCCGCCGAGCGCGTCGAGCGGCCTGTCGAGCAGCAGAATCGGGATGCCGCGCTCCACGGCGGGGCGCAGGTGACGCCCGTCCGCGCAGACGGGCATATTGATGATGCCGTCCACGCGCTTGTCGAGCAGAAAGCGCACGGCGCGGCATTCGCGCTCCTCGTCGGTGCGGCAGTCGCAGATCACGACGCTGTAGCCCTGCTCCTGCAGAACGCCCTCGACGACGGAAATGATCTGGGTGACGAACAGATTGCTCAGCTCGGGAATGACGACGCCGACAGTGCGGCTCCGGTTCGATTTCAGCCCGCGCGCGTACTCGTTGACGTGGTAGTCGAGCTTCTCGATGGCCCGCTCAATCGCCGCGCGGTTCTTTTCGCGCAGAACGCCGCCGTTGAGATATTTCGAGATGGTCGCGAGGCTCAGCCCCGTCTCCCGCGCAATATCCTTGATGGTGGCGGCCATGGCGTTCCCTCCGATCCAAAACCGAAACGTTTCTCATTTCAATGCTAGAATAACACAGTCTTTTCCCAATGTCAAACAATTTCTCGGCGCCCGGCAGCATTTTGCGAATATCCGTGCCCGCGGGGCGCTTTCCGGGAAAACAGCCGTCCCTGCGCAGAGAAAGCTTTTGATTTTTGAGCGGATCGACGAAGAATCCGCGAAAAAGCGCCCGCTTCCCATCGAAACTCCCCTCTTGACAAATCGCGCCGCGCATGGTACTGTAAAGAAAACGAAACGTTTCGTTTATTTGACGCGAAACGAGCTGTTGATAACGAGAAAGGAAGCGTGTAACTATGGCTTTGACGACGACGGTCGGGATGCTGCGCCGTGCGCAGGAGGGGCGCTACGCGGTGGGCGCGTTCAATGTGGAGAATATGGAGATGGCGCAGGCCATCATCGCGGCGGCGGAGGAGCTGCGCGCCCCGGTGATTCTGCAGACGACGCCCTCCACCGTGAAGTACGCGAGCACCGCGCTGTACCTCGCGAACGTCGCTGCGCTGGCCCGCGAGGCGAGCGTCCCGGTCGCGATGCACCTCGACCACGGCAGCAGCTACGAGCTGTGCGTGAGCGCCCTGCGCGCCGGGTACACGAGCGTGATGATCGACGGCAGCAAGCTTCCGCTCGAGGAGAACATCGCCTTCACCCGCCGCGTGGCGGAGATGTGCGCCGCGGTCGGCGTGCCGGTCGAGGGCGAGATTGGCCGCGTCGGAGGCAAGGAGGACGACCTCGAGGACGAGGGCGGCTACACGATCCCCGAGGAGGCCGTCCGCTTTGAGAAGGAGAGCGGCCTTTTCTCGATGGCCGTCGGCGTCGGCACGGCGCACGGCTTCTATAAGGTGGCTCCCGTCCTCAACAAGGAGCTGATCACCACGCTGCGCGGAATGCTGACCGCCCCGATGGTGCTCCACGGCGCTTCCGGCCTCTCCGACGACGACGTCCGCGACTGCATCGCCCGCGGCATCTGCAAGGTCAACTTCGCCACCGAGCTGCGCGCCGCCTACACGAAGGCCGTACGCGAGGTGCTCGCCGACGAGGCCGTCATCGACCCGAAGGCGTACGGCAAGGCGGGCCGCGAGGCGGTTAAGGAGCTTGTCAAGAGCCGTATGCTCGTCTGCGGCTGCGACGGAAAGGCGTAAGGGTATGCGCGAGCTTCTGCTTGGCATTGACATCGGCACCTCGGCCTGTAAGGCCGCCGTGTTCGGCAGGGACGGGGAGGTCGTCGCCCAGACGGCGGAGGAGTACCCCGTCAGCTATCCGAAGCCCGGTTGGGCGGAGCAGGATCCCGAGCTGTGGTGGCAGGCCGTCTGCGCCGCCCTCCGCCGTTTGACGGACGAGGGCCGCTTTTCCGCGGACGAGATCGCGGGTGTCGGCGTCGACGGACAGAGCTGGAGCGCCATCGCCGTCGACCGGGCGGGCCGCGTGCTCTGCCCGACGCCGATCTGGATGGACACGAGGGCGCAGGGAATCTGCGACAGCCTGCGCGGCAGGTACGGGGAGGAGCGCTTCTTCTCCGTCTCCGGCAACCCGCTCTCCCCGTCGTACACCATGCCGAAGGTGCTCTGGTACAAGGAGCAGCTCCCCGGAGTGTACGCGGAGGCGGACAAAATCCTGCAGTCAAACAGCTTTATCGCGTTTCGCCTCACGGGCGAAATTTCGCAGGACGTGAGCCAGGGCTACGGCTGGGCGTGCTTTGACATGGCGCGCGGCGCGTGGGACGAGGCACTCTGCCGCGAAGCGGGGCTGCGCCCGGAGCTGCTTCCGCCCCTTGCGGCGTGCAGCGAGGTCGTCGGCCGTGTGACGGCGGCGGCCGAGCGGCAGACCGGCCTGCGCGAGGGGACGCCCGTCGTCGCGGGCGGGCTTGACGCCGCGTGCGGCACGCTCGGCGCGGGCGTCATCCGCCCGGGCGAGACGCAGGAGCAGGGCGGTCAGGCGGGCGGCATGAGCATCTGCATGGACGTCTGCCGCGCCGACCGCCGTTTGATTCTCGGCGCGCACGTCGTTCCGGGGCTGTGGCTGCTGCAGGGCGGCACCGTGGGAGGCGGCGGCGCGATGAACTGGTTTGAGCGCGAGTTCGGCGCGGCGGAGCGCCGGCTCGCGGAGACGAGCGGCCTGTCGTCGTTCGCGGAGATCGACCGCGAGGCCGCGCAGCTCCCGCCCGGCAGCGAAGGCCTTGTATTTCTGCCGTACCTCGCGGGCGAGAGAAGCCCCATCTGGGACGTGCACGCAAAGGGCGTCTGGTACGGCGTGACGTTCTCGAAGACGCGGGCGCACTTCGCGCGCGCCTGCATGGAGGGCGTGGCCTACTCGCTGCGCCACAACCTGGAGGCGGCGCGCGAGGCGGGCGCTTCGGCGGGCGTGCTCCGCGCGATGGGCGGCTCCGCCAACAGCCGCCTGTGGACGCAAATGAAGGCGGACGTGACCGGCTGCCGCATCGAGGTGCCGGGCTCCGACACGGCGACGTCCCTCGGCGCGGCGATTCTCGCGGGCGTCGGCGCGGGCGTCTACGAGGACTTCGAGGAGGCCGTGCGGAGCACGGTGCGCATCCGGCGGACGCACGAGCCGGACGCCGCGGCGCATGAGGCGTATGAAAAGGGTTATCGGACATATCTTCGTCTGTATGAGAGCTTAAAGGATTTGATGAAGGAGGACGCGCAATGAAAGCAGCGGTACTGCATGGAAACGAAGACATTCGCTATGAGGAATTTCCCACCCCGGAAACCCTTCCCGGGACGGTGAAGGTGCGCGTGCGGGCGACGGGCATCTGCGGCAGCGATGTGCCGCGCGTGCTGCACCACGGCGCGCATTTCTATCCCGTTGTGCTCGGCCACGAGTTCGCGGGCGACGTCGTCGAGGTCGGCGAGGGAGTCGAGGGGCTCAAGGTCGGGGATACCGTCTCCGGCGCGCCGCTTCTGCCGTGCATGAAGTGCGCCGACTGCCAGCAGGGCAACTTCTCGCTCTGCAAGCATTACAGCTTCATCGGCAGCCGCCAGCAGGGGAGCTTTGCGGACTATGTCGTGATGCCCGCCCAGAACGCGGTCAAGTACGACCCGTCCATCCCGTATGAGCAGGCCGCCATGTTCGAGCCGTCGACGGTCGCGCTCCACGGCGTGCTCTGCAACGACTATCAGGGCGGCGGCGACGTCGCCGTCTTCGGCTGCGGCACCATCGGCATCTTCACGCTGCAGTGGGTCAAGATCTTCGGCAGCCGCCGCGTCGTCGTGTTCGACATCGACGAGGGCCGTCTCGCCCTCGCCCGCCGCATGGGCGCTGACGTGACGATCAACACGAAGGAGGAGGGCTTCATGGAGCGCGCGAAGGCGCTCACCGGAGGCCACGGCTTCGACTACGTCTTCGAGGCGGCGGGCAACCCCGTCACGATGCATATGGCCTTCGAGGCGGCGGCCAACAAGGCGCACGTCTGCTTCATCGGCACGCCGCACGTCGACATGAGCTTCACCCCCGCGGAGTGGGAGAACATGAACCGCAAGGAGTTCCGCCTCACCGGAAGCTGGATGAGCTATTCCGCCCCGTTCCCGGGCAAGGAGTGGGAGCTCACCGCGCACTACTTCGCAACGGGCCAGCTCAAGTTCGACCCGGAGTTCCTCTTTAAGAAGTTCCCGATGTCCCAGGCGGCGGAGGCCTTCGCCCTCTACCATCACCCCGAGCAGGTGCACGGGAAGATTATGCTGGTGAACGAGACATGATCATTACCGTAACGCTCAACACCGCGATCGATAAGCTCTACCTCGTCGACGAGCTGCTTCCCTTTGAGGTGGGCCGCGTGCGCGAGGTTGTCAACACGGCGGGCGGCAAGGGCATGAACGTCTCCCGCGTGGCCGCGCTCTCCGGCGAGGACGTCACGGCGATGGGCTTCGCGGGCGGCTACACGGGGCAGCTGTTCCGCAGCCTCATCCGCGAGCCGAACATCCGCCCCGCCTTTACCGAGACGTCGGGGGAGACGAGAAGCTGCATCAACGTCCGCGACAAAAAGACGAACCGCAGCACCGAATTCCTCGAGCCCGGCTGCCCCGTGACGGCGCAGGAGCTTGACACCTTCCTCGCGGACTTCCGCCGGGAGCTGCCGAACGCGGACGTCGTGACGATCTCCGGCAGTATGCCGGCGGGCGTCCCCTCCGATTTTTACTCCGGCCTTGTGCGCGAGGCGCGCGCCCTTGGCAAGCCGATCCTTGTCGACACGAGCGGCGCTGCGCTGCGGGAGACGATCCCCGCCGGGCCGGCGCTCATCAAGCCGAACACCGACGAGCTCGGCCAGCTCACCGGCGCGGACGTTTCGTCCATGGAGAGCTGCATCGCCGCGGCGCAGCAGCTGCGCGAGGCCGGGGCAGGAATTGTCGCCGTCTCCCTCGGCAAGGACGGCGTGCTCGTCGTCTCGAAGGAGGGCATTTTCCGCGGCCTGACGCCCGACGTGCCGGTGGTCAACACCGTCGGCTGCGGCGACAGTATGGTCGCGGGCTTCGCCGTCAGCCTTGCGCACAAAAAGCCGCTCGAAGAGGCGATCCGCTTCGCGGTGGCCGTCTCCACGGCGAACGCGCTGACCAAGGAAACCGGTTATTACCGTCAGGAGGATCTCGCGCGTCTTCTGCCCGAGATCCGCGTCGAGCGGGTTTCCCGCGCCTGACGTTCGTCCCGCCCGCCGGGGAGGAGGGCGGAGATTTCACACAGGAAAGGAAGCGCAACGAAAATGACAGTGATCGATCCCAATTCCGTTCCCAAGAAGACGCTCGCGACCGGCGAGCAGATCCCGTGCGTCGGCATGGGCACCTTCGGCTCCGACCGTTACGGCGCCGAGGAGGTTTCCGCCGCCGTCGCGGGCGCGATCCGCTGCGGCTATCGGATGTTTGACTGCGCCTCGGTCTACGGCAACGAGGATCTCATCGGCAAGGTGTTTGCCGAAGCCTTTGCGGAGGGCGCCGTCAAGCGCGAGGAGCTCTTCATCATCTCGAAGGTCTGGAACGATATGCACGGCAAGGGCGACATTCTGCTCTCCTGCGCGAAGACGCTCAAGGATCTGCAGCTTGACTATCTCGACGCCTACTTTGTCCACTGGCCGTTCGCGAAC
Source organism: uncultured Clostridia bacterium (assembly GCA_944380675.1). Classification (GTDB taxonomy): domain Bacteria; phylum Bacillota; class Clostridia; order Oscillospirales; family Acutalibacteraceae; genus Caccousia. Next base: position 1,677 of record CALWIH010000088.1, on the reverse strand, counting down.
TATCACGCGCCGGGGTGCAGCGGCGATTCCCGCAACCCCGACTCGAAGCCGTTCTACGTCGACGACTTCATGCTCGTCTGGCGGCAGATGGAGCGCCTGCACGACATGGGCCTCGTCCGCAACCTCGGTATGTCCAACATGACGATCCCGAAGCTCGAGGCCGTGCTGCCGCTGTGCCGCATCAAGCCGACGCTGATTGAGATGGAGCTCCACCCGGCGTTCCAGCAGCCCGAGCTGTTCCGCTACTGCGTTGAGCGCGGGCTGCAGCCCGTCGGCTTCTGCCCGATCGGCAGCCCGAACCGTCCCGACCGCGACAAGGCCGAGGGCGACGTCGTCGATACCGCGATGCCCGCTGTCGAGGCCGCCGCGAAGGCGCACGGCGTCCATCCGGCGCTCATCTGCCTTAAGTGGGCGGTGCAGAACGGCCAGATTCCGATCCCGTTCTCGGTGCACGAGAAGAACTACGTCAGCAATCTCCAGTGTGTGACGGAGGATCCGCTCACCGACGAGGAGATGGAGGCTATCCGCCTCGCCGACGAGAACTGCCGCCTCGTCAAGGGCCAGGTTTTCCTGTGGCCCGGCGCGACCGACTGGCGCGCCCTCTGGGACGAGAACGGCGTCATCACGCAGTAAGGAGGACGAACCATGCTGAAAGGAATTCCCTCGATTCTGACCCCCGAGCTTCTCAAGGTGCTCATGGAGATGGGTCACGGCGACGAGCTCGTTCTCGCGGACGGCAACTTCCCGAAGTTTGCCCACCCGGCGAACGTCATCCGCCTCGACGGCCACGGCATCCCCGAGATTCTCGACGCGATTCTCAAGTTCATGCCGCTCGACCCGTACGTCGAGCACCCGACCATCTTCATGGAGGTGCTGCCGGACGATCCGTACAAGCCGGAGATCTGGCCGGTCTACCGTGAAATCGGCGCGAAGTACGAGAAGAACGGCCTGCGCGAGCTCGCCATCAATAAATTCGAGTTCTACGAGCGCGCGAAGAAGGCATACGCCGTCGTCACGACGAGCGAGGCCGCGCTCTACGCGAACGTGATTCTCAAGAAGGGCGTTGTGAAGGAATAAGGACAAAAAAGAGCGTCTCGACCGGCAGAATCAACCGCCGACCGAGACGCTCTTTCCTTTTCTTATTCACACATGGAACCGGTCGTATTCCCCCGCGCAGTCGAGGCACAGCGTTTTCCCGCCGCGGATGCGGATCCAGTTCGCGCCCGCCGTCTCGCCGCATACGTCGCAGACGTACGACTCAAACAGCCGCGCGTGCTCCGGCACGGCGAGCTTCGGCTCCTTCACGTCGAACAGCTCCTCCGCCGTGTGCGCCTGATAATAGCAAAACGATTCCTCGCGTGTCATCCCGGACGGCGCGGGCCGCAGCACAAGGCGCACGGACTTGCCGGACGTCCGCTCGTAAAAGGAGAACGCCTGTTTTCCCGTCATGTGGAACAGCAGATTTCCCTTGCCGACGCTGCATCCGAGGAGCGCCTGCACGGCGTCGACGCCGCACGCGTCGTTCTCCGCGATGCAGACGAGTCGCTCGTCCTTTGAAAACGTCAGCCCCAGCAGCTTCGCCGCGTAGAGCGAGGCGCGGAAGCCGATCGTCAGCCCGCCGCATTCGTGGCCGTGGAACGCCACGGCCTTTTCCCAGAGCAGTTTTTCCTCCATTTT
>CALWIH010000087.1 GCA_944380675.1 uncultured Clostridia bacterium | reverse complement strand
CCGGGCTTCCTCGCCAGATACAGAACGTGCGTGTCGAGAAAACCAATCCGGTTCCCCGCGTCGAGCACTGCTTGCCGCAGGCCGTCAAAAAACCGGCTTTGAAATGGCTCAGGAATCACCAGATGGTCACAGTGCGTTCCGCAGTAGGCGGCATACTCGTCCGCGGTCAGCGTGCGGGTGGTTTGGTACTCGCGCCGCTCGAAATCCGTGAAGCCGTACTGCACGGCGTTCTCATACCGGAAGGAGCTGTGCGGGTAGGGCGTCTCCGGCTTGAAATACGCGTCGTACACCTTCTGGATCTCCTGATACAGCGCTTCGTTCGGCGTCCGGTAGTCGGAGCGTGTCCGGAGCATCGCCAGCGTGCCGCCGGGCCGGAGTAAGGAGAAGGTCTTGGAAAAGGCGATTTCCTCCGGGATCCACTGAATGGTTGCGGCGGAATAGATGAGATCAAAGCGCTGGAGGCCAAAGTCGTGCGTGATGAAGTCGTCGTTCACCAGATGAAAGTTCGGTTCGCCGCCATACTTTTCGCGCAGCTTCGCAGCCAGATGCTCCCCGAGCTCGATGGCGTGATACGCGCAGCCCGTGCGAAGAACCGGCTCCGTCGCCTGCCCCGTCCCGGGCCCCAGCTCGAGCACATCGGCCCCCGGCCCGACGTTTGCCGCCGCGATCAGATCGCGGAACAGCTCCGGGCAGTACCGCGTGCGGTACCGGTCAAACTCTTCAGGGATCGTGTCAAAAATTCTGCGGAATTCCATGGCTGCCTCCTTTGCTTGAGGGGTCTTATATCTTCTTTTCTACGTCGAGCGCCCGGCAGATGTCCGAGACGATGTTGCTGCCGCCGCGGTGATCGCTTGGCGTGCAGGCGAGGGTGAACAGATAGCGCGGATCGCCGCGGAACGTGAGCTTGAGGTGCGAGCCGCCCTCCTCGATCACAAAGCCCGCCGCCCGCAGCCGCGACTTGTCGGAGCCGCTCAGCCTGCCGCCTCCCGTGAGGACGGCGCGCACCGTCGCGACGGTTTTCCGGCACTCCCCGCCGCGCGGGTTGGCGTCCAGCATCGACTGGATCAGCACGTCCGCGCGGGAATCCTTCTCAAATCGGGTCTGCACCTGCGAGAGGATGCTCCGCAGCAGATCGCTGCGCTCCGAGGGGTAGAGCTCCTGCTCCTCGCCCGGGCGGAAGAAGCCTTCGCCGCCCTTTGTTTCCCGCGACGCGGCGCGCAGCGCGTCGAGCTGCGCCTGTAGCGAGTAGGTTTCCTGATTGAGCTCGTCGATCTGCTCGCGCAGGCTTTTGTTCTCCTCGTCGAACGTGCTCATGAAGTAGGCGAGCTCCTCCTTCGCCTCCGCGCTGTCGCCCTGCCATCGGAGCATCCGCTGGCGCGCCTGCAGCACGAGGATCTGGTTCCAGTTGCAGAGGGAGGCGTCCAGCCGGTTGACGAGCGCCTTCCATACGCTCTCGATGACGGCGGCGCTCATCCGCCGGAAATCGCCGGTGTTGTCGAGCGCGTGCTTCTGGCACAGCGCGGTGCCCGGAAAATACACGCCCACATAGCCGGAGTGCGCGTTGACGCCGCCCGTCGCCTCACGCAGCCGCCGCGCGGTCGCGCGGCTTTTCTCGTAAAAGACGTGCGCCACGCCGCTGAGCTGACGCGCCATGTAGCCGGGATTCAGGGCGGTCTTGTCCCAATAGTCGGCGCTCAGGTAGACCACCGGCATCGTGTTCGGGTACTCCCCGCGCATGATGGCCGCGCACGTCTCGAAATAGTCCCCGTCCGCCTCGAGCGGTTCGTCCGTCACGGGAATCCCCGCGTCGTCCCGGCAATAGCCGCCCTCGACGAACATCCGCACGATATACGGCTTGTGAACGCGCGGCAGCTGTGCCGAAAACAGGAGCGAGTCGCAGCTGAGCTGAATCAGGAGCGACTTGCCGCCGCCCTCCTGCAGGAAGACGCAGTCGCTGATCCAGAGCGCGTCCGCCCCCCGCTTGCTCAGGCGGCAGGCGGAGAGCTCGACCCGCTCGTCCCGGTAATGCCGGATGGCGAAGGTGACGCCGTCCTCCGCCGTCTCAAAATCGTCGCGGGAGGAGACGTCGTAGTCGATGATGGTCATCGGGTAGTGTTCGCTTTTCGTGATCCATTCGATGAAGAGCCGGATGCACGTCTCTCGCGAGACGTCCGGCTTCAGGGGCAGTCTTGTGCTGAAGACGAGCATCGTTTTTTCCTCCTGCAGCTTGATGGGGAATCCGAGGTTTTCCGCCGCGCTTGCCGCCGCGAAAAGCCTTATTTGGCGCGGCTGCGTTTCTGCTGATCCGCCGTGTTGCGCTCCCAGAAGACGCCGTCCGCGTAGCCCTGAATGGTTTTGTCCGTGTCCGCGAGCTCGAGCCGCTTTTCCGCCCAGACGCAGTACTGCGGGTTCTGCTCAATCCCGACATAATGCCGCCCGAGCTTCTTGGCTGTCACGCTCGTCGTGCCGGAGCCGAGAAACGGGTCAAGGACGGCGTCCCCCTCGTCGCTGCTCGCCAGAATGAGCTTCGCGAGCAGCTTTTCGGGCTTCTGCGTCGGGTGCGCGGTGTTCTCCGGCATCGACCAGTAGGGCACGGAGATATCGTCCCAGAAGTTGGACGGGAAGGTGCTGCGGAAGTTGCCCTCCGGCGTTTCCTCCCAGCCCTTCGGCCTGCCGTCCGCGCGGTAGGGCGCTATCACCCGGCGGCGCACCATCACCCGGTCGACGTGGAAGGGAAACGTGCGGCCCACGGTCGCGAACCAGATATCCTCCATCGAGTTTTTCCAGTTTCCGCGCGCGCCGCGCCCCTTTTCCCGCTGCCAGGTGATGCGGTTCTGGACGTGCAGGTATTCCTTGAGGACGGTCCCCACAACGGGGCTGGAGCGCCAGTCGCAGCAGACGTAGACCGACGCGTCCTTTTGGAGCAGCGGCAGGGCGGCCTCCAGCCATCGCCTTGTGTACGCCGCATATTCTTCATCGCTCATCCTGCGGAAGCGCTCGCCGGAAAAGTCCTTGTCCAGATTGTACGGCGGATCGGCGATCAGCAGGCTCGCGAACGCGCGCGGCAGCAGCGGCAGGACGCGGAGCGCGTCGCCGAGAATCGTCCTGTCGAGGACGCTGCCGAGCGCGGCGGGCCGCTCTACCCGGATGCAGCGGTTGAGGTAGGGCTGCCCCTCCTCGACGGAAATATCGATGGTTCTGTTGCGCGGAGCTTTCATCTTGTCCCTCACAGTCTTTCGAGCTTGACCTTCATCGAGATGAGGCGCGGCGTGTCCATCCCCTCAAACTGGATGAGATGCGCGCCCTTGTCCCTGTCCTCTCCGAGCACGACGCCCTCGCCGAACAGGAAATGCCGCACCCGCTGCCCGACGGGCAGGGAGAGCGCGCCCTCGTCGTCCGGCAGGGAGCGCAGGCTCGCCTCGATGTATCGCCGCGTTTCCTCGAGCAGCTCCTCCGCGGGCGGATCGACAAAGGTGAGCAGGCCGGGATCGATGTCGAGCAGAAAGCGCGACGGGTAGCGCGGCGAGCCGTCAAAATTCCGCCCGTCCGCCTCGGAGAGGAACAGCCCCCGCTTGGCCCGCGTCAGCGCCACAAAGGCGAGCCGCCGTTCCTCCTCCATCGCGGCGCGTGAGCGGATCTTGCGCGAGGGGAAGACTCCCTCGTTCATCCCGCAAAGGAAAACGTACGGGAATTCGAGTCCCTTCGCCGCGTGTACCGTCATCAGGCGGACGCGGTCGCCCGCGTCCCGGACGTCCGCGTTGGTAAACAGGGCAATGTGGTCGAGATAGTGCGGCAGCGTGACCTCCTCGCCGCACGTCGTCTCAAATTCATAGACGGACTGCTTGAGCTCGGCGAGGTTGTCGAGCCGCTCCTGGCTGCCCTCCGTGCGCAGCATTTCCTCATATCCGCTGCGATCGAGAAGGGCCGCGAGCGTTTCGGAAACGGGACGGTTTTCGTAGCCTGCCGAAAATTCCTCAACGAGAGCGAGGAAGCGCTTTGCCCCGGTGCCCTTGAACAGCGGCTCGTCCACGCTCTCTTCAAGCGCCCGGTAAAGGGAAATCCCTTGTGCTTCCGCCTTTTCCTGCAGGTAAGCCATGCGCCGCTTGCCGAGGTTGCGCTTCGGGACATTCGCCACGCGCCGGAAGGAGAGGTCGTCGCGGTACGCAATCAGGCGCAGATAGGAAAGCGCGTCCTTGATCTCCATCCGCTCGAAAAACTGTACGCCGCTGTAAATGGTGTAGGGAATTTTCTTCTCGATCAGCGCTTCCTCGAGCGAGCGCGAGACGTAATGCGCGCGGTACAGAATCGCCTCGTCGCGGTAGGGGACGCCCTCTGCGTGCAGCGCCTCCATCTGTTCCGCGAGGTACCACGCCTCCGCCGCCTGATTCTGGGCAAAGCAGCAGGTAACCGGTTCGCCGGAGGGCAGGCGCGCGATCAGCGACTTCTTGATCCGCAGCCGGTTCTTGTCGATGAGCGAGTTGGCCGCTGCCAGAATTTCCGGGGTCGAGCGGTAGTTTTCCATCATCATGATGGTTTTCGAGCCCGGATAGGCCTTGTCGAAGTCGAGCAGGAATTTCACGTCCGCTCCGCGCCAGGTGTAGATGGTCTGGTCCGGGTCGCCGACGATGAACAGGTTCTTGTGATAGCCGCACAGCACCTCCATCAGGCGGTACTGCAGCGCGTCGATGTCCTGAAACTCGTCAATCATGATGTACTCGAGCCGCTGCTGCCATTTCAGGCGGATCTCGGACCGCTCCTCAAAAATGTAGAGCGAAAACTTGATGAGATCGTTGTAATCAAGACCGAAGCATTTCTTCTGCTGGTACAGATAGCCGCTGAAAATGACGTCCTCCGCGGATGTGGCCGCGTCGTACCGCGCGCGCAGGCCGTCGAGCGGCAGGGCGATGAGATCGCGGTAGTATTCCGGCTCCTTCTTGAGCTTGCGGATCTCGATCATGTCACGCGCGTTGGAGAAGGTCATGTCGCGCAGCGTCAGGCCGCGCTCCTCGTAAATCATCTGCAGCATCGCGTCGATGTCCCCGTTGTCGAGCACGAGGAAGCTTTTCGGGTACTGCACGGCAAAGCTGTCCTCCTGCAGGACGGACACACAGAAGCCGTGGAAGGTGTTGATGTAGCCGGTGTCGTTGTCGCCCGTCAGCCGCCGGATGCGCTGGCGCATCTCGTTCGCGGATTTGTTTGTGAAGGTGACGCACAGGATGTTCCCCGGGAGGATGCCGAGCTCGTTGACAAGAAACGCGAACCGGTGCGTCAGCGCCCGCGTTTTTCCAGAGCCGGCTCCCGCGATGACGCGCACAAAGCCCTCCGTGGCGGTGACCGCCTCGCGCTGCGCGTCGTTGAGTCCCTGCAGCAGATCCATGCCTTCCCCTCCCAATCGAGAACGTTTGTTTTTCTATTATAACAGACTTGCTCCTTCCGCACAAGCGGCAAAGCGCCGCTTTGCTTGACAATCCGGGAGCGTTTCGCTACCATGAAAGGAAACACGGAACAAGGAGGGAAACGCCATGGCGACCATCGCCGTTGTGGAGGACGACCAGCCCATCGGGAATCTGCTGCAGGAGGCGCTCGAAAAGGAGGGCTACCGCGTGCTGCGCGCGTGGTCGGGGACGGAAGCGCTGTATCTGCTCGACCGCGAGCGCCCCGATCTCGTGCTGCTCGATCTGATGCTGCCCGGCCTCTCGGGCGAGGAGGTGCTCCCCCGGCTCGAGGGTATCCCGGTCATCGTGGTCAGCGCAAAGGCAGGGCTGGACGACAAGGTCAATGTGCTGCTTTCCGGCGCGGCGGACTATCTCACGAAACCGTTTGAGATCCGCGAGCTGCTGGCACGCGTCCAGGTGCAGCTGCGCGGCGCGCCCCGGCGGACGGCTCCCGTCTATGCGTGCGGCGATCTGCGTCTTGACACGCTGTCCCGCGAGGTCACGGCGGGCGGCGTCCCCATCCGTCTGACAAAGACGGAGTACGCCATTTTGAAGCTTCTTTTGCAGAACCCGCATCAGGCCGTCGCGAAATCGGTGATCCTCGACCGCATTTCCGCCGATACGCCGGACTGTACCGAGGGCTCGCTCAAGCAGCACATGAGCAACCTGAGGCGCAAGCTTCGGGAAGCGGGGGGCAGGGACTATGTGGAGGCGGTGTGGGGCATCGGCTTCCGCCTCGCGGAATAAAAACTTGACGAAATCTTTACTCTTTTCTTGACCGCCTTCTGGAAACAGACGCGGTATGCTGGTTCCAGCAAGACAAAGGAGGTCATGAAAACAATGGAAACAGTGTTGGAAACGACGGCGCTCTGCAAGAGCTACCGGCGCTTCAAGGCGCTCGACGGCGTGACCATGCGCGTGCCGAAGGGCGCGATTTACGGTCTGGTGGGACGCAACGGAGCGGGCAAGACGACGCTCATCCGGCTCGTCTGCGGCCTGCAGGACCCGACGTCCGGCGGGTACGCGCTCTATGGCAGACGCTGGGGGGAGCGAGGGATTGCGCGTGTCCGGCGGCGCATGGGCGCGGTGGTGGAAACGCCGTCCCTGTACGGGGAGCTGACGGCGCTCGATAACCTGAAAATCCAGTCCCGCGTCCTCGGGCTGCCGGACGACGGGCAGCTGCCCGCCCTGCTCGAGCTTGTCGGGCTCGGCGATACGGGCAGGAAAAAGGCGAAACACTTCTCCCTCGGGATGCGCCAGCGTCTCGGCATCGCGGTCGCCCTGTGCGGCGATCCCGATTTTCTCGTGCTCGATGAGCCGACGAACGGCCTTGACCCGCAGGGAATCGTGGAGATGCGCGAGCTGATCCTGCGGCTCAACCGGGAGCGTGGCATCACGCTGCTCATTTCGAGTCACATTTTGGACGAGCTTTCCCGCCTCGCCACCTGCTACGGCTTCCTCGATCAGGGGCGCATGGTGCGGGAGGTGACCGCCGAAGAGCTGGAAGCGTCCTGCCGCAAATGCCTGCGCGTCCGGGTGACGGACAACGCGGCTCTCATGCGCGTGCTCGACGCGCGCGGTATCGAGTACGCGGAAACGCGGGACGGCCCCGTCGACGTATTCGGCGAGGTGGAGCTGACCGATCTCAGTATGGCGCTGCTCGCGGAGAACTGCCGTTTGCTGTCCGCCTCGGAGCGGGACGAAAGCCTCGAGAGCTACTATATCAATCTGGTGGGAGGTGGAAGCCGTGCGTAATCTGCTTTCGGCGGGCCTGTTCCGTCTCCTGCGCTCCAGGCTGCTCTGGCTGACGGCGCTGGCCATCGTCGCATTCATGGGCGTCTTTATCGTCTCGACAAGCGGGCAGGCGATCCACTACGGGGAAGGGCTTGACAGCCGCTTTTTCTGTCTGTTCCTGCTGGCTGATTTGTTCTGCGCCGTGTTCTGCAGCCTGCACCTCGGGCAGGAATACGGCGAGGGCGCGATCCGCAACAAGCTGATGGCGGGTCATTCGAGGATCAGCGTCTATCTCGCGGGGCTGATCTGCAGCTTTCTGGCCTCGCTGCTGCTCCTTTTCATCGGCGGACTCGGGGCGATTGCGTTCGGCCTGCCGCTCATCGGCGGCTTCCACATGACGGCGCGGGAAATTGCCGCCCATCTGGCCTGCGGCGTCGGCGCTACGGCGGTGTATGCCTCCGTGTATACGCTGCTGGCGTTCCTGATCCCGAACCGCGCGCTGTCGGCGTCGGCCTGCTTCCTGACGTCGATTCTCACCTTGTCCTTCAGCCAGAAAATTTTCAGCGGGCTCGAACAGCCGGAGCGGATTCTCTCCCAGTACATCTTTACGCCGGAGGGCGCGCAGCTTGTGGAAAACGGGGGAGAAGGGGCGCTGAATCCGGCCTATGTGGGCGGCGTGCAGCGCACGATTTATGAATTCTTCAACGATGTGCTGCCCACCGGGCAGGGCTTCCAGATTTCCAACCTGTCTGTTGAGCGGCCGTGGCTGCTGCTCGCGTATTCGCTCGTGCTCGTGCTTCTCACAACGGCGCTCGGTCTGTTCCTGTTCCGCAGAAAAGACGTCAAATAGGAGGTGCTCTATGACTGCCGCCGCGTGGATCGCTGTTTCCCTGCTTTTGTGCGCCGTGCTCGCCCTCGGCGGGAAGGTTTTCCTTCTGCGCCGGGGCGTGCGGGAGCTGCGCGAAGGGCTGCGGGAGCGTTTGTCGGAGGAAACGAACACCCTCCTCACGCTGCCGACCCGGGACCGGGAGCTGCGCCTGTTGGCGGAAGCCCTCAACCGGCAACTGCGGGCGCTGCGCCGGGAACGTCTGCGGTACCAGCGGGGAGACCGCGAGCTCCGGGAGGCGGTCGCGGGTCTCTCCCACGATCTGCGCACGCCCCTGACGGCGCTGGGCGGCTATCTTGAGCTATTGGAAGGGGAGAGCCTTTCCCCCGACGCCCGGCGGTACGCCGCGCAGATTAGGGAGCGGTCGCGGGCCATGAAGCGCCTGACGGAAGAACTGCTCGTCTACTCGGCGGCAGCCTCTGTTCCGGAACGGAAGCGGGAGCCGGTCGAGCTAGGCCGCGCGCTGGAGAAGGCGCTGCTCGCCTTTTGCGGGGCGTTTGAGAGCCGCGGGATTGTCCCTGCGCTGCAGCTGACCGACCGGCGGGTGGAACGGCAGCTTGACTCCGCCGCGCTGAGCCGCGTGCTGGGGAATATCCTCTCAAACGCCCTGCGCCACGGGGCGGGCAATTTTGCCGTGACGCTGGAGGAAACCGGCATTTTGACTTTCTCCAACGACGCGCCCGATCTCGATCCTGTGTCGGTGGCAAAGCTTTTCGACCGCTTTTATACCGTGGATTCGGCCAGACCGTCCACCGGCCTCGGCCTCTCCATCGCGCGGCTTCTGACGGAGCAGATGGGCGGAACGATTGCCGCCTCCTGCGCGGACGGCCGCCTCACGGTGGAGCTTTCATTTCCGGCGGCGAGTGGGGCTTCGTGCGACGATGCTTTCAAATAGAAAAAACCTTCCGGATGCCATCGCATCCGGAAGGTTTTTTGCATGAAGAAGCTTCAGGCCAGCTCCAGATAGAGCGCCGCCAGATCCATGGCAGCGCAAAGACCGTCGAGATGCGTGCGCTCCATGCCGTGAGAGGCGTGCACGCCGGGGCCGATGAGGGCGGCCCGGCAATCCATGCCGGCGCGCCAGGCGGCGCCCACATCCGAACCGTAGTGAGGGTAGATGTCTATCGCGTAGTCTACCCCTTGCTCTTTGGCCAGCTTCACCAGCCGGCTGACCATGCCATAATCGTAGGGGCCGCCGCCATCCTTGGCACAGATGGAAACCTGGTACTCGGTGCAGCTCAGATCCTCGCCGATGCAGCCCATGTCCACCGCCAGCAGCTCGTCCACCGCGGGCAGGGTGGCGCCGCCGTGGCCCACCTCCTCATGGACGGTGAGGGTGAAATACGTCTCGAACCGGGGCCGAGCGCCGGTTTCGCGCATCTGCCACAGCAGGGTCAGCAGGCAGGCGGCGCTGGCCTTGTCGTCCAGAAAGCGGGACTTGACAAAACCGCTGTCGGTGATCGTGGTCTTGGGATCATAGCAGATAAAGTCTCCGGCCGCGATGCCGAGGGCAAGCACGTCCTCCTTGCTGCGCACCTTCTCGTCGATGCGCACGGCCATGTTTTTCTCGTCCCGCGGACGTGTGGCCGCGTCATCCTGCACATGGACCGACGGCGACAGGCTGAGCACCGTGCCGGTGTACACCTTGCCCTCGCGGGTGTAGATGCGGCAATATTCGCCGTCCAGTGTGGGCAGCAGCGGGCCGCCCACCTTGGTGACCATCAGCATCCCGTCGGCCGTGACCGAGCGCACCATCAGGCCCAATGTGTCCACATGCGCGCAGAGCCCCACCCTGCGCCCGGTCTCCCGGCCGGGTATCGTGACGACCAGATTGCCCTTGTTGGTGCGCCGTGCGGCAAAGCCCAGCTCCCGGGCGACCTTCTCCGCCGCCGTCACCACCTTTTCGGTAAAGCCGGTAGGGCTGTCTTGTCCGAGCAGCTTCTGCAGCGTATCTGTCAGGAAAGCCAGACGGCCCTCCCGCATCTTTTCCTCTGTCATTTTTCCCACCCTCTGTTCATGAGACGAGATTTGTCAAGGAGTGTTTTTGCAAAGCAGTGTGCAATTCGCATTGACAAGCAGCAAAAAGAACGCTAT
>CALWIH010000086.1 GCA_944380675.1 uncultured Clostridia bacterium | reverse complement strand
TCTCACTTTTCTTGTTTCCGCGCGGAAAGCGCGGTATAATGAACACAGTACGCCTCCGTGTCCGGAGGAAGGGGGATATCGTCAGAATGGAATCGAAAACCTGCTGCGTGACGGGACACAGGGAAATTGATCCGCGGCGAGAGGAGCAGATTTCCCGAATGCTGCGCGACGAAATTGAGCAGGCCGTCGCGGACGGCTTCACACATTTCATCAGCGGCTTCGCGACAGGCGCGGATCTGATTTTCGCCGAGGCCGTGATCGCGCTCAAGAGCAAATACCCCATCACGCTCGAGGCCGCGCTCCCCTATCCCGGGCGGATGCAGTCGCGCGACCCGCAGTTCCGGCGCTGCCTCGCGGCGTGCGACGTCGTCAAGGTGCACGCGGATACCTACTTCAAAGGCTGCTACATGATCCGCAACCGGTATATGGTCGACCGCTCCGACCGCGTCATCGCCGTCTATGACGGGGTGAGCCGCGGCGGGACGTACAATACCGTGCGCTACGCTGAGGGGAAGGACGTCCGCTTCGTGTGGTGCTGAGAAGGCCGTCCGCGGAGGGAGCCTGCGCGTCCCCCAAACAGGGGCTTTCTTTTGCAGCTTTCACAAACCGGCGCGCCGGGAGGGGCTGAAATCTCCTTTTGTTTGTCGTTTCGCGCAAAAACGAGCCCTGTTTTGCGTCCGGAAATTTTTTTTGAAAAATTTGAAAAAAAGGCTTGCATTTTCAAAAGGCTTGTGGTATTATATTGAAGTCGCCGAGAGAGACGGGAAACCGCCCCGGGCGCGAACTGAATAGTTGGTGTTGATTACGGTGAGGGTCCACCCGTTCCCATCCCGAACACGGAAGTTAAGCTCACTGGTGCCGACGATACTTGGCTGGAAGCGGCCTGGAACAATAGGGAGACGCCAACACACAAAAGCAGCCACCCAATAGGGTGGTTGTTTTTTTATGCTTTCCTCTTGTTTTTTCCGCGGGGAACGGCTATAATAATTTCAGCGGTTTAAAGCATAAAGTAACGAAAGTGAGGAAGCTTCCATGATTATATTGATGAAAAAGGGCTGCACCCAAAAGGAGATTGCGTCGATCGTCGAAGTCCTGCAGTCGCACGGCCTCGGCGCGAACCTCTCCGAGGGCCAGCAGGCAACCGTGATCGGCGTGCTCGGCGACAAGTCGAAGCTCGGCGGCGTCAACCTCGAGCTGATGGACGGCGTCGAGAAGTGCGTCCCGATCATGCACTCGTACAAGCTCGCGAGCCGCGAGATGACGCCCGAGGGCCGCACCGTCGACGTCGGCGGCGTCGTCATCGGCGGGAAGCGGCTCGTCATGATGGCGGGGCCGTGCGCCGTGGAGAGCGAGGAGCAGGTTCGGGAGGCCGCGCTCGGCGTCAAGGCGGCGGGAGCGCAGTTCCTGCGCGGCGGCGCGTACAAGCCCAGAACGTCCCCCTACGCGTTCCAGGGTCTCGAGGACGAGGGCTACCGCATCCTGCGGCGCGTGGGAGACGAGACGGGTCTCAAGGTCGTGAGCGAGATCGTGTCCCACGACGAGATTGACGCCGCCTGCAAATACTGCGATATGCTGCAGATCGGCGCGCGCAATATGCAGAACTTCCGCCTCCTGCGCGAGGTGGGGCGCTCCGGCAAGCCCGTCCTGCTCAAGCGCGGCATCGCGTCCACCATCGAGGAATGGCTCGACGCCGCCGAGTATATCATGAGCGAGGGCAATTACAACGTCGTGCTCTGCGAGCGCGGCATCCGCACCTATGAGACGGCCACGCGCAACACGCTCGACGTCGCCGCCGTGCCGGTGGTGCGCGAGAGAAGCTGCCTGCCGATCCTCATCGACCCGTCCCACGCCGCCGGAAAGGCCGCGTACGTCGGCCCGATGGCGCTCGCGGGCGTCGCGGCGGGCGCGGACGGCCTCATCATCGAGGTGCACCCGAACCCGAAGGTCGCCATGAGCGACGCCGCCCAGCAGCTCACGATTCCCGCTTACGCGTCGCTCACAAAGCAGATTGCCGCCGTCGCCGCCGCGGTGGGGCGCGAAATGTAAACCAAACTATAAAAACAGGTTGACAATCCTCGATCCTTCCGGTATGATGGGAACAAGCCATCATACCGGAGGGATTTTTTATGAAGACAAGAGAACTGACGATGACGGCGCTCTGCTGCGCCTTGACGTGCGTGCTCGCGCCGATGACGGTGACGCTCCCGTTCACGCTGATTCCGTTTTCGCTCTCGCTGCTGCCGATCTTCCTGACGGGCGCGATCCTGCCGAAAAAGAACGCCTTCGCGGCGATTGCGCTCTATGTGCTCATCGGCCTGATCGGCCTGCCGGTGTTCAGCGGCTTCGCGTCCGGCGTGGGCGTCCTGGCGGGGCCGACGGGCGGCTTCGTCGTCGGCTATCCGTTCACGGCGCTCGCGGTCGCCTGGGCGGTGGAAAAGCGGTTTACGCCGCTGCGCTGCGCCGCCGGCGCGGCGATCGGGCTCGCCGTGTGCTATCTCGCGGGCTCGGTGTGGTACGCCGTCTCCGCGGGCGTGCCGTACGCGCAGTCCCTCCTCGCGGCCGTCGCGCCGTTCGTCCTCTGGGACGCGCTCAAGGCGGCGGCCGCCGTGTCCGCCGCGGCAGCGCTGCGCGCCGCGATGCGGCGGGCGAAAATCGCCGCGCAATGACCTTTGCTCGCAGACTTTGCGGCAGCCGCAGCCCCCGGCAAGAGCCGGGGGCTGCGCTTTTAAAATAATTTGCGAAATTGTAACATTTTGATTACGAAAAACGTGTTAGAATAAGGTGATTATGGCTGTCGGCGGAGCGGGAACCGGAAAAAAACCGCTCCGCGCAAAATTTTTTGGTCCGACCCCAAAATTCAGAAAAGAGATTGCGAATGATACTAATGCAACGATCTATTTTCCATGGACACGGGAAGGAACAGCGGGAGCATCCCGCAAAGGAGGGCGCAGCCCTCGGAATGGCCCCCGACGGGGAAGCGCTCGAGCGGCTCGTCCGCGAAAACGAGGCTTTTATTCTGAGGGCCGCCTCCACGGTTACGGGGCGGTATATCACAAAGGAGGACGACGAGTGGTCCGTCGCGCTGGAGGCCTTTGTCGAGGCGGCGCGGGACTACGACCCCGAAAAGGGAAGCCTGCAGGGCTTCGCCCAGGTCGTCATCCGCCGCCGCCTGACGGATCAGTTCCGCAGAGATCGGGCGCGAAGCGCCGAGCTCTCCGTGGATCCATCGGTCTTTTCTTCCGACCCCTCCGAGGAGGAGGAGGGTCTTTCGCTCCGGCTCGCCGTCGCACAGAAGACGGCGCGGGAGGAGCCATACAATTTGAAGGAGGAGATCGAGGCAGCGAACCAGGAATTCGCCCGGTTCGGCTTCTCCTTTTTTGATCTGGCCTCGTGCTCACCGAAGGCGGGCAAAACGAAGGAGAGCTGCGCGAGGGCGGTCAACGCCCTGCTCGAGACGCCGCTGCTGCGCGAGACGCTGCTGCGCACGGGCCAGCTTCCCGTCAGGGCTCTCGAGGAGCGATCGGGCGTCCCCCGCAAGATCCTTGAGCGTCACCGCAAATATCTCGTCGCCGCCGTGATTCTGCTCGCCGGCGACTATCCTGGATTGGCGGAATATCTCCGCTATATCCGAAAGGAGCCCCGTTCATGAAAGCAGTCATTGTCGAAATCCGCGGCGAGACGGCCGCGGCGCTCGGGCGCGACGGAAGCGTCTTCAAAGTGAAGAACCGCTCCTACGCCGTGGGGCAGACAATCGACGTGCGCAGGAGCTCCCTCTCCCGCCAGCTCGCGGTGCTCGCCGCGTGCGCGGCCGCGATCTTCCTCCTCGTCGGCTCCGGGCTGTACGCGTATCTCGCGCCGTACTCGCTCGTCAGCCTCGACGTGAACCCGTCTCTGCAGTACACCCTCAACCGTATGGGGCTCGTCCTCAGCGTCGAGGCCGTGAACGGCGACGGCGACGAGCTGCTCGCCGAGATGGGGGCGCTGCAGAACCGCAGCATCGAGGACGCGATTTCCATCACCGTCCGCCAGATTGCGGAGGACGGCTATTTTGACGGCGAGGAGCCGGGCGGCATGGTGATTGCCGCCTCCTCGCGCAGCGAGCAGGAGGCCGCGCGCCTCGCGGAGAACGCGAGGGAGACGGCTCTGCGCGCCACCGAGGAGATTGAGAAGAAGGTCGTCGTCGCGGCCGTGACGGTCGCCGAGGACAAGGTGCAGGCCGCGAAGGAGCTCGGCGTCTCGCCCGGCAAGCTCACGCTCGTCGAGCAGCTTAAGGAGACGGCCTCCGACCCCGAATCGATTGATTTCAAGGAGTGGCTGGAAAAGCCCGTCAAGGATATTATGAAGGAGACGGCGGCGCAGCAGCCGCAGAGCAGCGCGCCCGCCTCCGAAGCGCCCTCCTCCGGCGAGGCCGCGGACAGCGCGCCCGCGAGCGGAGCGGAGGAAACGCCGTCGTCCGGCGGCCAGTCCGCCTCCGAGCCGGCGGCTCCGTCCCTGCCCGCGTCGGAAGCGCCGAGCTCCGCCGCGCCGAAGCCGCTTGAGCCGAAGCCGTCGCAGCCCGCGCGCGAGGAGCCGCAGTCCGAGACGCCCGCGGAATCGAGCGAGACCGTGAGCGGCGCGGGCGGAGAATCGTCCGGCGGCTCCGAGGGCTCGTCCGGCGCACTGTCCGAGTCCGGCAGCGCGTCCTCCGGCGGCAGCTCTGAGGGCAGCGCGTCGAGCGAATCCGCGTCGCACGAGGCGCCGTCCTCGAACCCCGGCACGCCGCTCGAGCCGAGCGACGGCTGGACGCCGCCCTACATCCCGTCGTCGTCGGCGTCCTCGTCGAGAGCGTCGTCCTCCGGCAAGGATCTCGGCTACCGCCTCCCCTACGCGAGCGAGGCGTCCTCCCGTCCCTGGTGGGAAACCTTACCCTGATGATACGTTTCAAATAATCCATATATAACAAACTCTCAAACTGAATCAAAGCAGAATCCCCCTCCGCGCCGCGGAGGGGGATTCTGCTTTTTTTCCGTCAATTCTTTCTTTTTCGGCGGAAATATGATACACTGGGAGCAGCGCCGCCGCGGGCCGCCGCCGAAGCGTTCCGCGCCTGCGCGTCATACGGAAAGTATAGTTCCCCAAAATAATACGGCGGGGACAGGAGAGGAAGCGTGCATATGATCGAAGAAACCGTAAGGCGGCGCAAGCCCCTGCACCCGTTTGCGCCCGGACTTGGCTTTTACAAGCTGTTCTGGGTATTTTTTCTCGGCTGCGTCATCGGCGTCGTTGTGGAGACGTTCTGGTGCCTGCTGACGAAATACTATGTGGAAAACAGGAGCGGCGTCATCTACGGCCCGTTCAACCCCGTGTACGGCCTCGGAGCCGTCGTCCTGACGGTCGGCCTGCACTGGCTCTCCCAGAAGCGCGACCTGTGGATCTTCCTCGGGAGCATGGTGCTCGGCGGCGCGGTCGAATACCTGTGCAGCCTCGGGCAGGAGCTGATCTTCGGCACCGTCTCGTGGGAATACAGCGAGACGCCCTTCAACCTGCAGGGACGCACGAACCTGATGTTCGCGTTCTTCTGGGGCCTGCTCGGCCTGCTGTGGGTCAAGGATTTTTACCCGCGAATGTCGGACTGGATCGAGCGCATCCCGTGGAAGGTCGGCGTACCGCTGACGTGGGTGCTGCTCGTCTTCCTGGCCGTCAACATGACGATCTCCGGCATGGCCGTCGCGCGGTGGACGGATCGCGTCCACGGCGTGCCCGCGCAGAACGAGGTCGACGTCTTCCTCGACGAGACGTATCCCAACGACCGCATGAGCCGCGTCTACCCGAACATGATGGTCGTCGAGGACGAGGACGGAAACCGGATCATCTGAGCGAAAGCTCGCCTCTTTGTAATATTTCCCGCATTTTCAACGGATTGCAGTGCCGCCGCGCCCTCCCGTGCGGGGCGCGCCTTCTGCGGCCGGGTGCTCCTGTCCGCCGGACAGAACCACCCGGCCGTATTCTCTTCGGAGCTTCCCCTCGTCGGCGAGCTTTTTGAGAATCCGCGACGCCGAGACGCGCGTCAGACCCGTCAGGGAGGCGATTTCCTCGTGCGTGAGGGAAACCTCCCCATCCTCCCCCGCGAGGCGTCTCAGAAGCCGCCAGACCCTCTCCTCGCCGCGCAGGAAGGCCATCGCGTCCACCTGCGCCGAGAGCAGGCGGATCGTCGACGCGAGCGAGTGCATCAGCTTCATCGCGAGCTCCGGCTCGAGCGCGATGCACCGCAGCAGCGCCGGGCGGTTCACCGACACGATCTCCGATTTCTCGAGCGTCCGCGCCGAGGAGACGCGCGGCGCGCCGTCGAAGAACGACGCCTCCCCGAACAGCTCCCCCGGCTGCACGAGGCGGAGCGTGTGCTCCGCGCCGTCCGGCGACGAGAGATAGATTTTCACCGACCCGCGCCGCAGGTAGTAGAACTGCACCGCCGTCTCCTCCTGCGAGTAGACCGTCTGGTTTTTGGCGTAGAGCCGGATCGGCTGCGTCTCCTCAAAGATCGTCCATGGGCTTCTCTCCGCGCGCGACGCCATGCGCGTCCCCCCTCTCTTTTTCTGAATTGTAACACATGATACATTCTTTCTGCAAGGGCTGTGCTATACTGGAATCCATCAGGCCGTCCCGGGGGACGGCTCGCAAAAGGAGAGAGACAAATGGGAATGACCATGACCCAGAAGATTCTGGCGGCGCACGCCGGCCTGGATTTCGTGGAGCCGGGGCAGCTCATCGAGGCGAAGCTCGACCTCGTGCTCGGCAACGACATCACCTCGCCGGTCGCCATCAACGAGTTTGAGAAGATCGGCGCGGACTCCGTGTTCGACAAGTCGCGCATCGCGCTCGTGCTCGACCACTTCACGCCGAACAAGGACATCAAGGCGGCGGAGCAGTGCCGTCAGGTGCGCCAGTTCGCGTCCAAATACGATATTGACAACTTCTTCGACGTCGGCCGCGTCGGCATCGAGCACGCGCTTCTGCCGGAGCAGGGCATCGTCGTGCCGGGCGACTGCGTCATCGGCGCGGACTCCCACACCTGCACCTACGGCGCGCTCGGCGCGTTCTCCACAGGCGTCGGCTCCACCGACATGGCCGCGGGCATGATCGCGGGCAAGACATGGTTCAAGGTGCCGTCCGCCATCCGCGTGACGCTCACCGGCAAGCTGCCCCCGTATGTGAGCGGCAAGGACGTCATCCTGCACCTCATCGGCGAGATCGGCGTCGACGGCGCGCTGTACCAGTCGCTCGAGTTCGCGGGCGAGGGCGTCCGCAGCCTCTCGATGGACGACCGCCTCTGCATCGCCAACATGGCCATCGAGGCCGGCGCGAAAAACGGCATCTTCCCGGTCGACGAGGTCACGCTCGCGTACGGCGAGAACCGCTTCCGCCGCGAAGCCGTTGTCTACGAGGCCGACGCGGACGCCGTTTACGAGCGCGAGGTCGTCATCAACCTCGACACGCTCCGCCCGACGGTCGCGTTCCCGCATCTGCCGGAGAACACCCGCACCATCGACGAGGTCGGCGAGGTGAAGATCGATCAGGCCGTGATCGGCTCGTGCACGAACGGACGCATGGAGGATCTGCGCATGGCGGCCTCCATCCTCAAGGGCCGCAGGGTCGCGGACGGCGTGCGCTGCATCATCATCCCCGGCACGCAGCAGATTTACCTCGACGCCATCCGCGAGGGCCTCGCGGAGACGTTCATCCTCGCGGGGGCCATCTTCAGTATGCCGACGTGCGGCCCGTGCCTCGGCGGACACATGGGCGTCCTCGGCAAGGGCGAGCGCGCCGTCTCCACGACGAACCGCAACTTCGTCGGCCGCATGGGACACATCGAGAGCGAGATTTACCTCGCCAGCCCCGCCGTCGCCGCCGCCAGCGCCGTGACCGGCTGCCTGACCGACCCGGCCAAGCTCAACTGAGGAGGAATTGACATGAACGCACATGGCTTTGTACATCGCTACGGCGACAACGTCGACACCGACGTCATCATCCCCGCCCGTTATCTGAACACGGCCTCCCACAGCGAGCTCGCCGCCCACTGCATGGAGGACATCGACAAGGAGTTTGTGAACAAGGTCAAGTCCGGCGACATCATCGTCGCGGGCAAGAACTTCGGCTGCGGCTCCTCGCGCGAGCACGCGCCGATCGCCATCAAGGCGAGCGGGATCTCCTGCGTCATCGCCCCGACCTTCGCGCGCATCTTCTACCGCAATTCCATCAACATCGGCCTCGCGATCCTCGAGTGCCCCGAAGCCGCCGCCGCGATTCGGGACGGCGACGAGGTCGCGGTCGATTTCGACACCGGCGTCATCACCGATGTGACGACCGGCCAGACCTTCCAGGCGCAGCCCTTCCCGCCGTTCATCCAGAACATCATCGAAAAGGGCGGCCTCCTGAACAGCCTCAACGCGTAACAAAAAACCGGCTCTCCCGCACGGGAAAGCCGGTTTTCTTTTTGTCAGCCAATCCGTCGGGAGGACGAGCGCCTCCCCCGCGGGACAGCCCTTCTCACTTTACCGGGCGGATCACAATCGCGCCGCTCTCTTCGTCGAGCGAGACGCTCACCGCCGCCCCGTCCTGAATTCCCAGACGGTTCCGCAGCTCCGCCGGCAGCACCACGCGGCCCAGCACATCCACAATTCTCGTGTAATTTTTCTCATTCATCCTTTTCCGCTCCTCTTCTTCCTTGATTTGCCATTATCATACCACAGGAAGAACCCTTTTGCAAGAGAATATTCCAATATTTACAAGATTGTCATGATTCTTGGTAAACTGTGTAAATTAAAGTCGAAATCTGTAAAATTTCAGGGCAAGGGGGAAAAGACGGCGCGAAGCGGTCAGGAAAGCCTTTCGCGGCCCGGCCTCACGGCCTCTGCCGGCGCGACAGCGCCGCGCCGGAGACGGCGGCGAGGACGAGGAGGACGGCGACGACAGCAATCGCGCCCGTCGGGTTGTTGTCCGGCGCGGGGGCCGCCTCGGAGGAGACGGGCTCCGGCTCGGACGGGGCGGCGGGCTCGCTCTCAGGCGGCTCCGGGAGCGATTCCACGGAGGAGGGCTCCGCGCGGAAGACGATCCGCGTCAGCGAGTCCGTCCAGTCGACGCCCTCGTACGCGCCGGAGAGGTACTGGCGCAGGAGCTCGTCGCACGCGCCGTACTCGTTCTTTTCCGGGGAGGCCGCGAGGGCGGGATAGTCCGCGCTCACGGCGACGAAGCTGTTCGTCGCGAGGACGTAGGTCTTGTCCGGGTCGAGCGCGCGCGAGCCGATTTTGACCGAGAGCACGCGCGCCCCGTCTGCGGCGTCGGGATCCCAGACGACGGTCAGGCCGCTCCACTGCAGGAACGAGCCGCTCTCCTCCGGCCACGCGGCGTCGTCCCCGGCCTCGCGGGCCGCGCCGCTGCGCAGGCCGAGCGAGAGGGAGGTCTCGAGCATGGAGAGGATAGTCTCGCCCGTGACCTCCTTCGTCACGACGGTGTTGCCGAACGGCGCGACGGCGAGCACGTCCCCGCCCGTGACGCTTCCCTTCGGAATGCCGCCGCGGATGCCGCCCGCGTTCTCGCACGCCACGTCCGCGCCCGTCTCGGCGAGGTAGGCGTCCGCGACGAGCGTGCCGATCGCGGTCTGGCCGCAGCGCACGTCCTCCCACGAGTACGGCGCGGCCTTCGGGGAGACGGTAATCTCATTGCCGAGAATGACGCTCTGACGCGCTTCGATGGCCTCCACCTGCGCCGCGACGGCCTCGTCCGGCGTGAGCTTTGCCGCGTCCGCCGCGGAGACGAGCGTCTCGCAGTCCGTCGAGAGGGAGACGGGGCGGCCCGTCTCGCGGTCGACGGTGAGCGTCAGCACGCCGACGTTCTCAAAATACGCGCCGGTCTGCGCGCAGAGCGCCTGCCCCTCGCCGTCCTTCCAGCCGACGAGACGGTTCTCGACGTCGTGCGTGTGGCCGTCGATGAGGACGTCGATGCCCGTCGTCTCGGAGACGAGCCGCTCGCTCGTCCACTCGAGGACGGGCGAGTCGCCGAGGTGCGCGAGAACGAAGATGAGCGTGCAGCCCTCCGCGTGGAGGCGGTCGATCTCAGCCTGCACGAGCTCGACCGGGTCGGCGAAGACGAGCCCCTCGACGTTCGCGGGGGCGGTGTCGTCATAGATGTCGGGGCTCGTCACGCCGATGACGCCGACGCGCAGCCCCTGCACCGTCAGGCCGACGGACGGCGTGAAGACGGGCTGGCCCGTCTCCTCGCTGAGGATGTTGCAGCTGAGGATCGGCACGCCGCTGTCGGTGCCGAGCTCGGCCAGATGCGCCGCGCCGTAGTTGAAGTCGTGGTTGCCGGGCGTCATCGCGGTGCAGCCGATCGCGGAGAACAGCTCGGCGATCGCGCCGCCGCGCTCGACGGTGGCGAACGGCAGACCGTGGTACGCGTCGCCCGCGTCGAACACGAGGTCGGCGCGCCGGCCGTCCCCGTTCACGATGGTCTGCAGCGCCGCGAAGCCGACGGAATCCTCGCCGCCGTCGTACCGGCCGTGCAGGTCGTTTGTGTGGACGACGCGCAGCGTCACCGTGTTGTCGTCCGCCGCGGCGGCTGCCGCTCCCGCCCCATCGGACGAGGCCGCGGCG
>CALWIH010000085.1 GCA_944380675.1 uncultured Clostridia bacterium | reverse complement strand
GCAGCCCGGCCCGCAGACATACCAGCAGCCGCAGCCCGGCCCGCAGACATACCAGCAGCCGCAGCCCGGCCCGCAGACATATCAGCAGCCGCAGCCCGGCCCGCAGACGTATCAGCAGCCCTTCGGGAATGTCAGCCCCGGGAAGCAGCCGAACACGCAGCGCAGGCTGGCTATCGCGCTCGGCGCGGCGGCAGGCGTCATCGTGCTCCTGTTCTGCGTGTTCGTGATCCCGTCGTTCCTGACGCCGAACCGGTCCTCTGTGATCGCGGACGGCGACGCGGCGAGCTCGAAGGCGCAGGAGGACAGCAGCAAATCAAGCAGCAGCCGCACGCCCGCCATTCTGGGCGGCAGCAGCAGCGCGTCTCCCGCAAAGGAGGAGAAGGGCGCCATCCTCGTTTTCTCGGACTTCGAGGAGGACGCCGAGACGGTGGCCTCGTTCCTGGAATCCCTCGGCTATGACGCGGATGAGAAGATTGTAGCGCCGTCGGATTTCGTCCTGCAGCTCGAAGCGGAGGTAACGGGGGTGAACGGCTCCTACGTTGTGGTCACCACCGTCTCCGGCGAGGACGTCGAGGACGCTCTCACCCTCGCGGACTCGGTGTATGAGGTCGATCCCGAGAACTGGATGGAATCCTTCTTCCTCGTGAACGTGGACGAGGAGCTCGAGAGCACGTTCCTGCGCGAATTTGAGCTTGCGACAGGCGACCTGCACGTCGAGGGAATGGACTACAACGGCAACACCTATTACGGCTACATCAACGACAGCCGGCTTCCGGAGGGCACCGGCTACTGCAGCTATGAGGACAGCACGACCTACTACGGCGAGTGGAAGGACGGCCTGTTCGAGGGCTACGGAATTCTGGATTTCGCGAGCGGCAACCGGTATCAGGGAGAATTTCTGCGCGACGAATATCACGGCATCGGCACCTATACCTGGACGAACGGAGACCGGTTTGAAGGAGAATTCGCCAACGGCGTGCGCAACGGACAGGGAACCATGACGTTTGCCGACGGCGACGTCTACGAAGGCGGATATGTCGACGACGTCATGTCCGGAAAAGGCGTCTACACCTGGCCGGACGGAGACAAATACGAGGGCGATTTCGCCGACGGCCAGATCACCGGGCACGGCGTCTATACCTGGAGCGACGGAAGATGGTTTGAGGGCGAATTCGTCAACGGCGAGCGCAACGGCCCGGGCACCATGCACTATACCGACGGCACGTCGACTTCCGGCACCTGGAAGGATGACGAGCTCGTCGAGTGACAGGAAACATTCCCGAACATCGGGTTGAAACAAATTTCCGAAACTTGAAGGAGGCACCTCTCATGGCAATGACTGAATGCGGACACGGACACATCTACGACTCGGACGTCTACGCGTCCTGCCCCTATTGCAACAGCACGCAGCCCGTCATCAATTTTACCGCTCCGGCGGGCGGACAGGGCGGCTACGCGGCCTATGACCAGAACAAAACCCAGCCGATTCAGGGCGGCTTCGGGCCCTCGGGCGGCTCCTCGCCCGCACAGGGCGGCTACGCCCCGAACGGCGGACAGTACGACGTGTACTCCTCGGGCAGCGCCGATCCCGGCAGGACGATGCCCATCGGCGGCATGGGCGGCCAGCCCGGCCAGAGCGTGTGCGACGCGAACGAGACGAGGCCGCCCCGCGGCTACCGTCAGGAGCGCCGCGCCGACGAGGAGCAGAAGACCGTGGGCGACATGAAGCAGAAGCTCGGCCTCGAGCCGGTCGTCGGCTGGCTCGTGTGCATCGACGGCGCGGAGAAGGGCAAGGACTACCGCCTCTGGGGCCGCATCAACACCATCGGCCGCGGCGAGCAGAACGACGTGTGCATCAAGAGCGACCCGTCGATCTCCAAGGAAAACCACGCGCGCCTCGGCTATGACCCGAAGAACAACCGCTTCCGCCTGATTCCGGCCTCGAGCTCGAACAACATCTATCTCAACGGCGACGTTGTCGACATCCCGACGCCGCTGCACGCGTACGACGTGATTGAGTTCGGCGAGACAAAGCTCGCGTTCGTCCCGCTGTGCGGCGAGCACTTCTCCTGGGAGAACGGCATCCTCGGGAAGGACGGCGTGTGATGGGACTGTTCCGGCGCAGAAAACAGGCGGAGGAAGCCGCCGCCCCGCCTGCTCCCCGCCTGCTGAGCTACCGGGCGGCAAACCTGCAGGGCGTCGGCACGCGGAAACGCCAGGAGGACTCGTTCGCCTTCGTCAACGCGATGGACGTGACCATGATCCGGCGCGAGGGCCTGCTCGCCATCGTGGCCGACGGCATGGGCGGCATGGAGGACGGCAAGCTCGTCAGCCAGGGGGCCGTCTCCCTTCTGACGGAGAGCTTTTCCCGGATGGATCGGGGAGCGGATCTCGCCGCGCAGCTGCAGAGCAGCCTTCTCACCGCCGGGGACGCGCTTTTCCGCCGGTTCGGCGGGAGCGGCGGCACGACGGCCGCCGTGTGCCTCCTCTTTGATGAAAAGCTGTACTGGGCCAGCGTCGGCGACAGCTATCTCTACCTCAAGCGCGGGGAAGGGCTCTACCGCCTCAACCGCGACCAGAACTACCGCGCGGAGCTGTATCTGCGCGCCGTGCGGGACGGCGTTCTCTCGAGCGCCGAGGCGGACGCCGACCCCGACGGAAGCCGCCTGAGCGAATTTCTCGGCAAGGACGAGATCGGCAGCGTCGACTGCTGCCTGCGACCGCTCTCGCTCGAGGACGGCGACAAGCTCCTCCTTTGCTCCGACGGCGTGGGCGGCGTCCTGACCGAGGACGACCTGCTCCTGTGCCTGCGCGGAGACCCCGCGAACGCCTGCTCGTGCATTGAGGCGGGCATCCGGGCGGCGGCGAGAGTCCACCAGGACAATTACACGGCTCTCGTCCTCGAATGCGGCTACTGAAAGCGCCGCGAAAACGGGCACGGGGCTCTCCCGTGACAGAGTAAAATTGAGAAAAGAGGGTGTCCCATGAAAAAGAAAGCAATCTGCCTTTTGAGCGTTCTCCTTCTTCTCGTCTCCATGGCTTTCCCCGCCGCCGCGGCGTTCCAGCAGAGCGTCCTTGAGAGCGTCGTTGTCGTCTACGTCGAAATTTACAACGAAGACGAGTATTACGGCTACGGCACCGGCACGGGCTTCTTTGTCGGCGAGAGCGGCAAGGATCCGCAGTACCTTGTCACGAACTATCACGTCGTCGAATATTACGTCGCCACGGGCGGCGGCGACGGCTCGAGCTTCCTGCGCGTCTTCTTCAGCCAGGACGACATCGAGGAGGCGTATCTCGTCGAGTACAACGAGGAGAAGGATCTCGCCATTCTGCGCCTCGCGAAGCCGACCGACAAACGCAAGCCCTTAAAGCTGCAGGCTCCCACGCAGGACATGGTGGGCAGCACCGTCTACGCCGTCGGCTATCCGAGCATCGCGGACAGCGACGCGGTCGCCAACCCGAGCTCCCGCTTCGGCAAGGAGGACGCCACCGTCACGACCGGCAGCGTCAGCCGCCTGCTCATCCAGAGCGGCACGGGCCGTGAGATCATCCAGACCGACACCGCCACGCACGGCGGCAACTCCGGCGGCCCGCTCGTCAACGACGCCGGCAACGTGATCGGCATCAACACCTTCGGCATCATCAGCAACGGCTCCGAGATCGAGACGATGCAGTACGCGCTGAGCGTCAACGAGGTCATCCCGCTGCTCGACCGCAACAGCATCGCCTACGAGCTCGCGGGCGAATCGTCCCTGCCGCTCCCGCTGCCCGCTCTCATCGCCATCGGCGCGGCTGTCGTCTTGCTCGCGGCGGTCGCCGTCGTGCTCGCCGTGCGCAGCCGTAAGCCCGCTCCGGCTCCGGCCGCCGCGGCCGCCGCTCCGGTTCCCGCGCCGCAGCCCGCGCCCCAGCCGATGCCCCAGCGCCGCGCGTACCTGCGCTCGATGTCGCCGCAGCACGGCGGAGCGCAGACGCCCGTGGGCAGCCAGGCCGTCCTCATCGGGCGCGACGCGTCCTCGTGCGCCCTCATCTTCCGCAGCGACACGCCCGGCGTGAGCGCGCGCCACTGCTCCGTCTCGTTCAACGCGGCCTCGGGCGAATTCCTCGTGACCGATCTGCGCTCGACGTACGGCACCTATCTCGCGAACGGCCAGCGCCTTGACCCCGGCGTTCCCTTCCGCCTGAGACCGGGCGACTCGTTCTACCTCGGCGAGCGCGCCAACGCCGTCCGCGTGGAATTGGGGTGAGCCGATGCGTCTCGACTCCTTTCTCTACACCAACGCCGGCGGGCGGGAGCAGAATGAGGACTCCGCCCGCTGGAACGTGAAGGAGGACGCCGGCTTCTTCCTCGTGGCGGACGGCCTCGGCGGCCACCGCGGCGGGGAAATCGCCTCCGCCCTCGCCGCGGACAGCCTGTACCGCGCCTGGCTCGACGAGTCCGAGCCGCCCGAGGATCGCGCCGCGTGGCTGCGGGAGGAGATCCTGCGCGCGAACGGAGCGCTCCTCGCGGAGCAGGAGACGCGGCACGCTTCGATGAAGACGACCGTCGCCGCGCTCGCGGCGGACGGCGAGCGCATCGCCTGGGCGCACGTGGGAGACTCCCGCATCTACGCCCTCTCCGACGGACGCGTCCGCCGCCTGACGCAGGATCATTCCGTGAGCTACAAGAAATACCTCGCGGGGGAAATCACCCGCAACGCCGTCAACTTTGACGAGGATCGCCCGAGCCTGCTGCGCGTAGTGGGCGAGGAAAGCCGCTGCGTCCCCGATACCGGAAGCGGCTCCCTCTTTCCCGGTGACGGGTTCCTCCTGTGCTCCGACGGGTTCTGGGAGTACGTCTACGACGAGGAGATCCTCATCGACTTTCTCAAGGCCGGAACGCCGCGCGAATGGGCGGAGCTCCTGCTGCTGCGCGTTCTCCCGCGGCTGCGCCCGGGAAACGACAACCTGACGCTGCTGGCGGTCTGCGCCGGATAACGCAAAGGAGATGTGTCTCATGAGAAGACTGCGGCGCGCCGTCTGCGCGCTTTTATCCCTTCCCCTGATTGTGCTCTCCGCCGCCCAGGCGCGGGGAGAGAGCTCGCTCTCCGTCACCCAGGCCTTCGTGCAGGGGGAAACCCTCTATGTCTACCTCCCCGTGGAGGAGGGGCTCACCGCCGAGCTGTACGGCGCGGAGGGCTCCATCCCGGCGGCGAACGGCGTGCAGGCCGTCGGGGAGGCGGAAACGCCCGTCTCGTACTATCTTCTTGTCGACGATTCACAGTCGATGCGGTCGATGAAGAGGAAAATTGAAAGCTTCGCCTCGTCGCTCGCGCAGTCATCCGAAGCGGGCACGCGCTTCGCCGTGCTGACCTTCGGGGAAAGCCTCGAGGTCGTGCAGGAGAAGACGCAGGACGCGGACGGCGCGCTCGCCGCGCTGCGCGGCATTTCCTACGACGGGCAGATGACCGATCTGCCCCGGGGCGTTCTCGACGCCCTCGCCTATCTGGAATCGGAGCCGCGCGAGGAGGGCGAGCTTGTCGAGGCCGTCCTGATCTCCGACGGCGTGACCGAGGAGGCGGCGGACAGTCCCGGACTCGAGGCGGCGCAGGAGCGCGCCTCCGGGGCAAGCGTCGTGCTGCATACGCTCGGCCTCGCCACCGCGCGGGACGTGTCGGCGCAGGGGCTTTCTGAGCTCTCCTCGCTCGGGAAGGGCGTCCACGCCGAGATTCCCACCGGCGTTTTTGACGGAGCGGCGTGCGCCGCGGAGGTCGCGGCGTACACGGACGCGCTCTCCGTCCTCTCGTTCCCGCTCGGCCGCGAGCCCGCCTCGCCGTATGAGGGAAGCGTCTTCTTCCTTGCGGACGACGGCGCGCTCACCTACCGCGCGAACCTTGAAAACGTCCCGGTGATCGGCGCGGCGGCGGAGCCGGTTGAGGAGGAGCCGCCGGTTTCCGTGGCGGCGTCCGAAGCGCCCGTCTCCGAAGCGCCCGCGGAGGAGCCCGCCTCCGAAGCCCCCGCCTCCGAAGCGCCCGCTGCGCCCTCCGAGCCTGAAGGCA
The DNA here is from genome assembly GCA_944380675.1 of uncultured Clostridia bacterium. Taxonomy (GTDB): domain Bacteria; phylum Bacillota; class Clostridia; order Oscillospirales; family Acutalibacteraceae; genus Caccousia. Next base: position 4,618 of record CALWIH010000085.1, on the reverse strand, counting down.
CCTCCGAGGCCGTCTCCGAGGCCGCCGCGGAGAGCGAGGCCGCGTCCGGCCTCCCGGCGGAGGACGCCGCCGGGGACGGCCGCGGAAGCCTTGTCTGGATTCTGATCGCGGCAGCCGCCGTCCTCGCCGCCGCGTGTATCGCGATTCTCGTCATCCTCCTGCGCCGCAGAAGGAAAAGCGAGCCGCAGCCCGCGCCGGAGCAGCCCGCGAGCGACAGCCGGAGCGGCATCTATATGCGGCTGGAGATGATTTCGGGCCGCCACACCGGCGCGAACGAGCTCTCCCTCACGGAGGAGCTGACCATCGGCAGCGCGAAGACGTGCTCGCTCATCGTCGAAGCGCCCGGCGTCGAGCCGCTCCACGCGCGCATCTTCGTGCGCGGCGGGCTGATCTATCTCGAGGATCTCGGCTCCGCGGGAGGCACGCTGCTCGGCGGAATGCGGCTGCAGGGTCCGAACCGCCTGCGCAGCGGCGACGAGATCACCGTCGGCGGCGCGCGGTTCTGCTTGAAATTCTGATCGGCTCATTCTGCCGGTTATCTTGAGGAGGCAAGCCATATGTATCAGCAAAAGGGTTCTGTCGGCGCGCGCATCGGCGCACTGTTTCTCGACGGACTGTTTCTCTCCGTTTTCCTTTCCATCATTCTGTTTCTCTCATTTCCTCTGTTCAGCATTCTCTCCCCCTTCGCGACCTTCCTCTACTACGGCATCTGTGAGGGAAGCTCGATGCACGCGACGCTCGGCAAGCGGATCTGCGGCCTGATCGTCGTCGACGAGCAGGGGATTCCGATCGGCCCGGGCAAGGCGTTTCTGCGCTCCCTGTGCCGCCTGCTCTCCGGCCTCATCCTCTGCATCGGCTACATCATCGGTCTGGCCGACCCCGAGGGCAAGGCGCTCCACGACAAGCTCGCCGGCACCTTTGTGGCTAACCGCGTGCAGGCCATGCCGCCCATGCCGCAGCCCATTCCACAGCCTGAAAGGAGACCTCCTGTCATGCAAATCAACCCGCAGCTCATCGGCGTCGCCGGCCTGTTTGCCGGAAAATCCTTCCCCATCCGCCCGCAGGGCATCATGATGGGGCGCGATTCCGCCGCTTGCGACTTTGTTTTTCCCGACCACGCGCAGGGCATCAGCCGCAATCACTGCAAGATTCAGTTCAACCCGCAGACGCAGATGTTCGTGCTCTACGACCTCGGCTCGAGCTACGGCACCTTCCTCGGCAACGGCGTTCGCGTGCCGCAGGGGCAGCCGATGGCGCTGCGCCCGGGCGACGAGTTCTATCTCGCGAGCCGCGCGAACCTTTTCCGCGTCAGCCTGTAACCGCCGGCAGAGAGGAGCCCTTCTGATTCGGAACGGGCTCCCCTCTGCGTTTCATCCCACTTTTTCTCAGGAGGCGTTCCGATGACCTGGTGCTTCAACTGCTTCTGCGAAAAAACGGCTCCGGGGCCGTGTCCGCGCTGCGGATACGATCCGGCGTTCGACGAGGGAAAATATCCGTCCGCCCTGCCGCACGGAAGCATCCTCGCCGGGCAGTACGTCACGGGCCGCGTCCTCGGGCAGGGCGGCTTCGGCGTGACATATCTGGCCTTCGACAGGACGCTCGCCGTGAAGGTGGCCATCAAGGAATATTTCCCGGAAGCGATGGCGGGCAGGACGGCCGGCTCCCCGCAGGTGACGGCCTTCACCGGCGAGCGCGGCGAGCAGTTCCGCTACGGCCTCGAGCGCTTCCTCGACGAGGCCAGAACGCTCGCGAAATTCCTCGGCAACCCGAACATCGTCGGGGTCAGGAGCTACTTTGAGGAGAACGGCACGGCGTACTTCGTGATGGAGTACGTCGAGGGCGTGAGCCTCAAGGCGCACCTCAAGAACAGCGGCGGGAAAATTCCGTGGCAGGAGGCCGTACGGATTCTCCTGCCGGTGACGAGCGCCCTCCAGGCCGTGCACAGCGCGGGGATCATCCACCGCGACATCGCGCCCGACAACATCTACCTCACCGGCAGCGGGCAGGTCAAGCTCCTCGACTTCGGCGCGGCGCGGTATTCACTCGGCGACAGAAGCGGCAGTCTCGACGTCATCCTCAAGCACGGGTACGCGCCCGTCGAGCAGTATTCGCGCCATGGGAGGCAGGGGCCGTTCACGGACGTGTACGCGCTCGCCGCGACGTTCTACGCCTGCGTGACGGGCCGCGTCCCGCCGGATGCCGTCGATCGCCTCGACGGGACGCCTCTCCCGGCTCCGAAGGAGCTCGGCGCCGTCCTCCCGCCCATCCTCGAGCTTGCCGTCCTGGACTGTCTTTCGGTGAAGGCGGAGGATCGGCCGCAGTCGGTTCGGACGCTGGAGCTTGTCATGGAAACCTGCCTGAAAAATCCCGATCCGATCCCACCGCAGCCCGATCCGAAGCCGCCGCAGCCACAGCCCGGCGGCAGGACAGATCGGAAGGCGTGGGCAAACTGGTCAAAGAAGGATCGCATCGTCTATCTTGTGGGAGCGCTCATCCTCATCCCCGTGCTGATGGCGGCGGGCATTTTCGTGTCGCGCGCCATACGGTCGGAGGAAAAGGCGGAATCCGCGGCGTTCTCCATCGATACCGGCGCGCTCGGACTCAGCAGCGTCACGTTTGCGGATCCCGTCTTCGAGGCGTGTATGCGGGAGGCGTTCGGCAGGGAGGAGAGTCTCATCCTGGACGGCGACCTCGAGCGCGTGGTCAGCTTCTCCGCCGACTCCGCCACAGGCGCCTTCTCCGTCGGCTTTGAGGATGGAGAAACGTACCAGGGAACGCTGAGCGGGACGATGCAGTCCGGCGAAGACCTTGCCCTGCTCGTCCATTGCGAAAGCCTGTCCGTTCATTGGCAGGATTTTGCCGATCTGACGCCCGTCAGCGGCCTCACGGAGCTCACCGAACTCAACCTCTCGTTCGGCGATTTTTCCAGCCTCTGGCCGCTCGAGGAGCTGACCGGGCTGACGCGGCTTGACCTGAGCTGCAACGACGTCTCCGATCTGCGGCCGCTCAGCGGGCTGACGGGGCTGACGGAGCTCCGGCTCGGCTCGAACGCCGTGTCGGACCTGACGCCGCTCTCCGGACTGACGGGACTGACCGTCCTCGATATCAATTCCAACCGCATCACCGATCTGAGCCCGATCGCCGGGCTCACGGGACTCACGGAGCTCAACGCGAGCCTCAACGAGATCCCCGATTTGACGCCGCTTGCCGGGATGACGCAGCTCGTGCGGCTCCGTCTCTCCTTCAACAGCTTTTCGAGCCTCGAGCCGCTGCGCTCGATGGAAAAGCTCGAGCTGCTCGATCTCGGAAGCACGCCCGTCACGGAGCTTGGCCCGCTGGCCGGGCTGACCTCGCTGACCTCGCTCGACCTCGAGAACTGCAGCGTGACGGACTGGTCGCCCGTCGCGCATGTGGAATACGTCCAGGGGCGTCCGAAAGAATCAACCTGAGGAGGCTTTCCCATGAACTATTGTTATAACTGCTTCTGCGAAAAGACAGCTCCGGGGCCGTGCCCGAAATGCGGATACGATCCGGCGTTTGACGAAGGGAAATTCCCGCTCGCGCTGCCGCACGGGAGCATCCTGGCCGGGCAGTACGTCACGGGCCGCGTTCTCGGGCAGGGCGGCTTCGGCGTGACGTATCTCGCCTTCGACAGGACGCTCACCCTCAAGGTCGCCATCAAGGAGTTTTTCCCCGACACGATGGCGGGCAGGACGGCCGGCTCCTCGCAGGTGACGGCCTTCACCGGCGAGCGCGGCGAGCAGTTCCGCTACGGCCTCGAGCGCTTCCTCGACGAGGCCAGAACGCTCGCGAAATTCCTCGGCAACCCGAACATTGTGGGCGTGCGCAGCTACTTTGAGGAGAACGGCACGGCGTACTTCGTGATGGAGTACGTTGAGGGCGTGAGCCTCAAGGCACACCTCAAAAACAGCGGCGGGAAAATCCCGTGGCAGGAGGCCGTGCGGATCCTGCTGCCGGTGATGGACGCGCTTTCCGCCGTGCACCGCGAGGGGATCATCCACCGCGACATTGCGCCGGACAACATCTATCTCACAGGCAGCAGGCAGGTCAAGCTCCTCGACTTCGGCGCGGCGCGGTACTCGCTCGGCGACAAGAGCCAGAGCCTCGACGTCGTGCTCAAGCACGGCTACGCGCCGAAGGAGCAGTACACGCGGCGCGGCCGTCAGGGGCCGTTCTCGGATGTGTACGCGCTCGCCGCGACGTTCTACGCTTCCGTGACGGGCTACGTCCCGCCGGACGCGCTCGACCGTCTCGAGGAGGACGACCTCGTCCCACCCTCGGCGCGCGGCGTGCATATGCCTCCGGCACTCGAGGACGCGATTCTCCGCGGCCTCGAGGTCAGCGCGCAGGACAGATTCCAGTCGATGGAGGAATTTGCCGCCGCGGTGCGGGAGGCAGCCAAGCAGGAGGAGCAGCAGCGGGAAGAGGAGCAGACGCCGTATCAGCCTCCGGTGCAGCAGCAGGCGGCGCAGACGTCATATCAGCCGCCCGTGCAGCAACAGCAGGCGGCACAGCAGACGTCATATCAGCCGCCCGTGCAGCAACAGCAGGCGGCACAGCAGACGTCGTATCAGCCTCCGGTGCAGCAGCAGACGGC
>CALWIH010000084.1 GCA_944380675.1 uncultured Clostridia bacterium | reverse complement strand
ATTTATTATAGCACGGGAAAAAGAAAAAAGCAAGAGATTTTTTCGGGAAATGTTATTTTTTTGCCGGGACACGGCGGAGGGGGCGGGGCAGACGCTTAGAGAAGCGTCACCTGAAGTCCGGCAAGGACGGCGAGGGCGGCCTCGTTGAGGGACGAATCGCTCGAGGCGACGCAGGCAGGATCGACGAGGATCTCCGTCTCGGGCTGGGCGGTGCGGGCGAGGACGGCGTTCGAGAGGACGCAGATGTTGCTCACGACGCCGCACAGCTCGATGCTCTCGTACGGAATTTTCCGCAGATAATCAAACAGCGCCGCGCTGCCGAAGACGGACTTCTCAAACTTCGGGCAGTCCTCGAGCAAAGCGGCGGCCTTCCCGTAGAGCCGCCAGCCCTCCGTGCCGTAGAGGCAGTGCGGGACGGGAAGCTTTTTCCCTTCCTGGGTCTCGAGGTAGTTCTCCTCGTGCGTATCGAGCGTGCAGACGACGTCGTCGCCGGCCGACTGGTATGCCCGGATCTTTTCGCAGACGGCGTCCTCTATCTCGCGAGCGCCCGGAAAGCCGAGCGCCCCGCTTACAAAATCATTCTGATAGTCGACCACAATCAAAAGCTTTTTCATGCGCAGATCCTTCCTTTCCTAAAAGCCCCCCGGCCGCTCGCGGAAGCGGCTGCGGCAAATCCAAAAAGGCGGGCGTCCCGCCGCTTTCATTGTACAGCGAAACGCCCGCCGGTGCAAGCGAAAAATCCGTCACGGACGCAGGCGCGAACCCGCGGGGACGGCAATCGATCTCGGCGCGACCTCGCGCTCGAGGAACTCCGCGCCGACGCTGAGCGAGGAGACGAGCAGCAGGAAGAACATTCCCGTCTGCGGCCAGAAAATCGTCACGTCCGTCACGCCGTGGGCGATCACCGCGGCGAGCACGGAAACGGTCAGCACATTCGCGGTGCGGCCGATGCGGTTGCGGAAGCGCAGCCGGAGCAGCTTCGCCTGCCTGCTGACATAGAAGGCCAGCACGGCGAATCCAAAGAAACCGAAGTTCAGCACCGTGTCGATGAGCAGATTGTGGCTGTGGTACGTCAGATAGCCGTTGTACTTGAGCGCCGCCATGTGATACGACACGGCGCCCTGCCCAAAGATCGGATGCTCAAGGATAGCGCGCAGCGCCGTCTGCCAGATGGAGAAGCGCTGATCCCACGCCACGTCGACCGATTCGACGCGGGGAAACAGGAACGGGAAGACCATCACCAAAACGAGAGCCGCACCTGCGCACAGGCAGAACAGGACGGCGAGGCGGCGGCGGTGCTGCAGCGCGAGGAAGGTCAGGATACCGATGCACGACGCCGCTGCGGCGGACATACTGCCCGTCAGATAGAGGCCGCCGAGGTTCGCGAGCGCCGCGGCAAGGTACCATTTGCGCGCCGGGCGGTTTGTCACGGCGCGGAAAAGGCAGACGAGCAGCATCAGCTCGACCATCGCGCCGTAATAATTCGCGTTCGTAAACGTGGAAACCGGGCGGTACTCCGGCGACGCGGGATACATCGCGAGCTTCTGCGCGAGCGCAATCAAAAAGCAGCCGACGCTGCACTGACAGCACAGGTCGAGCACCCGCCCGAACAGGCGGCGCGTCATGACGCTGCGCACGAACAGGCCGCAGATGACCACCGCGTAGAGCGCGAACGACGCGAGAATCCCGAGAAAATTATTGTACATGGCTGCGACGAAAAACGGGACGAGCAGAAAGCCGAGCAGCAGCCCCGCATACGGGGAGGACAGCGCTCTCCTTCTGCGCTCATAGTTCATCATCGTCAGCGCGGCGACGGCGAGGCACGCCGCGACCGCTGTGTAGACGGAAAGAAATACGGAAGCTGTCAGGCCGAGGACGGCAAGCGCGTCGGCATCCTCACGGGTGCGCAGGCGCCTGCGGAGAGCGGCAAGCTGTTCCGTCATATGGCTTCACTCCTTTATCAGGGGACTTCCTGAAAGAATCGCAGCGCCTCCTTTCTCTTATTTTGATCTATTATAGTGAGATCTGCTCAAATGAACAAGGTTCATTTTGTGGGAATTGCGCCCCTCCTTTTTTCTGTGATTTGTGCATTACAACGATAAGTATGAATCATTTTTGAACTTTTTGACAATAATCTGTCGCAAACGCAAAAAAGAAGGAAAATTATAGTATGATACAATAGATGAGAAAAGACCGGAAGCGGCCCGGTTTCAGACGGGCCGCACAGACCGGTCGAATGAACAGGGAGGCGGAATGCATGGACGGATCGCCGCTCGGCAGCGGGACACGGCGGACGCTGGATTGCCCTGACTGCGAGCAGGGGCTGACAGAGGAACAGGCGCTGGAGCGGAAGGAGCAGGGACTCGCGAACGGGGAGCCGCCGACGCGGACAAAGAGCGTCAGGCAGATCCTTCGCGACAATTTCCTGACGCCGTTCAACCTGCTCAATCTGATTCTCGGCGGGCTCATCTTCATTGCCGGCTCGTATAAAAATATGCTGTTTCTCGGCGTCGCCGTGTGCAACACCCTGATCGGTACGTTCCAGGAGCTGCAGGCGAAGCGCACGATCGACCGCCTCTCGCTGATCGCGTCGCCGCTCGCGCGCGTCGTGCGCGGCGGGCAGGGGAGAGAAATCCCGGTGCACGAGCTCGTGCTCGGGGACGTCTGCGTTCTCGAGTCAGGAAACCAGATCTGCGCCGACAGCGTGATTCTGCGCGGCTCCTGCGAGGTGAACGAGTCTCTGATCACCGGCGAGAGCGAGCCGGTGGAAAAGCGCGAGGGCGACCTGCTGCTCTCGGGCAGCTTCCTCGTCAGCGGGACGGTGCGCGCGCGCGTCGAGCACGTCGGCGAGGAGAACTACGCGGCGTCCATCGTGAAGAGCGTGAAGCGTCCGAAGCGCGCCGTCTCCGAGATTCTCACGAGCGTCAACCGGATCATCCGCTTCATCGGCATCGCGCTCGTGCCGATCGGCGTGCTGATGTTCGTCAAGCAGGTGTTCTTTTCCGGACAGGATTTCCGGCACGGGCTTGTCGCGACGGTGGGCGCGCTTGTCGGGATGGTGCCGGAGGGGCTGGTGCTCCTGACGAGCGTCGTGCTGGCCGTCAGCGTGCTGCGGCTCGCGCGTCACAAGGCGCTCGTGCAGGATCTGTACTCGATTGAGACGCTCGCGCGCGTCGACGTGCTGTGCCTCGACAAGACGGGCACGCTCACCGAGGGCAGTATGCAGGCCGACGGCTTCGTCCCGCTGGCCGAGGTCCCTGAAGAGGAGCTGCGCGCCGCCTGCGCCGCCCTCGCGGCGGTCTCCGCGGGAACAAGCCCGACGCTCGCCGCGCTGCGCGAGGGCTGCGGAGAAGCGCCCGGCTGGCAGGCGGAGCAGGTCGTCCCGTTCTCGTCGTCCCGAAAATGGAGCGGCGCGTCCTTTGCGGGGCGCGGCAGCTATGTGCTCGGCGCGGCGGAGTTTATCCTGCGCGGCAGCTTTTCCGAGGTGCTCGACCGCATCGCGCCCTACGCGGAGACGGGCAGCCGCGTACTGCTCCTCGCGCACGCCGAGGCGCCGTTCGGGGAAAAGGAGCTGCCCGCCTCCCTGCGGCCGCTCGGGCTCGTCCTCCTGAGCGACAAAATCCGCGAAAACGCCGCCGAAACGCTTCGCTACTTCGCGGAGCAGGGCGTGACGCTCAAGGTCATCTCCGGCGACAGCCCCGCCACGGCGGCGAGCGTCGCCGGGAAGGCCGGCCTCCCGGACGCCTCCCGCTTCGCCGACGCCTCAGTCCTGTCGGACGACGAGCTGCGCGCCGCGGCGGAGGACTACGCCGTCTTCGGCCGCGTGACGCCGGAGCAGAAGCTCCTGCTCGTGCGGGAGCTGCAGTCCCGCGGCCACACCGTCGCCATGACGGGCGACGGGGCGAACGACGTCATGGCGCTGCGCGAGAGCGACTGCAGCGTCGCGATGGCCGAGGGCAGCGACGCGGCCCGCGCCGTCTCGAACGTGGTGCTGCTCGACTCCGATTTCGCGAATATGCCGCGCGTCGTCCGGGAGGGGCGGCGCTCCATCAACAACCTGCAGCGCTCCGCCGCGCTGTTCCTCGTCAAGTCGATCTTTTCCGGCGTGATTGCGGTGTGCTTTCTCTTTTTCTCCGTGGCCTATCCGTTCGAGCCGATTCAATTCACGCTGATCAACGCCGTCACCATCGGGATTCCCTCGTTCTTCCTCGCGCTCGAGCCGAACAAGGAGCGCATCCGCGGGCGCTTCATCACGAACGTGCTGCGCGGCTCGCTGCCGGGAGCGGCGGCAATGATCGGCGGGGTGCTGCTGCTCGTGGCCGTCTCGCCGCTGCTCGGCCTCAACCAGCGGCAGCTCTCGACCATGGCCGTCTGCCAGACGGCGTTCGCGGGCTTTCTGACGCTCGTCAAGATCAGCCTGCCGTACAACGCGCCGCGCGCCGTGCTGACCGGCACGATGGCGGCGGGCTTTGTGGGAGCCGCCGTTCTGTTTCCCGAGCTGTTTTCCCTCTCGCCGCTCACGCTCCCGATGGCGCTCGCCCTTCCGCCTCTGCTGCTCTTCGCGGCGGCTGCCTTCGTCCTCGTGCACCGGCTGCTTGCCCGCGGGTACGGGGGGCGGCTGCTCCGCCGCCTGCGCGCGCTGCGGGAGCGGCTTGCCCGGTGAAGAGCTGAGCCGTCAGCGCAGGAACGACGCGTCCGCGTAGCCGAGATACTCCCGCCAGCCGACGACCGCCCAGCCCTTCCATTCGCCGTACACCATCACGGTCGACCCGCGCGGGATCTGCGCGAGGATCGCGGACTGCAGGCACGGCCGGCACCGCAGGTTGAGCGGGCTCTTCTTCGTCGCGACGACGGCGCAGCGCGGCTCTGCCGTCTCGGCGATATAGGGCAGGCCGAAATAGATCGTCAGCCCCTCGGTGAGGTTGGCGGCAATCTCATGAATATGCGAACGGATCCAGTCCGCTCCCGTCTCGTTGTCGTGGTACTCGACCTCGACAAGCACGGCGGGAGCGTTTGTTTTTGTGACCTCCACGAGCTTCGTCGTCGCGAGCGTCTGCACGCGGTTTGGGTCGAGGGCGACCTTGCGGTAATTCTCGGCCAAAATCTGCGCGGCGCGTTTTCCGCGTGCGCTGTAGGGGTAATAGTAGAAATCCGAGCCGTTGAGCTGGCCGCTCATCGATTCGCCCGCTGCGTTGGAGTGCAGGGCAAGATGCAGGTCATAGCTTCCTTCGTTGGACTGGCGGATGACGTTCGCGAGGCTTTCCCCGATGCTGCTGCGCGTAAACCGGATGGCGTTCGCGCGGAGCATCGGCTCCATCGCGTCGGCGACCTCGTTCATCACCTGCTGCTCGTTGCCTCCTCCCACATACTGGTTGAACGGCTGCAGCGACGGGCTGAGAAAAATGATAGGCATGGATGGATTCTCCCTTTCCGCATGAATTCGGGACGCGCTCACTGCGGCAGGAACGAAAAGAACTCCTCGCTCGTGCAGTCCGGCGGACGGAGTGTGCGCCCGATGCCGAACAGGGACGCCGCGTCCCGTGTAATATAGCTTATGCGGCTGTCGCACGTCAGGGTACAGCGAAAGCCGAGGCTGCGGACGAGCGCCTCCTCTCCTTCTCCGATTGCGCCGAAGGGGTAGACGAAGCAGTCCGCGGGGCGGCCGAGCTCCTCCCGCATCCTGTCCTGCATTTTCCCGAGGTCGGCGGAGAGCACGGCGGCGTACTCTTCGTCGGATTCTCCCTCCCGGCGGCTGCTGCCGAGCCGCCCGTCCGTCTCGCCGTGGAGGTCGTAGGTATGGTTCTGGAATTCGACGAGGCCGCTCTCCTGCATCTCGCGCATCCTGCTCCAGGTGAGCGTCGAATAGGCGGCGTTCTCCTCGCCGGACGCGCTGTAGCTGTCCGCCCAGACGCCGATCGGGGAGATGACGATCTTCATACCGTACTTCTGCGCGAACGGGTAGGCGTAGACATAGTTGTTGTAGCAGCCGTCGTCGAACGTGAGGAGAATCGGCTTTTCCGGCAGCTCGCCGCCCTCGGTGTAGCCGATGAGGTCGGCGATATGGACGGGCGTATAGCCGCGGCTCTGCAGATAGGCCATATCGCTCTCAAGCAGGGTGGGGTCGATGACGTACGTTCCCTGCAGCGCGGGATCGCGCAGAAGGCCGTGGTACATGACGGCGGGGAGGGGGATCCCCTCGCGCGGAGCGGCCGAGGCCGGCGCCGACGCGAGGGCCGCCCTCCCGAGCGCCCCGACGGCGCAGCCGAGCGCGAGCGCCGCCGCCGCGGCGAGCATCCAGCCCTTCAGGCGAAACGAAGCGAACATGGCTTTCCCTCCTCTTCCTCCGATCCTATGCGGGCGCAGCGGCGCGGTATGCCGGGGGACAGGCAAAAAAAGAAGGCCGGGAATGTTCCCGGCCTCACAGGCTGCAAAAAAGGATTTGAAGAATGTCGGACGCAAGTCCTGAGGAATGGTTCCGAAGTCCGCATATCTTTTTTCCGCGTGCGAATCGGAAGAAAGCGATCCGGGGCAGGGGGCAGAAAAGCGCCTGGGTGCGCCGCCGTTCGGGGGAAGACGCTTCGTGATTCCCTCTGACTTTTTAGGGGCTTCGCCTTCCCGGCCGTCCGCTTTCCGGTTTTCCTTACGCCCTCGCGACGCCGGAGCGGCGCGCGGCCTCCGCGACGGCGGCGGCGACGGCGGCGGACACCTTTCTGTCCAGCGCGCTCGGCAGCAGATTCGACACGGAGAGCTCTCCCTCCGGAATGTAGGACGCAATCGCCTGCGCCGCGGCGACCAGCATCTCGCCGTTGATGTCGCTCGCGCGGACGTCAAGCGCGCCGCGGAAAATGCCCGGGAACGCGAGCACGTTGTTGATCTGGTTCGGGTAGTCGCTGCGGCCCGTGCCGACGACGGCCGCCCCCGCCTCGAGCGCCTCGTTGGGCAGAATCTCCGGCACCGGGTTCGCCATCGCGAAGACCATCGCGTTCGGAGCCATCGAGCGGACCATGTCCTGCGTCACAATGCCGGGCGCGGACACGCCGACGAAAAGGTCGGCCCCCCGCATCGCGTCGGCAAGCCTTCCCGTCACGCGGCGCGGGTTCGTGCGGCGCGCCATGGCGGCGTGCGCCTCGCTGAGCGACGGGTCGCCCTCGACGAGAATGCCGTTTCTGTCGCAGAGAATCAGCTCCCCGACGCCGAGCTCGAGCAGGAAGTCGGCGATCGCCGTGCCCGCCGCGCCGACGCCGTTGACGACGCCGCGCACCTCGGACGGCTTTCTGCCCGTCAGGCGGCAGGCATTGAGGAAGGCCGCCGCGACGACGACGGCGGTGCCGTGCTGATCGTCGTGGAAGACGGGAATGTCGCAGACCTCCTTGAGGCGGCGCTCGATCTCAAAGCAGCGCGGCGCGGCGATGTCCTCGAGGTTGACGCCGCCGAAGCTGCCCGCGATGAGGCTCACGGTGCGCACAATCTCGTCCACGTCCTTCGAGCGTACGCAAATCGGGATGGCGTCCACGTCCGCGAAGGACTTGAACAGCGCGCACTTGCCCTCCATGACGGGCATTCCGGCCTCCGGGCCGATGTCGCCGAGGCCGAGCACGGCGGTGCCGTCCGTCACGACGGCGACGGTGTTGCCGCGGCGCGTGAGCGTGAAGCTCTGCTCGGGATGCTTCTGAATCTCCAGGCACGGCGCGGCGACGCCGGGCGTGTACGCGAGCGAGAGATCGTCGCGCGTCTGAAGCGGCGCGCGGCAGACGACCTCAATCTTGCCCTTCCATTCTCCGTGCAGGCGAAGCGATTCCTTCATATAATCCATTGTCGTTCCCTCTTTCGTGTCGGTTGTCTGTTTTATTATAGATCAGAATCGCCGCGCGGAAAAGGGAGAAGGAAAAGTTTTTTCGGGTTTTCAGAGCTCCTCGAGAATCTCTCCGCGCACGGAGATCGTCGTCACGCTCCACGGCAGCTGCTTGCCGCTCGCGGCGAGCGCCTTTTTGACCGCCGCGACGATTCCGCCGCAGCACGGCACCTCCATACGCACGACGGAGACGCTGCGGATGTCGTTCTGCCGCAGAATTTCCGCCAGCTTCTCGCTGTAGTCGGTATCGTCGAGCTTCGGGCAGCCGACGAGCGTGATGTGTCCGCGCACAAATCTTCTGTGGAAGCCGGCGAACGCGTACGCCGTACAGTCCGCCGCGATGAGCAGCTTCGCGCCGTCAAAGTACGGGGCGCGGACGGGCGCGAGCTTGATCTGCACCGGCCACTGGCGCAGCTCGCTCGCGGGAGCGCTCTGCGGCGGGACGGGCGCGCCGTGCGGCGCGGGCGCGGCGGGCGGCGGCGTCAGCGCGCGGGACTGGCTCCCCGGGCAGCCGCACGGCAGCGGCTCCTCCGCCTTCTGCTTCTTCGCGGCCTCGACGGCGGCGGCGTCATACGCGGGCGCTTCGCGCTCCTCGAAGGTGATGGCCCCCGTCGGGCAGGCGGGCAGGCAGTCGCCGAGGCCGTCGCAGTAATCCTCGCGCAGGAGGACGGCCTTCCCGTCCACCATGCCGATCGCGCCCTCGTGGCACGCCGCGGCGCACGCGCCGCACCCGTTGCATTTTTCCGCGTCAATGTGTATAATTTTTCTGAGCATACGCAATTCCTATCCTTTCTTTTTCTTCGGTTCCCGTTGTCGTGTCCTCAGCATACCACAGATGAAACGGAAATCATGTTGTTTCTACAACATTTTTGAAGAAAAATATTTTCCGGGGCCTGCAATAAAACGCGCGTCCCAAGCAATATATGGATGACAGGAGAAAACAGACATGATGTTCTTCACCTTCAGTGAACCGGCCGCAAGGCGCGGCGCGTCTCAAACAGAACAGCATCTCGATCGGCTGCTTGTCTCGATTGCCGGCGGAGACACGGCGGCGCTCGGAGAGCTGTATCAGGAGACGGAGCCCGCGCTCTACGCCTATCTGCTTTCCCTGTTGAAGAACAGTGCCGACGCGCGCGACGCGCTGCAGGACGTCTATGTGGACGTCTTCACCTCGGCGGCGGGGTATCGCCCCGGGAGCCGCGCAAAAGCATGGCTGTACGCCGTCGCGAAAAACAAGGCGATGCAGGTCTACCGCCGCCGCAGACTCCGGGGGGAGGTTCCCGGGGAGGAGGCTCCCGAGCCGTGGGAGGATCCGGGGCTCTGCCGCGAGGAACGGCTCGTGCTCTCCGCCGCGCTCACAGCGCTGAGCGGGGAGGAGCGCCAGATCGTCACGCTGCACGCCGTGTCGGGGTTCCGGTTCCGCGAGATCGCCTCGTTTCTGGAGCTCCCGCTGAACACTGTTCTTTCCAAGTATCACCGTGCCATGAAACGGCTGCGCAGGCAGCTTTCGGAGGAGGAGGGCGTATGAAAAACAGGGATGTCAAGCGCTGGCTCAACAGCGCCGCGCGGAAAATGGCCCCCGACGTTCTTTCTTCCGTCCTCTCCCGCTGCGAACAAGAGAAAGGAAGGAATTTTGTGATGACGAACGCTGCGACCAGCGAATCCCCGCGCAGAAAGCCAGGAATCCGCGGCCTTGCCATCGGGATCGCCGCCTGCTGCCTCCTCCTCGCCGGAGGAATCGGAGGCTTTTTCGGATACCAGAACCATTTCGCCGTCGACTCCGTCGTCGGAATCGACGTGAACCCGAGCATCCGCCTCGAAATCAGCCGCCAGGACAAGGTGCTCTCCGCCGAACCGCTCAACGGGGACGCCTCCAAGATCCTCTACGGCATGGACCTCGAGGGCACCGACCTGAACGTGGCGGCGAACGCCATCATCGGCTCCATGCTGCGCAACGGCTATTTGAGCGACATTGCGAACTCCATCCTCATCACCGTGGAAAACGGCGACGAGGCGAAGGCCGCCGCGCTGCAGCAGCAGCTCGTCGCGGAGATTGACGCCATCCTCGGTTCGAACAACCTCGAGGGCTCCATTCTCAGCCAGACGCTCTCCGCGAGCGACGACCTCAAGGCCAAGGCGGAGTCCTACGGCATCTCCACCGGCAAGGCCTCCCTCATCGAGGGGATCCTCGCCGAGCACACGCAGTACACCTTCGACGACCTCGCCTCCCTCTCCATCCGCGAGCTGAACATTCTCGCCTCCGCGGGCGACGTGTGGACGGTGGAGTCGACCGGTACGATCAGCACCGAGGGCTACATCAGCGAGACCGACGCGAAGAACACCGCCCTCGCCGACGCGGGCGTGGACGCCTCCTCCGTCACCGTGCAGAAGCTCTCCCTCGACTGGGACGACGGGCGCGTCGTGTACGACGTGGAGTTCTACGACCTGCAGACGACGTACGAGTACGAGATCGACGCCGTGTCCGGCGAGATTGTCAAGCGCGAGACGGAGCAGAGCCCCCTGGCCTCCGGCGAGGTGATCGGCCTCGCGGCGGCGCAGAGCGCGGCGGCGTCCGACGCGGGCGTCTCGAATCCCACCTTCACGAAGGGCAAGCTCGACCGCGACGACGGCCGTAGCATTTATGAGATTGAGTTTACGGACGGCTCGACGCGCTGGGAGTACGACATTGACGCTGCCACAGGCGCGGTGCTGTCAAAGAAAACAAAGACGGTCTCCGCGTCCTCCGGTTCCGGTGCGAGCGGTGTCATCGGCGAGGACGCCGCCCGGACGGCGGCGCTCTCCGACGCGGGGCTGAAGGAATCCGACGTCACCTTCGGCAAGGTCGAGCTCGACTATGACGACGGGCGCTGGATCTACGAAATAGAATTCTTCACCGCCTCCGGCAAGTACGAGTATGACATCGATGCGGCAACAGGCTCCATTCTCTCGAAGGAGAGCGAG
>CALWIH010000083.1 GCA_944380675.1 uncultured Clostridia bacterium | reverse complement strand
TGCCTTCGCGCGGAACGAAAAAGGGCGCAAAAAAGCGGTACGGCTCAAAACCGTACCGCTTTTTTCGGCGTTCTGCCGTTTTCTCAGAAAATCAGAAAAACATATGCTCCACAAAGATTTTGACGCCGATTCCGATGAGGACGACGCCTCCGAGAATTTCCGCCTTCCCGGCAATCAGCGTGCCGAAGGTTTTTCCGAGGAACACGCCCGCGAACGCGATGCAGAGCGTGATGAGGCCGATAGCGCCCACGGCGATGAGCATGAGCGGCAGCGAGCCCGCTCCGACGGCGGAGGGGAGGATGATGCCCGTCGCCAGCGCGTCGATGCTCGTCGCGAGGGAGAGCGCCATCAGCGTGCGGAAGCTGACGCTGTCGATGCGGCACTCCTCCTCCTCGCCGGCCTTGCGCTTCTTTACCGATTCGTAAATCATCCTGCCGCCGAGATAGCCGAGGAGGATCAGCGCGATCCAGTGATCGACGGAGGAGATCAGACTCTCTCCGGCCTTTCCAATCAGCCACCCGATCATCGGCATCATCGCCTGAAAGAAGCCGAAGCTCACCGCGAGGCGCAGAGCGAAGCGCGCGTTGACGTTTTCCCGTTTGCAGACGGCTCCGTTCGTGATGCACACGGCAAACGCGTCCATCGCGAGGCCGACGGCAATGCCGACCAGTGATACCATATCCATGTTGTCTCGTCTCCTCCTGCTTATGTCAGATAGCACAAATATATATAATAATATAAACGTATCAGTGAGTCAAGCGGTTTGACGGAAAACGCGGGGAAATTCTCATGGAAGCGCACTTCTCGTTGCCAAGGAAGAAAAAGCGTGATAGAATAGCTATATTCTTGATTCCGCGCTGGCATGAGCGTTTTGCGCGGAAGGAGGGGGAACAGAGAGAATGATAGCGATCATCGATTACGGGGCGGGCAACCTGCAGAGCGTCAAGAAGGCGTTTGACTATATCGGCGTCCCGACGAGGGTGACAAAAGATCCCGCGGAGCTCCTGCGGGCGGACGCAGCCGTCCTGCCGGGCGTGGGCGCGTTCGGCGACTCGATGGCGGCGCTGCGCGAGGTGCACATGGTCGAGCCAATCCGGGAGTTCATCGCCGCGGACAAGCCCTTCCTCGGCATCTGCCTCGGGCTGCAGCTTCTGTTTGAGGGAAGCGAGGAGTCTCCCGGCGTTCCGGGCATCGGTGTGCTCAAGGGGAGCATCACGCGCATCCCGGCGGGCGAGGGCCTCAAGATTCCGCACATGGGCTGGAATTCTCTCGATCTCCGGCAGAAGGGCGGCCTGTTCGCCGGCCTTGAGGAGGAGCCCTACGTCTATTTCGTGCACTCCTACTATCTGCACGCGGCCGACCCGTCCATCGTCTCGGCGCAGACGAGCTACGGCGTCTGCATCGACGCGGCGGTCTCCCGCGGGAAGCTGAACGCGGTGCAGTTCCATCCCGAAAAGAGCGGCAAAACCGGCCTCGCCATGCTCCGGAATTTTGCCGCGATGCTGTAAAGGAGGAGAAGGTCGATGTACGCGAAACGAATTATTCCATGCCTTGACGTCAAGGACGGCCGCGTCGTCAAGGGGATGAGCTTTGTCAATCTGCGGGACGCGGGCGACCCCGTCGAGGCCGCCGCCGCTTACGATAAGCAGGGGGCGGACGAGCTCATCCTGCTCGACATCCTCGCCTCCCATCAGGCGCGCGGGACGATGATCGACATCGTTTCCCGCGTGGCGCAGCAGGTCTTTATCCCGTTCACCGTCGGCGGCGGCATCCGCTCCGTCGAGGACTTCACCGTGCTGCTGCGCGCGGGCGCAGACAAGGTTTCCGTCAACTCCGCGGCGGTGAGAAACCCGGAGCTTCTGACGGAGGCCGCCAACAAGTTCGGCAGCCAGTGCGTCGTCTGCGCGATTGACGCGAAGCGCCGTCCCGGGGGCGGCGGCTGGACGGTGTACCTCAACGGCGGGCGGATCGACACGGGCCGCGACGCGGTCGAGTGGGCCGTCGAGGCCGAGCGCCGCGGCGCGGGTGAAATCCTGCTGACGAGCATGGACTGCGACGGCCAGAAGACGGGCTACGACCTCGAGCTGACGGCGGCTGTTTCCGGCCGCGTCGGCATCCCGGTGATTGCCTCCGGCGGAGCCGGAAGCATGGAGCACTTCTATGACGCGTTCACCGAGGGGAAGGCGGACGCCGTCCTCGCCGCTTCGCTGTTCCACTTCGGCGAAATCACGATTCCCCAGCTTAAGGACTATCTCGCCTCCCGGGACATCCCGGTCAGGCGGTGAGGAAAAGCCGCAGGTCTTTTTCCCATTTCCGCCGCATACCCTTGTATCAGCAAGGAGGTGTCGGAAATGAAGGGAAAAAGGCTTGCGGCTTGCCTGTTGGCGGCCGGTATCGCGGCGTTCTCGTGCTCGCCGCGCGCGGCGGCTCTGACGGCGGACGAGGTGCCGGCTTCCGCCGCGGTCCTGATGGAATCGTCGACGGGGAAGGTGCTCTTTGAGAAGAACGCGCACGAGCAGCTTCCGTGCGCATCCATCACAAAGGTGATGACGCTGCTGCTCGTGATGGAGGGCCTCGACAGCGGAGCGATTGCGCTCGACGACATGGTCACGGCGAGCGAACACGCCGCATCGATGGGCGGCTCGGATATCTGGCTCGAGCCGGGCGAGACGATGAGCGTCAACGATCTGCTCAAGGCGACCGTGATTGTCAGCGCGAACGACGCCGCCGTCGCGCTCGCGGAGCATCTGTGCGGCAGCGAGGACGCGTTCGTCGCGAGGATGAACGAGAGGGCCGCCGAGCTCGGGATGCAGGACACCGTCTACAAGAACTGCAACGGTCTCGACGAGGACGGCCACCTGACGAGCGCGTACGACATCGCGCTCGTTTCCCGCGCGCTGATTGCGCACGAGCGGATTTTCGACTACACCACCGTCTGGATGGATGAGCTCCGCGATGGGAAGACGCAGCTCGTCAACACGAACAAGCTGCTCAAGAGCTACTCCGGCATCACCGGCCTGAAAACGGGGACGACGGGGAAGGCCGGAAGCTGCATGGCTGCCACCGCGGAGAGGGACGGGATGAGCCTCATTGCCGTCGTCCTCGGCTGTAAGACGACAGACGAGCGCTTCTCAAGCGCCGCGTCCCTCCTCGACTACGGCTTCTCGGGATGGACGCTCGCGTCCCCCGCGCTTCCCGAGACCGGCCTTGAGCCGATCCCGGTCGAGAGCGGGATGGAGAGCGCCGTCGCCGTGGAGGCGGAGGAGCCTGCCGGTATGGTCGTGCCGAAGGGCCGGGAGGGTGAGCTCGTCTGCGAAACCATCCTCGACGAAAAGCTTATCGCCCCCGTGGAAGCGGGGCAGACCGTCGGGAAAATCCTCTACTCCCTCGACGGCGAAACGCTCGCCGAGGTTCCCGTCCGCGCCGCCGGTTCCGTCGGGGAGCTGACGCTCGCGACGGCCTGGCTGTACCTGCTGCGCGCGTGCGTCTGGCTGTAAAGGGGAGCGCCTTGCGGAGAAGAGGAAATGAAAAAATTATAAAATCTGATTCATTTCCTTGCAAATAGGAACGATTTATTGTAAAATGAACATACGGAATTCCAAAAAAGAGTAGGAGGCATCGATATGTCGATTCAGGTTGATGTGAAGCACCTCTCCGGTTTTGTCAGCGATCAGGAATACAAAGCGATCGCACCGCAGGTTCAGCTTGCCCACGACACGCTGCACAGCGGTTCCGGTCTCGGTAATGACTTCATCGGATGGGTCACTCTCCCGACGGATTACGATAAAGAGGAGTTCGCGCGCATCAAAGCCGCGGCGAAGAAGATTCAGTCCGATACCGACGTGTTCATCGTCATCGGCATCGGCGGTTCGTATCTCGGCGCGCGCGCCGCGATTGAGTTTCTGAAGTCGCCCAATTACAACTGCATCAAGAAGGATACGCCCGACATCTATTTCGCGGGCAACAGCATCAGCTCGTCCGCGCTGGCCGAGCTCGTCGAGATCTGCGAGGGGCGCGACGTCTCGATCAATATGATCTCCAAGTCCGGCACCACCACGGAGCCCGCCATCGCGTTCCGCGTGCTGCGCGAGCTGCTCGAGAAGAAGTACGGCAAGGATGAAGCGAGAAAGCGCATCTACTGCACGACCGACAAGGCGAAGGGCACCCTCAAGCAGCTGGCGACAAAGGAAGGGTACGAGACGTTTGTCGTTCCGGACGACGTCGGCGGCCGCTACTCCGTCCTGACCGCCGTCGGCCTGCTGCCGATTGCCGTTGCCGGCGCCGATATTGACGCGCTGATGGCCGGCGCGCGGAAGGCGCAGGCGGAGCTCGCCAACCCCGATCTGTTCACGAACGACTGCTACCGCTACGCCGCGGCCCGCAACATTCTGTACAGAAAGGGCAAGGAGACCGAGATTCTCGTCAGCTATGAGCCGTGCTTCACGATGATGAACGAGTGGTGGAAGCAGCTCTTCGGCGAGAGCGAGGGCAAGGACAACAAGGGTCTGTTCCCGGCCTCCGTCGTCTTCTCGACGGATCTGCATTCCATGGGTCAGTATATCCAGCAGGGCCGCCGCTCTCTCTTTGAGACGGTCGTGCTCTTTGACAAGGCGAAGAAGGACATCTTCATCGGCAACGATCCCGAAAACGTCGACGGCCTGAACTTCCTTGAGGGCAAGTCGATGGCCTATATCAATGAAAAGGCGTTCGAGGGCACCGTCCTCGCGCACACCGACGGCGGCGTTCCGAATATCGTTCTGCACGCGCCTGATTTCTCCGAGGACACGCTCGGCTATCTGATTTACTTCTTTGAAAAGGCCTGCGCAATCTCCGGCTATATGATGGGAGTCAATCCCTTCGATCAGCCCGGCGTCGAGAGCTACAAAAAGAATATGTTCGCTCTTCTCGGCAAGCCCGGCTATGAGTCCGAGAAGGAAGCCCTGGAGAAGCGCCTCGGCAAGTGACGTCCTGAAAACCCTCCGTATTTACTGCGGAAAAAATAAAGAAGGGGAGTTTCCAAAATGATTACACTTATTGTCGGAAGAAAAGGATCCGGAAAGACCAAGAAGCTGATTGAGCGCGCCGTGCAGGCTGTCAAGAGCACCAACGGCAACGTGATTGTCATCGAAAAGGGATCCAAGCTGACGTACGACCTTCCCCATGAGGCACGTTTGATTGATACGGATGCGTACAAGGTTTCCGGCGCCGATACGTTCTTCGGTTTTGTGAGCGGCATCTGCGCGGGCGACTACGATGTTACCGATATTTTCATTGACTCCACTCTGAAGATCATCGGTCAGGATATGGCCGTCTTCAAGACCTTTGCCGAAAAGCTGAATACGCTGGCGCAGGGCTCGAACGTCAAGATTACGCTTCTTGTCTCTGCCGACGCTTCTGAGCTGCCGGAGGGCATGGAGTCCCTGGCTGAGAACGTCTGACGCGATAGGTACGAAGGGACTGCTGCCGGGCGGGATGTCCGGCAGCGTCTTTTTGTTCAATATTTTGTAAAGATCTCTATTGACAAACCCTTCTTGACCCGATATAATGTTTAACTGTAGCGTTGAGGTATGGATATGCTGCTTGATTTGAAATCCCTGTTTACCGGGGAGGTTGAAAGAATCCCGTTCTGTTTTGCTCTGGATCTCTCAGAGACGGAGATGAACGGGTCGTACCCCTTCGTTTCCCCCATTTCGGTGGAGGGGGCAGCTTCAGATTCCTACGCTTGCATTTTGCTTCAGGCTGAGGCTTCGTTTGATTACGAAGCGCCCTGTGACAGATGCGCCGCTCCGACAAGGAAGCGGTACACATTTCGTTTTTCGCACGTTCTCGCCCGTGAGGTGGAGGAGGAGGAAAACGACGATTACATTCTCGTTGACGAGAGCTTCAAGCTGGATTTGGACGAGCTTCTCCGTTCCGACATTCTGCTCGAGCTTCCGTACAAGTATCTGTGCAGGGAAGACTGCAAGGGTCTTTGCCCGTCCTGCGGCAAGAACCTGAATGAAGGCCCCTGCGGCTGCAATTTGCATCAGGTAGATCCTCGTCTGGAGGTTCTTAAAAAACTGATAGATTAGTTCCAGTTTATAAGGAGGTGCTGACGATGGCGGTACCAAAGAGAAAAACTTCCAGTGCTAGACAGAATAAAAGACGTTCCAACGTCTGGAAACTGAGCGCTCCGGCTCTTGCGAGATGCCCGAAGTGCGGTGAGCTGAAGGCTCCTCACAGAGTGTGCGGCGCTTGCGGCTACTATAACGGCAGGGAAGTCATTAAGAAGGAAGCCTAAGCTTCTTTTTATTTCGGAAAAATGGAGAAGGAGAGATCCTTCTCTATTTTTTTTGCCGGGGAATCCCCGTTTCCGGAAGGAGGAGAAAAATGTCTGTCGAAATACTCTCGGTGGAGAAGGACAGCCCCGCCGCGCACGCGGGCGTCCGCGCGGGGGAGAGGCTCCGCGCCATCAACGGGAACGAGATCTGCGACATTCTGGACTATCGCTTTTACGAGACGGAGCGCGAGGTGACGCTCGCTCTCGAGAGCGCGGAGGGCGTTTGCCGCGAGGTGAGCGTCCGCAAGGGGCAGTACGAGTCCCTCGGACTCTCGTTTGAGACGTATCTGATGGACAGGCAGCGCTCCTGCCGGAACCGCTGCGTGTTCTGCTTTATCGATCAACTGCCGAAGGGGATGCGCGAGAGCCTCTATTTCAAGGACGACGATTCGCGCCTTTCCTTCCTGTTCGGCAACTATATCACGCTGACCAACCTCAGCGACCGCGAGGCGGAGCGCATCGTGAAGATGCGCATCAGCCCCATCAACATCTCCGTGCACACCACGAACCCGGAGCTGCGCTGCCGCATGATGGGCAACCGCTTCGCGGGCGATTCCCTGCGGCATCTCTACCGCTTCGCCGAGGCGGGCATCAAGCTGAACTGCCAGCTCGTCCTCTGCCACGGCTGGAACGACGGGGAGGAGCTCGAGCGGACGCTCGGCGATCTGCTGCCCCTCTATCCGTCCGTGCAGAGCGTTGCGCTCGTGCCGCTCGGCGTCACCCGTTTCCGCGAGGGCCTGACCCCGCTGACGCCCTATCAGGCGGACACGGCGCTCGAGGTCGTGCGCGCCGCGGAGCGCTGGGGCGAGCGGATGCTCGAAAAGACGGGCGAGCGCGTCTGCTACGCGGCGGACGAGTTCTACCTCAAGGCGGGCCTGCCGATTCCCGGCGCCTCGTTTTACGGCGCGTTCGACCAGCTCGAAAACGGCGTCGGCCTGATTGCGAATTTTATCGAGGAATTTCAGGACGCGCTCGGGGACGTCGAGGACGGCTGCGCCCCTTCCTCCTGCACGCTCGTGACGGGCGTATCTTTTGCGCCGTTTTTGGAGAAGGCGCTTGACGGGCTCCGAGAAAAATGCCATAATTTACAATGTAAAGTGGTCCCGATACGGAACGACTTTTTCGGCGAGACTATCAATGTGGCGGGTCTCGTCACAGGGCGGGACATTCTCGCGCAGCTGCGCGGCGTGCCGCTCGGCGATCGCCTCATCGTGCCGGACACAATGCTGCGGCAGGGCGAGCCGGTGTTTCTCGACGACGTGACGCTCGCGGATCTCGAGCGGGAGCTCGGCGTCCCGGTTTCCGTCGCGCCGGATAACGGCGGCGGGCTTTTGAATCTGATTACAGGGAAGTGATGCGAAATGGCCAAACCGGTCGTAGCGATTGTCGGACGCCCCAACGTCGGCAAATCGACGCTTTTCAATAAACTGGTCGGCGCGAGGCTTTCGATCGTCGACGATACCCCCGGTGTGACGCGGGATCGCATTTACGGCCAGTGCGAGTGGAGGTCGCGGAAGTTCTCCCTCGTGGATACGGGCGGCATCGAGCCGAAGACGAACGACGTGATTCTCGCGCAGATGCGGATGCAGGCGCAGCTCGCCATCGACGCCGCGGACGTGATTGTTCTCGTGACGGACGTGCGCTCCGGCGTCGTCGCCACAGACAAGGAAATCGCCGCGATGCTGCTGCGCAGCGGACGGCCTGTCGTCCTTTGCGTCAACAAGTGCGATACCGTCGGCGATCCCCCGGCGGAATATTATGAGTTTTACAACCTCGGCCTCGGAGACCCCGTCGCCGTCTCGTCGGTACACGGTCACGGCACGGGCGACCTGCTCGACCGCGTCTTTGAGTTCTTCCCGCCCGCCGAGGACGGGGAGGAGATCGAGGGAGAGGAGATCCACGTCGCCGTCATCGGCAAGCCGAACGTCGGCAAGAGCTCGCTCGTGAACCGTCTCTGCGGCGAGGAGCGCTGCATCGTCTCCGACATCGCCGGCACGACGCGCGACGCCATCGACACAAAGATCGAGAACTCCTTCGGCAGGTTCACGTTCATCGACACGGCGGGACTGCGCCGGAAGAACAAGGTCGAGGACTCCATCGAGCACTACAGCGTGCTGCGCGCGCAGATGGCCATCGACCGGGCGGACGTGTGCGTCATCATGATTGACGCCGCCGTCGGCTTCACCGACCAGGACTCGAAGGTCGCCGGCCTCGCCCACGAGGCGGGGAAGGGCTGCGTGATTGCGGTGAACAAATGGGACGCCGTCGCGAAGGACGACAAGACCATGCAGGAATACCGCAAAAAGCTCGAAGTCGACTTCTCCTTCATGCCGTACGCGCCCATCGTCTTCATCTCCGTCAAGACAGGCCAGCGCATCGACCGGCTTTTCGAGCTGATTAAGCTCGCGGCCAACTCCAACTCCATGCGGATCTCCACCGGGATGCTCAATGACGTGCTCGCCCAGGCGACGGCCCGTGTGCAGCCTCCCACCGATAAGGGGAAACGGCTGAAAATTTACTACATGACGCAGGCTTCGGTCCGTCCTCCGACCTTCGTGTTTTTTGTCAACTCCGAGGAGCTGTTCCATTTCTCTTACCAGAGGTATCTGGAAAACAGAATCCGCGAGACGTTCGGCATGGAAGGCACTCCGATTCGCTTCATCATCCGCGAACGCGGTGAGAAATCCAAGTAAATTTTCATCATAGGAAAGGGCTGGGTGGTTGATTTGTTAAATGTTCTGTTGTTCGGACTCTTGGCTGCTGTGATCGCGTATCTCCTCGGAAGCGTGAGCTTCTCCATCATCTTCACGAAGCTGTTTGCCCACAAACAGGATATCAGGAGCATGGGCAGCGGCAACGCGGGCATGACGAACGTCCTGCGATCCGTCGGAGCCAAAGCCGCCATCTTTACCTTTATCTTTGATTTTGCGAAGGGCATCCTCGCCGTGTGGATTGGCCGTCTCCTGTTTGGCTGGATGACGACCTTTACCGTGATTGAGGGCGTCGGCGCCGGGGAGCTCGTGCAGTACGGCGCGTACATCGCCGGCTTCTTCTGTGCCATCGGGCATATTTTCCCGATCTTCTTCGGCTTCAAGGGCGGCAAGGGCGTTCTCACAAGCTGGGCCATCATCGCCCTGATTGACTGGCGCGCCTTTGTGCTCGTCATTGTCGTCTTCATCATCGTGTTCCTTTGCAGCAAAATCGTCTCCCTGGCCTCCATCTGCGCGGGTTCCTCGTTCCCGCTTTTCACGCTGATTCTCAATACGTTTGACTATGTGAACCAGAGCTCCGCCGCCGGATCCACGACGCTGTTCTACGTCGTGTTCTCCGTGGTTATCGCTCTGCTGCAGGCGTCCATTCTCGTCTGGAAGCACCGCGCCAACATCCAGCGCCTGCGCGCCGGCGAGGAGAAGAAAATCACGGTCAAGAAAAAGAGCTGAAGCACGGACTCCCCCGGTTCCCCGGGGAAGAGGACGCGCAAAGCATAAGAACACCGGACGAATGCGCCGCCTCAGGGCAGCGAATCCGTCCGGTGTTTTTTACGGGCCGCGGCGGGAAAAGGGGGGACAGGCAAAGAAAAAAGGCTCTCTGAAAATCAGAGAGCCTGATGTTCTTCGGTTGCCTCTGTCAGACAGCGCGGGTAACCTTGCCGGAACGCAAGCAGCGGGTGCAGGCGTAAACGCGCTTCGGGGTGCCGTTCACAATCGCCTTGACGCGTCTGATGTTCGGCTTCCAGGTTCTGTTCGTACGTCTATGGGAATGGGACACCTGAATACCAAAAGCAACATCCTTGCCACAAATTTCACACTTTGCCATGTCTGCACCTCCTTTGAGGACGGAATCATAGGATTACAACATTCGTATTCTATCAGGTTTTTTCGAGAAAAGCAAGTGTTTTTTTGAAAAAACCGGGATTTCTTTTCCGCGTCCTCCGGGAGGAGAGCGGGAATGATGGAAATGACTTGTTTTTGGCCCCTGTCTATATTATAATAAAGAAATAGTTTTCGGGCAAGAATAAATCGGGAATTGCAGGAAAAAAGCCTGCCGTTCGATGGAAGGAAAATGATATGCTGATTGATGCGCTCCGAAGCCTTGCGAGCGGTCAGGGAGTCGATGTCTTCGGCGTCCTGATGCAGGTGCTCGCCACGGTTTTCGTCATGGTTCTGATTCTGCCGCTGCACGAGTTCGCGCACGGCTACGTCGCTTATAAGCTCGGCGACCCGACGGCAAAGCGGGCCGGGCGGCTGACGCTCAACCCGATCGCGAGCCTCGATCCCATCGGCTCCGTGGGTCTTCTGCTGTTCGGCATCGGCTGGGCGAAGCCCGTTCCCGTCGATCCGCGCTATTTCCGCAATCCGAAGCGCGGGATGGCCGTTACGGCGCTGGCCGGGCCTGCGAGCAACGTTCTCGCCGCGTTCGTCGGAGCGTTCCTCGACAACCTGCTCTATGTGCTTCCCCTGCCGATACCGAATCGCGCGTTCCTTCTGCTGAGCATCTTCTTCTATTACTACGTCTCCATCAACCTGATGCTCGCCGTGTTCAACCTGCTGCCGATTCCTCCGCTCGACGGCTCGAGGATTGTCGCCGCCTTCCTGCCGAACCGGATGATGTACGCGTATTACCGGTATGAGCGGGTGCTCGTCGGCGTCCTGTTCCTGCTGCTGTTTCTCGGCGTCCTCGATCCGGTGCTTTATTTCCTGCAGGAGCATTTGTGGAACGCCGTGATGTGGCTCGCCACCGCGCCGTTCCGCCTGTTCGGTCTGCTGTAAGGGGGAGACGGCTTGGAGCATTTTTCCTATCATCTTGAAAGCTTTGACGGGCCTCTCGACCTGCTGCTGCAGCTTCTCGCCAAAAACAAGCTCTCCATCTGCGACAT
>CALWIH010000082.1 GCA_944380675.1 uncultured Clostridia bacterium | reverse complement strand
CGCGGCAGGCTCCGCGGAGGCAGCCGCCTGCGAGCCGGCGTCTCCCGCGGCCGCATACGTCTGCGTCCCGCCGGAGGGCTCAGGGCCCTTGCTGATGACGAGCACCACCGGAGAGCCGTACGGCATCTTATCCCCCGCCTTGGCGTTCTGGTAGCCGATGGCGTACCCCATCGGAATGGTGTCGCTGTACTCCTCGATCTTCGACGCGACGAAGCCTTCCTCCGTGACGGCGGCAGACGCCTCCGCGAGCGAAAGGTTCTCAATCTGCGGAAGCTCCCGGACAGACGGCCCCTGGCTGATGACGACGACGATAGCCGTCCCCTTCGTCATGGTCTTGCCCTCCTCCCAGGCGGGCGTCTGGGAGATGATGCAGCCCTCGGCGACGGTGTCGCTGAACTGCCGCTGGGCGGCGGCGAGGATCTGGTAATCCATCTCGTCCGCCTGGGAGGAGAGGGACTCGTAATCCTGGCCGACGAGGTTCGGAATCGGAATCTGATTCTCGGCCTGCGAGCTTGCGGCGGCGCTCGACGGCGCGGCGGAGGACACGGCGGAAGCAGCGGAGGAGACCTCCGCGCCGGCCGCGCTGCTCCCCTGCGTCCCGGAGGACGAGAGCCAGAGCACGCCGATCACGGTAAACACAATGAGACACGCCACACAGGAGACGAGCACCCAGACAAACGGAGGCACACCGCGCCGCCGATCCTTCTTCGGCAGCTGATCGACCGGATACTGACGCGCGCCGGCGTTCCCTCCGGAGGCGCGGATCGGCTCAACAGGCGTCTCGAGCGTCATCGTCACGGTCGGCGCGGCGGAAAGCTCCGCGCGCAGCCGCTCGAAGGTGGCGGTGCGCCTGTCCGGCGAGACCTGCAGCGCGTTCGCGAGCGCCGTAATGACGTGCGGCGGAATGCTGCGCACCAGCGTCGTCGGGATCAGGAGGCGGGAATCGGTGCGGCGCTTGAGCGCGTCCTGAGGAAGCGTACCCGTCAAAGCGAAGAACAGCGAGGAGGCAAAGCCGTAGACGTCGGTACACTCCTGCGGCTGATAGCCCATCACATACTGCTCTATCGCGGCGCAGCCGGCCACGATGTCCGGCGGCAGATCGGTGTCCGCCGTGCGGACAGCCGGGATGCAGAAGCCGCTGAGCTTCATTTTGCCGTCCTTCATGATGCGAAGCGTCTCAGGGGAAATGCCGAGATGGCTGACGCCCGCGGAATGCATCGAGCTCAGCGCGGAAAGCACCGGCA
This sequence comes from uncultured Clostridia bacterium, assembly GCA_944380675.1. Classification (GTDB taxonomy): domain Bacteria; phylum Bacillota; class Clostridia; order Oscillospirales; family Acutalibacteraceae; genus Caccousia. The sequence goes on along the minus strand of CALWIH010000082.1, from coordinate 10,069 downwards.
TAAACAGCGGCCTTGCCTCGTTCCAGCTCAAATGCCCGCCGCTTCTCTCCACAAAGTAGCGGAGCGTGATGCTCTCCTCCCACTCGGAGACGGTGTAGGCGGTGTGGTTCTCCTCAAAAATATCGTAGATCTGAACAATCGCGGAGAGCTCGCGGATGCGCGCCACCTCGCGGGAATGGTTCAGAAACGCGGCCAGATTCTCGTCGAACGCCAGCTCGCTTCCGCCCATCACGCGGGCGTTCCTGCCGTCGACCGCTCTCTCGCAGAGCGACTGCGGGAAAAACTCGTGCAGCTCGACGGGAATGTTCAGCACGGTGTCGTAGCCGATATAGACAAAGCCTTCCCCGTTGCTCCTCTTGGCCATACCGACCACATACCGCTGCTGCAGCCAGGTGCGGAAGGGAAGCGCGTTGGGCTGCTGACTGCCGTCCGCCGCGAAGCCGCAGTTCGGACACACAGACCGGCCGCCTGTGTCAGTCATGCAGTTCATGCAAAGGCTTTCCAACCCTGCCATTCCAATGGTACCTCCCTCTGTTCCTTTGGATGAAACCGTCCGCGGCAAGGCGTGCCAACCGGCGGACGGGAAACGCGGAAAATCCCGGCAGACTTATTCTTCTTCGTCTTCCTCGGGATTATCCCAGTTGTGCCAGACGTTCTGCACGTCGTCGTTGTCCTCGAGAGCGTCGAGGAGGCGCTGCATATTGTTGGCTGCGTCCTCGTCCGTCAGGGTCGTGTAGGTGCTCGGCACCATCTCGACCTCGGCGGAGACGAACTCATAGCCCTTGCCCTCGAGATCCTCGCGCACGGCGCTGAAATCGTCGGGCTCTGTGTAAATCTCAAACACATCCTCGTCGGCCTTGAAGTCTGCGGCGCCGGCTTCCAGCGCGTCCTCCATGACCTTGTCCTCGTCAAGGCCCTCGCGCTCGACGATGATGACGCCCTTCTCGGAGAAGAGGAAGGAAACGCAGCCCGTCGTGCCGAGGTTGCCGCCGAACTTGTCGAAGTAGTGGCGGACGTCGCCCGCGGTGCGGTTACGGTTATCGGTGAGCGTCTCGACGATGACGGCGACGCCGTTCGGGCCGTAGCCCTCGTAGACGATGCTCTCGTACTTGTCGGCGTCGTTGTCGCCGGCCGCTCTCTTGATGATGCGCTCAATGTTGTCGTTCGGCACGTTGTTGGCCTTGGCCTTCGCGATGCAGTCCTTGAGCTTGGAGTTGGAAGCAGGGTCAGGTCCGCCGCCTTCCTTCACCGCCACGGCGAGCTCGCGGCCGATCTTTGTGAAGATCTTGGCCTTCGCGCCGTCGGTCTTCTCTTTCTTTCTCTTAATATTGTTCCACTTGGAATGTCCTGACATAATCGTACCTCCAACTTACTGTAAAATGAAGCTCCACGCAGAAACGCTATCGATTATCATACCATAAACAAAGGGATCTGGCAAGAGTTTCGGCGAAAGCAGGCGCTGTCCAGCGGTCTTTTTTCCTTTAAAATGCGCCGGAAAAGCAGCATCGCGGCAATAATCAACAGATTTCTCCCGGCGCCGCGCCGGGAAATAGGCGTGCCATTTTCCCCCTCCCTCTTGACTTTCCCTCCGAAAGCTTTCATAATAAATAGTCAGAGCAGTATGTTTTTAAGGAAATTAAATATGTTTTGGGACGCGAAAGGGAGTCATCCCGGACAGCGAGCCGGAAAGGCAGGCATGACAGATGAAAATCGGCCTTGACGTGGGCTCCACCACCATCAAATGCGTGGTGCTGGACGACAACCAAAAAATTGTATATCAATCCTACGAGCGCCATTATTCGCAGATCACGCAGAAGATGGCGGAGCTGCTCCATAAAATCAAAATCGGCGTTCTCGACGGGAAGCCGGCGCAGCTGACGGTGTCCGGCTCGGCGGGCATGGGCATCGCGGAGGCGTGCAGCCTGCCGTTCGTGCAGGAGGTGTACGCGACGCGCATCGCCACGAACGAGCTGATCCCGGACACGGACGTCATCATCGAGCTCGGCGGCGAGGACGCGAAAATCCTCTTTCTCTCCGGCGGCATGGAGGTGCGCATGAACGGCTCATGCGCCGGCGGCACGGGCGCGTTCATCGACCAGATGGCGACGCTGCTCAATCTCCCGCTCGAGGAGATGAACACCCTCGCCGCGGAGTATGAGAAGATCTACACCATCGCGTCGCGCTGCGGCGTGTTCGCGAAGAGCGACATTCAGCCCCTGCTCAACCAGGGCGCGCGCAAGAGCGATATCTGCGCGAGTATCTTCGCGGCGGTGGCGAACCAGACGATCGCCGGCCTGGCGCAGGGCAGAAAGATCGCGGGCAAGGTGCTGTATCTCGGCGGCCCGCTGACCTTCCTCTCCGAGCTGCGCCGCGCGTTCGACATCGCGCTGAAGACGACCGGCATCTGCCCGGAGAATTCGCTCTACTTCGTCGCGCTCGGCGCGGCGTACAGCAGCGTCGACTCGATCGACATCGACGAGGCGCTCGTCAACATCGCGGGCTACGACGCGAACGCGGCGTTCCGCTTCATCCCCCCGCTCTTTGAGAGCGAGGAGGAGTATGAGGAATTCCGCCGCCGCCACGAATCGTGCTGCGCGCCGCGCGGCGATCTCGCGGAGTACACCGGCAAGGCATACCTCGGCATCGACGCCGGCTCGACGACTGTCAAGGCCGTCGTGATGGGCGAGAACCGCGAGGTGCTCGACTCCATCTACCGCAGCAACTCGGGCAACCCTGTACCGATTGTCCTCGACTATCTGCTCTCGCTGCGGCGGCAGTATCCGAACCTGACGTTCGCCTCCTCCGCCGTCACCGGCTACGGCGAGGAGCTTCTGAAAAATGCCTTCGGCATCGACTTCGGCATCGTCGAGACGGTCGCGCACTTCACGGCGGCGAAGACCTTCCTCCCGGACGTCGACTTCGTCATCGACATCGGCGGGCAGGACATGAAGTGCTTCAAGATCCGCCGCGGCGCGATCGACAACATCTTCCTCAACGAGGCGTGCTCCTCCGGCTGCGGCTCCTTCCTGCAGACGTTCGCGAACACGCTCGGCTACAGCATCGAGGAATTCGCGAAGCTCGGCCTGTTCGCGCGGCACCCCGTCGACCTCGGCAGCCGCTGCACCGTGTTCATGAACTCCTCCGTCAAGCAGGCGCAGAAGGACGGCGCGACGACGGAGGACATCTCCGCCGGTCTCTCCGTGAGCGTCGTGAAAAACGCGATCTACAAGGTCATCCGCGTGGCGAGCGCCGAGGAGCTCGGCCGGAAGATCGTCGTGCAGGGCGGCACGTTCCTCAACGACGCCGTGCTGCGCGTCTTTGAGAAGGAGATGGGCGTCAACGTCGTGCGCCCCGACATCTCCGGCCTGATGGGCGCTTACGGCGCGGCCGTCTACGCGCAGTCGCGCGCGAAGGGGCAGACGACGCTGCTCTCCCTCGGCGAGCTCGAGAACTTCAAGCACGAGGTTAAGGTCACGACGTGCGGCCTGTGCAACAACCACTGCCGCCTGACCATCAACATTTTCCCCGGAAACCGCCGCTTCATCGGCGGAAACCGCTGCGAGAAGCCCGTCACGCGCCGCTCCGGCAAGGAGAAGGAGCTCAATATGTACGCGTACAAGCTCGCGCAGCTGCTCTCCTACCGCCCGGTCGAGGGGCCGCGCGGCAAGATCGGCATCCCGATGGGCCTGAATATGTACGAGCTGCTGCCGTTCTGGCACACGCTCTTCACGAAGCTCGGCTTCGAGGTCGTCACCTCTCCCCTGTCGAGCCGCGAGCTGTACCTTGAGGGGCAGGCCACCATTCCGAGCGACACCGTGTGCTTCCCGGCCAAGCTGATGCACGGCCATGTGCTCTCGCTCATCCATCAGGGAATCCGCTCCATCTTCTATCCGTGCATGTCGTACAACTTCGACGAGAAGCTCGGCGACAACCACTACAACTGCCCCGTCGTGGCGTATTACCCGGAGGTCATCGCCGCGAACACCGAGGCGCTGCGGGACGTCAGCTTCATCCATGATTATGTCGGCATCCACCGCCGCCACGATTTCCCCGGGAAATTCCACGACATCCTCTCGCAGTACTTCAAGGGCATCTCGCTGCGCGAGGTGAAAGAGGCCGCGGAGGCCGCCTACGCCGAGTATTACGGCTACCTCGACCGCATCCGCCGCAAGGGCGACGAGATGATCGAGGAGGCGCGCGCCGAAAAGAAGCCCATCATCATCCTCAGCGGACGCCCGTACCACCTCGACCCGGAGATCAACCACGGCATCGACAAGCTGATCACAAGCCTCGGCGCGGCCGTCGTCTCCGAGGACGTCGTGAGCGCGCGCGTCGACAAGTTCCAGACGCACGTCCTCAACCAGTGGACATACCACGCCCGCCTGTATGCCGCCGCCCGGTACGTCGGGACGCAGCCCGACATGAACCTCGTGCAGCTCGTCTCGTTCGGCTGCGGCGTGGACGCCATCACGACGGACGAGGTGCGCAGCATCCTTGAGGAGAAGGAAAAGATCTACACGCAGATCAAGATCGACGAGATCACCAACCTCGGCGCGGTCAAGATTCGTCTGCGCAGCCTGTTCGCCGCTCTCGAGCAGGAAAATGAAGGGAGAAACTGAAGCTATGGCGGAACTGAAATTCAACCGAAAAGGCCGTCTCCTGTTCACGAAGGAGATGAAGAAGGAGTACACCATCCTCTGCCCGATGATGCTCCCCATCCACTTCTCCCTGTTCGTCGACGTATTCCGCAGCTGCGGCTATAAGGTCGAGCTTTTGACGAACGACGGGCCGTCGATCGTCCAGGAGGGCCTGAAATACGTCCACAACGACACCTGCTATCCCGCCCTGCTCGTCATCGGCCAGTTCATCGACGCGCTGCACAGCGGCAAGTACGACCTCGACCGCACGGCCCTCATCATCACGCAGACGGGCGGCGGCTGCCGCGCGAGCAACTACATCCACCTTCTCCGCAAGGCTCTGCACCGCGCGGGCATGGATCAGATTCCGGTCATCTCGCTCAACCTCTCCGGCCTCGAGAGCAACCCGGGCTTCTCCATCAACCTCTCGATCATCCGCAAGATGGTCGCGGCCATCGCGTACGGCGACGCGCTCATGGCGCTGAGCAACCAGGTGCGCCCGTACGAGAAGGAGGAGGGCGCGGCCGACCGCCTCGTCAAGCAGTGGACGGACAGCCTCTGCGGCCAGTTCCGCCGCGGCAAGGGCATGGGTCTGAAGGAGGAGAAGGAAAACCTCTTCGCGATCGCCCGCGACTTTGCGGCGATCGAGGTCGAGAAGACCCCGAAGGTGCGCGTCGGCGTCGTCGGCGAGATTTACGTCAAATACGCGGCGTTCGCGAACAACCACCTCGAGGAGTTCCTCGCGAGCCAGGACTGCGAGGTCAACGTGCCCGGCCTGATGAACTTCGTCCTGTTCAAGGTCGACAACCGCATGGAGGACATCAAGCTCTACGGCGGAAGCCGCGCGAAGTTCGCCGTCGTGCAGGCGCTGTTCAATTACCTGACAAAGATGCAGAACGTCTTCACCGAGGCGATCTCGTCTCAGCCGTGCTTTGAGGTGCCGGCGACGTACGAGCACATCAAGCAGCTCGTCAAGGGCGTCATCGGCTACGGCAACAAAATGGGCGAGGGCTGGCTGCTCACCGCGGAGATGCTCGAGCTCGCCGAGGCGGGGTACGAGAATATCGTCTGCGCCCAGCCGTTCGGCTGCCTGCCGAACCACATCGTCGGCAAGGGCATGATCCACCGCATCAAGGCGGAAAACGAGAACGCGAACATCGTGCCGATCGATTACGACCCGAGCGCGACGAAGGTCAATCAGGAGAACCGTATCAAGCTGATGCTCGCCGTCGCCCGCGAAAACCTGCAAAGAAGTCTTGAAGAAAAGGACGCCAAGGCATAAAAGAATCCCTCCGGCTCTTTGGAACCGGAGGGATTCTTTTATGCCTGTTCAGTCCTCGCGGAGCACAAGCTCCACGGGGCAGTGATCGCTGCCGAAGACGTCGGCGCGGATGCTCGAGGAGACGAGGCGGCTCTGCAGGCGGTCTGACGTGAGGAAATAGTCGATCCGCCAGCCGGCGTTCTTCTCGCGGGCGTGGAAGCGGTAGCTCCACCAGCTGTACGCGCCCGTGAGGTCGGGGTTGAAGTAGCGGAACGTATCGGTGAAGCCGGCGGCGAGCAGCTCCGTCAGCTTGCCGCGCTCCTGATCGCTGAAGCCGGCGTTCCCGCGGTTCGTCTTCGGGTTTTTCAGGTCAATCTCCTCGTGGGCGACGTTCAGGTCGCCGCAGATGACGACGGGCTTCTCCGCGTCCAGACCCTTCACATAGGCGCGGAAGGCGTCCTCCCAGGCCATGCGGTAGTCGATGCGCGCGAGCCCCTCCTGCGCGTTCGGCGTGTAGGCCGTCACGAGAAAGAGCTCCGGCAGCTCGACGGTGATGGCGCGCCCCTCCCCCATATGGGCGGGATCGCCGATGTCATACCGCACGGAGAGCGGCTCCGCCCGCGTGAAGACGGCGGTGCCGGAATAGCCCTTTTTCTCGGCGGAGTTCCAATACTGCCTGTAGCCGGGGAGGTCGAGCTCCACCTGACCGGGCTGGAGCTTCGTCTCCTGCAGGCAGAAAACATCGGCGTCCGCCTCGCGGAAATAGTCGAGAAAGCCCTTGCCGAGGCAGGCCCGCAGGCCGTTGACGTTCCAGGATACCAATTTCATGCCGTACTTTCATCCTTTGCTTCATTTGTTCCGTCCGCCGCGTCCGTCTGCGGCTCCTTCGGGAGGACGAGCTCATAGAGCTGCGCCGTCACAATCCCGTTTTCGGCCTTCATCCGGATGAGGATCGGATTCATTCTGTTGTTGAAGAAGGTAAAATCGTGCTGGTACACGATATTGCCGTTGCGCCAGATGGACGCCTCGCGCGAGTCCTCGCGCAGATACGTCACCGGCCGCGAGTGCGCATAGATCTCCGCGAGGTACATCTTCGCGTGATCCGCCGCCGTCGCCAGCGTCGTCGTCACCTGGCAGAGGCCGCCGCCGTAATCGTACCCGGTGGACGAGAAGACCGTCGCGAGCTGATAGCCGTCCGCCCGGCTGCCGGAGCCGCCGTGCTGGCACCACGAGAAGTAGGTCGCCGGGAGGACGACGAAGCCGTCCACCGACTTGCAGCCGAGGTCAAGGTTCACGTTTCTGCCCCAGTTCGCGGAGCTCGTCGAGTAGGAGGTCTCCCCCTCCCCGATGAGGACGGGAACGAGCCTGTCCCTGTTCTTCTCGTAATACTCCTCGGGCGTCATGAGCAGCGCGCCGTTGAGCGGGAGGTGCTGCGAAATGTCGGCGTCGGTGTAGCAGTCGTAGATGTTCTGCCCGTCGCGGGAGCGGGCGTAGACGTACTGATCCTCGGTAAGGGCGACGCCGTCGATCGTGTAGTCGCGGCGCAGGTACATCGGGAAGCAGTTGTCCTTCACATACTGCGTGGGAAGATAGCCCTCCGTCCCGCGCACAATCACGCGCGACCAGCCGTTCTCAAGCGTCTCGCGGACGAAGGCACGCTCCGTCGCGAACGGGAGCAGGAGCCGGGATGCGCCGGCGCTCGGCGCGCTGCGCAGGTAGAGGCTCTTGTTGTTGAAGCCGATGTTGACGATCGAGTAATTCTCCGCGGGGACGGTCACGACGGGAAAGACCTCCTCCGGTTCCTCGGGCGTCTCGGGCTCCTGAGACGCCTCGGGAGCTTCTGCGCTGTCTCCCGGCGCTTCCTCCTCGGGAGGCAGGCCGAGCAGCTCACGCAGCTCCTCCTCGCGCTCCCGCTCCACCTGCTCCGGGGGCGGCTCGAGTCTGTAGCCGAGCGCCGCCTGCGCGGGGGCCGCGGCGGAGGACAGCAGCGCCATCACAATCGCCAGCGTCAAAAAGCGTCTTCTTCCACGTCTCACAGAAATCCCTCTCTTCTCTTTTCCGCCACTCGGGCGGTTTTTTCTCATTCTGCCACGGTATATCTGCGATTTCGGTCGGATCCGGTCTCGGGAGAAAAACAAGCGCCTCGCTCTTCTGCAACTATATTGTAGCATATTGTGAAAAAAGCTGCAAGAGTGCCGGTTTCCCGAAAAAACTTTCGGGATTTCTCTGGCCTTTTTTGAAAAACCTGCTATAATATTTTTTGTTTACAATCTGATGATTCGCGAAATCGAAAGGAGATCCCGACATGAAAAATCCTGTTGTCACCATCGAGACGAACCACGGCAAGATCGAGGTTGAGCTGTACCCGGACGTCGCGCCGAATACGGTCAACAACTTCATCTCCCTTGTGAAAAATGGCTTCTATGACGGCACCATCTTCCACCGCGTCATCCCCGGCTTCATGATCCAGGGCGGCGACCCGGACGGCACCGGCATGGGCGGCCCCGGCTACTCCATCTACGGCGAATTCACCCACAACGGCTTTAAGAACAGCCTGCGCCACACGCGCGGCGTGCTGTCGATGGCGCGCGCGATGTTCCCGAACAGCGCCGGCAGCCAGTTCTTCCTCATGGTCGAGGACGCCCCGCATCTCGACGGCGAGTACGCGGCGTTCGGCAAGGTCGTCTCCGGCATCGAGGAGTGCGACCGCATCGTCTCCGTGCCGCGCGACCGCAGGGATCGCCCGCTGCAGGACGAGAAAATGGTCAAGGTGACGGTCGAGACCTTCGGCGAGGAGTATCCCGAGCCGGTGAAGCTGTAAGATGCGGACACTGAAAGCGTTTCTCCGCTACTACAAGCCGTATCAGGCGGTATTCTGGATTGACCTCGCCTGCGCGATGCTCGTGAGCGTCATCGACCTCGTGTTCCCGCAGCTGCTCAACTATCTGACGCGCAGCGTGTTCACGCAAAGCCCCGGCGAGGTGCTCCGCATTCTGCCCCCGCTGGCCTTCGGCCTGCTCCTGATGTACCTTATCCGCTTCGGCGGGCGGTACTACATCACCTGCCAGGGTCATGTGATGGGCGCGCGCATGGAGAGCGATATGCGGCAGGATCTGTTCGACCAGTACCAGCGCCTCTCGTTCTCCTACTACGACCGCAACAACACCGGCGAGATGATGAGCAAGCTCGTGTCGGATCTGTTCGACGTCAGCGAGCTCGCGCACCACGGGCCGGAGAACATTTTCATCTCCCTACTGAAAATTTTCGGCTCGTTTGCCCTGCTGCTGTGGATCAACGTGCCGATGACGCTCATCCTTCTCGCCGTGACGGTCGTGATGCTTCTGTTCAGCGTCTGGCAGAACGGGAAGATGCGCGCCGTCTTCATGGACAACCGGCGAAAGATTGCCGGGGTCAACGCGAGCCTGCAGGACTCCCTCGCCGGAATCCGCGTCGTGAAATCGTTCGCGAACGAGGAGGTCGAGCACGAGAAGTTCAGCCGCAGCAACCTGCTGTTCCTGCGCTCGAAGGAGAAGAATTACCAGCGCATGGGCATCTTCCACGCGGGAAACAACTTCTTTCAGGGAATGCTGTTCCTGACGGTGCTTGTCTCCGGCGGCTACTTCATCTCCGTCGGGCAGATCGACGCCGTCGACCTCGCGACGTACGCGCTGTACATCAACATTTTCATCAACCCGATCGAGGTGCTCGTCGAGTTCACGGAGATGTTCCAGAAGGGCTTCTCCGGCTTCCGGCGCTTCCTCGAGGTCATGGAGACGCAGCCGGAGATCGTCGACGCGCCCGACGCGAAGCCGCTCCGAAACGTGCGCGGCGTCATCGACTACAAGGACGTCTCCTTCCAGTATGAGAAGAATGCGACGGTGCTCAGCCACATCGACGTCCACATCGACGCCGGCGAGACGGTCGCGCTCGTCGGGCCGTCCGGCGGCGGCAAGACGACGCTGTGCAGCCTCCTTCCCCGCTTTTACGACGTCACGGGCGGCTCGGTGCAGGTCGACGGGCAGGACGTGCGGACGCTGACGCTCGAGAGCCTGCGCTCCTCCATCGGCATCGTCCAGCAGGACGTCTACCTCTTCTCCGGCACCATCCGCGACAACATCGCGTACGGCAAGCCCGGCGCGACGGACGAGGAGATCATCGAGGCCGCCAGGCG
>CALWIH010000081.1 GCA_944380675.1 uncultured Clostridia bacterium | reverse complement strand
CCTTCTCGCCCGCCAGACCTTTTACAAGCTCCTCCTGCTGCTTCTTCTGTCCTCCGTCCTCCAGACGGCTCTGTTCGTCCTCCTCCTTGCGGGGAACCGGACAATCGGGCTGGGGGAGGCGGTGCGGGGGGCGTGCGGAATCCCGTTCCTGTTGAGCTTTCTGCTGACGGCGGCGGGGCTGGCGGCAGAGGGCTGCGACGCGGGGGCGAAGACGGGGTACACGCTGCGGCGGCTGCGGGTCACGGAGCGGGCCGTCTTCCTGTGGCAGTGGGCGTACGGCGCGCTGTGCTTCCTGCTGCTGTGGGCCGCGGAGCTGCTGACGGCCGCGGCGCTGTGCGCCGTCTGGGAACGGATGGCGGACGCGTCCGTCCAAACAGAGATGAGCGTCTTCCTCGCGTTCTCGAGCGAGGGGCTGCTGCGCGGCCTCTTTCCGATGCAGGACGCCGCCGTCTGGGCCGTCAACGGCCTGCTCGTCCTCACGCTCGGCGCGTCTGCCGCCGTGCTCTCCTACCGGCAGCGGCGCGGACGGCTCGGCTGGCAGCTTCCTGCGGCGTGCACGGCGGCGGTGTTCGCCTTCCCGAACGAAGCGGGGCAGTGGCAGGGCGCGGGTCTCTACTACGCCGGAATGCTGGCGCTCGTCCTGCTCGCTTTGACGGCCTCCGCCGTCTCCGACGTGGTCCTGGGAAAGGAGGAGAAGGACAGTGAAGGACTGGTGTGAGCGGAACCTGACGCCGCCCGGCGTCTCGTTCGGGAAGGAGTGCGCGGGCGTCTGCGCGGGAGCCGTCCTCGCGGCGCTGTACAGCCTGCGCTTTTTCCTCTCGTATTTCTCGGCGCGCGCGGCGCTCTACGAGACGGACAGCCTCACGCGCGAGGCCGTGCTGCGGGAGGACGCCGTCCTCCCGGCGTTTTCGGAGCTCCTCGGGACGTCGCTGCGGGGATTTTCAGTGCTCGCGTTCCTGCTCCTGTTTGTCGCCGCGTACCATTACGCGTACCACTTCCGCGGGAGCCGCAGCATCCTCCTCATGCGCCGCCTGCCGCAGCGCTTCGAGCTGCACCGCCGCTGCCTGGCCGTCCCCGCGCTCGGGCTGCTGCTCTGCCTCGCGGCGGCGCTGCTGCTCCTCGGCCTCTATTTTCTCGTCTACCGTTTCGCGACGCCCGCCGGCTGTCTGCCGGATTTTTCCTGACAACGCGGCACAGAATTGGAGTGTGATACCATGCTGGAACTCAGAGAGGTTACGAAAAAAAACGGCGGGAAAAAGGCGCTCGACAGCGTCTCCCTTTCCCTGCCGCGCGGCGAGCTCGTCGGCCTGTTCGGCGAGAACGGGGCGGGCAAGACGACGCTCATGAAGTGCGTCCTCGGCCTCGTGCGGCACGAGGGGGAAATTCTGCTCGACGGCAAACCCGTCACGTACAGAAACCGGGAGAGCCTCTCCTTCGGGACGAGCGAGCACTCGTTTTTCCCCGGCCTCACGGCGCAGGGACACCGCGAATTCTTCGCCGCGCATTTCCCGCGCTTCTCCGACCGGCGCTTCCTCGGCCTGATGGACTTCTTCGCGCTGCCGCTGCACAAGACGCTGCGCACCTTCTCGGCGGGGCAGAAGAACCAGTTCGAGGTGATTCTCGCCCTGTCGCAGGGGGCGGATTACATCCTGCTCGACGAGCCGTTTGCCGGGAACGACCTGTTCAACCGCGAGGACTTTTACAAGGTGCTCAGCTCCATCCTCGAGCCGCAGGAGACGGTGCTCCTCTCGACGCACCTGATTGAGGAGGTCTCCGGCTTCCTCGGCCGGGCGGTGCTGCTGCGCGGCGGCAGGATTGTCGGCGACCTCTCCGTGCAGGAGCTCGAGGAGGAGGGGACGAGCCTCGTCGGCGCGGTGAAGGAGCGCTACCACTACCGCGCCGACCGCGTCGGAAAAGCCATCGGCGCGCTGACGGGGGAGGAGGACGAGCCATGAAACGCACGCTGACAGCCTTCGCGCTCGTGTTTCTCGCCGTCTGCGCCGGGGCGGCTGCCGCCGGAGCGGGCGTCTTCTCCGCGCGGGAGGACGTGCGCGTCGCCCAGACCGCGGTGTACGGCGACGCGTCCGCCGCAAACGGCCTGACGGTGACCGCCGTCACGCAGTACGCGGACGAGCGCTTCTGGGAGACGGTCTGCACGCCGGGGGACGATTTTTCCTGCACGGCGCGGTACTCCTTTTCGCAGACGGGCGAAACCGCCGAGCCCCGCGAACCGTCCGAATACCTGCGCCTCTCGACCGGGCTTCGTCTCGGCCTTGATAAGGACGCGCAGGGCGGCATTTCGGACGCCTACCGCGCTCTGTTCGAGGAGACGGCTCCCGGCACGGAGAGCGAGCGCGTCGTCCGCCTTGCCGACTACTACGACTACTACCCGATCTCCGTCTCGTTCTCCCTCGGCGGCGTCAGCGACGAGTACGGGGAGGAGGCGCTCCGGCACGACGCCCTCGGCGAGCGGGAGGGGGCCTTCCTCGAGACGCTCAACGCGTATTTCCGCATCCCCGTCCTCGAGGAGGAGGAGGTGCGCATCTCCATCGGCAAGGACACGCGCGGGAACGTCGCGAGCACCGGCTCCGGGAGCACGGACGCCGATTCCTACGCGATGACGTGCCTGAGCGCCGTCCGGGACGGCGTGTGCTGGTTCGCCTTCGACGCGCACACGTTCGAGGGGAAGCTTGTCGACACGAGCCTCCTGCCCGGCGGCTTCGGCGTGTACCGCCTCACGTTTGCGCCGGACGGCGAGGGGGGACTCGCATTCGGCCCGGTCGAGACGCTCTGCTCCCTTGACCCGGAGGACTCTGTGCTCGGCCTCACCCTCAGCGGGGACGGCTCGCGCCTCCTCGTCCACGAGGACAGCGGCGGCGATTACCGCATCCTCGCCGTCGACACAAAGACGGGGGAGACGCGGCAGGACGAGCGCCTCCCGGACTTCTTCGAGAGCAGCTGGCTCAACCTCCGCGAGGGCGACGGCGTCCTCGCCGTCTGGACGGGCCTTTCCCGCCTCGCCGTCGTCGAGACCGCCCCCGACGGCTCCTTCCGCTTCGCCCTCGACGCCGCCCTCTATCCCGACCCGGAGAATCCCCTCTTTTCCATGGCCGACTCCACTCTCTCCCTTGCCTTCGACGGCGAGCGCCTCGCCGTCTCCGGCCCGCTCACCGGCGCGTACTCCCACGTGAAGACAGCCGACTTCTTCGTCGCCGTCTATGAAGGAGACGGGCTCAAGTATTACGGGGAGTATGCGTCAGGGCTCAGGACGGAGCAAGAGAGAGAGAAAGGGGAAGGGATGTGCGGGATGGAGGAGATTCGGGCAGAGTGGGGGTAAGGGTTCTTCCCCCCCTTGGTGGAAGGGGGGGGGGCTGACCGGCTCGCTGCTCATCGAAAAAAAGCAGGAGGGCCGAAGCTCTCCTGCTTTCCTCTTTTATTCCCCTTCCTCTATCGGCACCGGTTCCTCCTCGTCTCCCGCCCTGAGCGCGCCGGAGCTGTCCTTGGCCCGGCGTGCGAGGGTTTCCATGCTGACGACGGTCACATGGCGGGTATCCGTCCCGTCGAGCGCGCCGCGGTAGCCGACGCGGAGGGTGTCGCCGGGGAGGAGGCCGTCGGTGAGGCCGGAGGCGGCGTCGGCGTCGTAGGAGAAGGAGAGGGAGAGGCCGTCCGCCGTCTCGAGGACGAGGGAGTGCATGGCGGCCTCCGTGACGACGCCCTCGACGTAGGAGACGTCGTCCTCGTCCATGAGGGTAAAGCCCGTCTCGACCTCCGCGGCGGTGAGCATCATCGACGCGTACAGCGCCGTCTTTTCCTCGCCGTTGTAGACCGCCGAGGCCGGCAGCGTATAGCAGAACGTCTCCTCCCCGCGGGAGGCGAGGAGGACGGCCTCCGTCCCGCCGCCGTTTTTCCGCCACCATGAGGACGACACGCGGCAGATGGCCAGCAGCGGGGATTCCGAGTCGCTCTGGAAGCAGAACGCGACCTTCGAGTATTCCATCCCGTCCTCCGTCTGCTCGCCGTGCGAGACGACAATCTTATAATTGTCCCAGTCCCAGCGCGCGGGCACCTCGAAGGTGAAGCCGAGCTCCGTGTTCTCGTAGAGGAACGGCTCTGCCGGGTTCTCCTGCGAGACCGTCTGCGCGCTCTGCAGGGCTGTCATCGGCGCCTTCTCGGGTGAGGCCGCGCTGCACGCCGCCAGCACCGCCGAGAGAAGCAGCGCCGGGAGAAGGAAGCGCTTTCCCATGGCTTCCCCTCCTTTCTTCCATCAGTCATCAGTCTTACCGGATACCGGCGCGAACGCCGGTTTTTCCGCATACGAAAAGAAGGGCAGAATCTGCCCTTTTCTTTTTTCAGTCTACACGGTTCGGCGTTGCCTGTCAATCTTTCTGCGCAATTTGTAACAACAGATTACAGCTTTGTAACGCTCCGTTTGACGAATTTGACGGGGCGTTTTTCCGCGTTTTTCCGCCGGGAAAAAATGAGGCGGAAATGCCGTCCGAACACGAGAATGATTCTCGTCTTTTTGGAAAAATAATACAGGAAACGGCGCTGATTTTCTACGTTCCTGGGACTTGATTTTTTCATATTGCGAGAAAACGGAAGAAAAATGAAGCAAATGTGAAGAAATCGGTTCCCAATCCCCTTCAATCGGTTTGTGGTTTTAAAATCATGGGCGTATACTGTCCGAAGAAAGAAAAGGGTTGCTTTTCTGCATTTGGGGAGGGAGGCGGTCGCACGCGCGCCCGGGCGCTGATTTCCGGGGAGGTTTTACCGCTAAATTTCCGGCAAGCCGGACAGGAGGGAAGCTATGTTCCGAATCAAATGGCTCTGGAAGTACATGGGGGAGAAGAGACACCTGTTCGTCATCGCGATGGTTCTCTCGGCGGTTACGTCCGCCATTCTGGTGGTCAACCCCATGCTGTCCCAGAAGCTGATCGACGACGTCATCACTCCGCAGAATCTTTCGCTGCTGCTGCCGATTCTCGGCCTGATGCTGGCCGTGCAGATGGTGCGTCTGACTCTGCGCTACACGATGATTGTGCTGCTCGAAAAGAGCAGCCAGTGCACGTTCAACGGCCTGCGGCACAAGATGTACAGCGTGCTGCAGAACATGGACGCGCGCTACTTCCACAGCATCCGCACGGGCGACCTGATGACCCGCATGACGAACGACCTCGACCTCATCCGCCACGCCATCGCGTGGATCTCCTATGTGACGGTCGACTCGATTGTCACGTTCGCGGCGGCGCTCATCTACCTCGGCTGCGTGAACGTCGAGCTGATGCTCTGCCTCGCGGCCATCACGCCGCTGATTCTGATTGTCACCCGCTTTTTCTCGAAGACGATTCACCCGATGTTCGTCGAGCTGCGCTGGAAGCTCTCGAGCCTCAACACCGTGGCGCAGGAGAACATCGAGGGCAACCGCGTCGTGAAGGCGTTCGCGCGCGAGGACTACGAGAACGAGAAGTTCGAGGAGAAGAACGAGGATTACCGGAAGATGAACCTCAAGACGGCGTACGTCGGCGCGAAGTTCAACCCGATTATCGACATCCTCTCCCAGTCCCTCTCGGTCACGACGCTGCTTGTCGGCGGCATCTTCATGATGCAGGGCAAGCTCACGGCGGGCGAGATTCTCGCGTTCTCCTCGCTGACGTGGGCGCTCGCGAACCCGCTGCGCAACCTCGGGATGCTCATCAACGACATCCAGCGCTTCTTCGCGTCCTGCCAGATGATCATTGAAATCTTCTACGCCCAGCCGTCGATCGCCGACCGCTATCAGGCGCGCGACCCGGGCGTCCGCCCCGAGGGCGACGTCGAGTACCGCAATGTGTCGCTCAAGATTGACGGCACGATGATTCTCGACGACATCAGCTTCCATGTGAAGCCCGGCCAGACGCTCGGCATCATCGGCACGACCGGCTCCGGCAAGACGACGCTCGCCGGGATGCTGACGCGCATCAACGACGCGACGAGCGGCGAGGTGCTCCTCGACGGCGAGCCGGTGCAGGACTACACGCTGCAGGCGCTGCGCCGCTATGTGGGCGTCGCGATGCAGGACGTGTTCCTGTTCTCCGACACGATTGACGCGAACATCGCGTACGGCCGCCCGGATATGCCCGAGGACGAGGTGAAGGACTTCGCCCGGCGCGCCGGCGCGGACGAGTTCATCCGCAAGACGCAGGACGGGTACGATACGCTCGTCGGCGAGCGCGGCGTCGGCCTCTCCGGCGGACAGAAGCAGCGCCTCTCGCTGGCGCGCGCGCTGGCCATCCGCCCGGCGGTGCTGATTCTCGACGACACCACCTCCGCCGTCGACATGGAGACGGAGAAGTATCTGCAGGAGCAGATGCGCGCCCTCAACTTCCCGTGCACGAAGATCATCATCGCGCAGCGCATTTCCTCGATTGAGGACGCCGACCTGATTCTTGTGCTCGACAAGGGCAAGGTCATCGAGCGCGGCACGCACCGCGAGCTGCTCGCGAACAAGGGCTTCTACCGCCATATCTGGGCGATTCAGAACAGCAAAGAGGAGGTCGATGAGCTTGGCGCGTAACCGGTTTGACGTGGACGAAACCCTCGAGGAGCCATTAAACTTTAAAAACCTCAAAAAGGTTATGGTATACGTCATGCGCTGCAAGGGCAAGATGCTCGCGGCGCTCATTCTCAGCGGCCTCGGCAGCGTCGTGGGCCTGACCGGCCCGATGATTGTCTCCTACGCGATGGACAACTCCATCCCGCAGGGGAAAATGGACGAGCTGATTCGCCTCTCCGTCCTGCTCGCCGCGACGATTCTCGTCAACGTGGGCTTTACGGCCATCCGCCGCGTCATCGTGGCGCAGGCGTCGCAGACGATGGTGCACGACATCCGGCGCGACCTGTTCGCGCATCTGCAGGTGCTGCCCTTCGCGTACTACGACAACCGCCCGCACGGAAAGATTCTCGTGCGCATCGTCCACTATGTGAACAATGTGTCGGACGTTTTGTCGAACGGCCTGCTCGACTTCATCATCGAAATCATCAACATCATCTTCATCATCTTCTTCATGTTCCAGGTCAGCGTGCCGCTCGCGGCGGTGACGGTGGCCGGTCTGCCGGTGCTGATTGTGTTCATCCTGATTATCAAGCCGAGGCAGCGCCGCGCGTATCAGGTGATTTCCAACAAGAACTCGAACCTCAACGCGTATGTGCAGGAGTCGATTGAGGGCGTGAAGGTGACGCAGGCGTTCAACCGTCAGGAGACGAACCTCGGCATCCTCGACCGCCTGATTGAGGAGCGCCGGAAGGCGTGGATGCACGCGATTTACATCTCCAACTCCGTCTGGTTCTCGACGGAGACGATTTCGCAGATTGTGTTCTCGCTCGTCTACATCGTCGGCGCGTACGCGCTCAACCCGATGGCCTCGTTCGGCGTCCTGCTCGCGATGGGCACCTACGCCTCGAAGTTCTGGCAGCCGATTGTGAACCTCGCGAACATCTACAACAAGTTCGTCGACGCGATGGCGTATCTCGAGCGCATCTTCGAGACGATGAACGAGCCCCCGGTCATTGAAGACCGCCCCGGCGCAGAGGCTTTGCCGCCGATCGTGGGCGAGGTGCGCTTCGACCATGTGAACTTCGGCTATGAGCCCGGCCAGAAAATTCTGCGCGACGTGAGCTTCACGGCGAAGCCCGGCGAGAGCATCGCCATCGTCGGACCGACAGGAGCCGGAAAAACAACTATTGTAAATTTGATCAGCAGGTTTTATAATATAGAGGAGGGGGCCGTCCTGATTGACGGCCACAGCGTCATGGACGTGACGCTCCACTCGCTGCGCAGCCAGATGGGCATCATGCTGCAGGACAGCTTCGTCTTCTCCGGCACGATAGCGGACAACATCCGCTACGGCCGCCTCGACGCGACGGACAACGACATCGTCCGCGTCTCGAAGCTCCTGTGCGCCGACGACTTTATCAAGAAGCTCCCGCGCGGCTACAAGACGGAGGTCAAGGAGCGCGGCGGCGGCCTCTCGCAGGGCCAGAAGCAGCTCATCGCGTTCGCGCGCACGCTCCTCGCCGACCCGAAGATTCTCGTCCTCGACGAGGCGACGTCCTCGATCGACACCTCGACCGAGCAGCTCCTGCAGCGCGGCATCAACCTCCTCCTGCAGGGCAGAACGTCCTTCATCATCGCGCACCGCCTTTCCACCATCCGCAGCTGCACGCGCATCATGTACATCGACGGCGGCGAAATCAAGGAAGCCGGTTCGCACGACGAGCTCATGGCCAAGAAGGGGTACTACTACGACCTCTACATGGCCCAGTACCGCGCGGAGCAGGAGGAAGCCGCCGGCTGACGTTTTCCCCTCCTTTCATACAGCGTACAAGTCCCTTAACACCTCAATAGGGCAAGGGGGCTGTTCGAGCCCTCTTGCCCCGATAAAAAACAAAAGCAGGGAAGCAGTGAAAAATTGCTTCTCTGCTTTTTTGTGTTTAAACCTCCCTTGGTGGAAGGGAGGTGGCGCGGCGTCGCAACGCCGCGACGGAGGGATGCTTCCGACAGGTAGTTTTAAAGCGCGACGCGGAGCGGCGTCACGGCAGCGGCCTTCTCCTTTTATTTCTTCCTCGCAGCTCCCGTGAGCGCCCCCTCTGGAGGGAAGGCGTCGTCTCCCGACGCCCTTTTGACAGAGGGGGCGCTGCGCGCTGCCGGAAGGAGTACGCTGCCGAGACGGCGTTCCACAGCTCCGCACCGAGCCGCTGAAATTTAATTTGCCGGGACGCCACCCGGCAAATTGAATTTCAGACGCAACAACGTCTGGGGCGTTGTTGCAGCCTCGTGCGAACCCACCCCTCCGCCTTTCTCGCCGCCTCCTCGATGGTCAGTTCCGTCGTATCGAGCAGCGTCATTCCCGGCTCCGTCGTTTCTCCGTTCTCCCGGAGCCACCGGTTAAACCGCATGGAGCTCTCGATCCGGGCGGGGTCGGTGACGCCGCGGAGGGTGAGGCGGCGGCGCATGGCGAGGTCGGAGCAGACGGCGGCGAGGTAGTGGGTGGAGGAGAAGAGGGCGCGCTCGGGGAGGGGTTCGATCTGCTCCGGCGTCACGCAGCCGCAGAGGACGACAGGGAGGCCAATCTGCGCGACGTTCGCGCAGACGCGCAGCCACGTTTCCCGAAATTCGCGGTACTGCGTCTCGGGGGTGTCGAATTCCTTGCGCCAGAGAAGGTCGCTCTCGAGGACGAGGAAGTCCTGCTCCCGGCGGAACAGCACCTCGCACAGCGACGATTTCCCCACGCACGACGCGCCGCTCACGAGAAAAAGCGGCAGCTTTCTGGTCGGCGTCATGGCTGCCCCTCCTTCACTCGCTGTCCGAATCGGAGACCCACTCGTCCTTCAAAACGCCGAGGACGAGCCCCTTGCACTCCGAGAAGCCGCGGAACTCCATCCGCCCGTACTTCGGGTTCACGCTCTCCAGCGCGCCGTCGCGGTAGATTTTGATGACGCGCTCGCCGTCCCGCAGGAAGACGCCGACCTCGCCGTTCTCGACCACCGGCTGGCGGCGGACGAGCACGCGGTCGCCGTCGGAAAACTGCGGCTCCATGCTGTCCCCGTGCACGCGGACGATGTAGTCCGCCCGGCGCGTCAGGCGGTTCAGCGCGACGCGCACCTGCGTCGTCGTCTCGTCGTCCGCCGCGCTGCCGTAGCCCGCCGCCGCCGGCTGGAGCAGCTCCGGCAGGAGGATGGTCTTCGGCTCGTCCTCCGTTTCCGCGGCGTCCCGCTGGGCCGCGCAGCGCCGCCCCTCGCACCGGAGCACGGCGTCCACCGCCTCGCGGCCGTACGCGTCAAGCTGCCTGTACTGCGTGAGATGCGCAAGCTCCTCCCCGGAGAGACCGCTCTCGCCTCCGGCCGTCGTGACGCAGTCCTGAAACAGGTAGTTCGGCTCGACCGAGAGCTCCCGAAGGAGCGCGTAGAGCACGCCCTCCTTCGGATGGCTGACCTCCTTCTCGTAGTTCGTAATCGCCGAGCCCGTCACCCCGACGCGCCTGCCGAGCTCCTCCTGCGTGAGCCCGCGCCGCTCCCGCGCCTCCCGAATCCGTCTTCCAATGCCCATCTGCGCCGCTCCTTTCGCCCGCTGCGAATTCCTGTTACCCTTATTGAACCATAGTCTTCCCCAAATGTAAAGAGAAAAATCAAGATTCTTGAGGAAAACCGCTTGACAAATCAAGAATCTTGTGATTTAATGAAACTGAGCTCAAATATCTTGAGGATGAACAAAAGGGAGGGAAAGGATGCAGAGAGCGCACGGACCGCCGAAACGGGCAGCGCAGGACAACTCACAACACGGGAGGAGGAGAATCGCGTGGCCCTGAACAGCTTCAATGTGTATCACAGCTATCTCCAAAGTCTGGAACCACTCAACGACTCGGAGCGCGGGCGGCTTTTCACGGCGATGCTCAGCTACAGCATCACGGGCAAGCAGCCGGAGCTCCGCGGCAACGAACGGTTCGTCTTTCCGGCCTTTGCGGCCCAGATGGACAGGGATAAGCAGAAGTACGCGGAGAAATGCGAGAAGAACAGGCGAAACGCACAGAAGCGGACGGATGCGGCCGCAGGCGCTCGCCGGCGGTTTGCAGCGTTCGACGCCAAGGACAAGGACATGGAAAAGGACAAGGAGAAGGACAGGGAAAAAGACAGGGAAAAGGACAACGACAATCTTTTTCCCGCCGAGGCCGACGCAGCCGGAGAGCCGTCCTTTGAGGAGGGGACGAGCTCATCCCCCGCGGACGACAGCCTTGCCCTGATAGCGGAGGCTTACGAGAAAAGCATCGGCATGATGCCGCGGCACGTCGCGGAGCAGGCGGCCTCGTTCCTCGCGGAGGGACTCGAGCCCGGCCTGATAGCGCGGGCCATCGAGCTCGCGGCGGAGAACAACGTCCGCAAATGGAGCTATGCCGCCGCCATCCTGCGGGACTGCGGGAAGCGGGGCGTGCGGTCGGCGGAGGAACTGGAAGCGGAGAGGAGGAAGCGCGATGAATCTTATTCTGCCGGAGCTCTTGCGGCGCGTCCCGCCGGAGGTGGCGGAGGCATATCGCTCGGGGAGCATTTCTAAGCGGACGGAGGCCGAGCGGCTCAACGAGGCGCGCGGGAGCCTCACGGGCTACGATTGCCCCATCTGCCGCAACAAGGGGCTCGTCTACTCGGAGACGGAGGAGAAGGGGCTCGTCAGCCGGGAATGCACTTGCATGGAGCTGCGCCGCGCGCAGCGCCGCATCCGGGAATCCGGCCTGCAGAGCAGCATGGAGGAGTACCGCTTCGACAATTTCCGCGCAACCACGCCGTGGCAGGAGCGCTTCAAGCGCGCGGCGGAGCGGTTCGTCCGCGAGGGCGGGGACGCGTGGTTCTTTGCGGGCGGACAGCCCGGCGTCGGGAAGACGCACCTCTGCACGGCGATAGCGGGGGCGTTCCTCGAGCAGGGAAAGGCGGTGCGGTATATGCTGTGGAAGGAGGCGTCTGCGAAGCTCAAGGCGAGCGTCAACGAGCCGGATTACGAGCGTCTCCTCCGTCCGTACCGGGAGGCGGACGTGCTCTACATCGACGACCTGTTCAAGTCCGGCAAGGCCGACACGGGCCGCCGCCGTCCGCCCACCCCCGGCGACGTGAACCTCGCCTTCGACCTCATCAACGCCCGCTACATCAACCGCCTCCCGACCATCTTCTCCACCGAGCTCACCATCGAGGAGCTCATCGACGCCGACGAAGCCATCGGCAGCCGCGTCTACCAGCGCAGCAAAGGCTACTGCTTCTCCTTCGAGGCGGACAGAGGGAAGAATTACCGATTGGCTGGGAGCGGGTAAGGAGCTGGGAGCCAGGAGTAATTAAAGGAAAAAGTAAGAGGGAATAGGGAAGAAGTGTGGTGGCGCGGCCGAGCCGCGCGATTGTATTGGGTCGGCAGCTGGG
>CALWIH010000080.1 GCA_944380675.1 uncultured Clostridia bacterium | reverse complement strand
TTCGGGCGGGGCGAAGGGGCTCACCGTTGCAATTGCGAAGGCTTTCGTGATATAATAAAGAACAAAGCTGGCCTTTTGTAGCTTTTGCCCTCAAAAACGGAGAAAAATGTATTGCATGGGGCAAATAACAGGAGCGGGGTGCGGTTTCCCGGCAGACGCTTCCGGAAAATCATCCGGCATACGCGGCCGATGCGCGCCCGGCGGGAGAAAATCTTTTGGAGGGATATCTATGAAAATTGCGCCTTCCATGCTGTCCTGCGATTTCGCACGAATGGGGGAGGAGACGCGGCGGCTCGAGGAGGCCGGGGCGGATATCATCCACCTCGACGTGATGGACGGAAATTTCGTGCCGAATCTCTCGTTCGGCGTCTCCGTCATCGCCTCGCTGCGTCCGTACGCGTCCACGTTTTTTGACGTGCACCTCATGGTGCGCGAGCCGCAGCGCTACCTCGCCGGCCTCGCGAAAGCGGGCGTGAACGGCGTTACCTTCCACCTCGAGTCCGAGGGCGACCCCGCCGAGACCATCGCGCAGATCCGCGCGCTCGGCTGCCAGCCTGCCGTCGCGATCAAGCCCGGGACGCCCGCGGAGGCGGTGTTCCCGTACCTTGACCGGCTCGCCATGGTGCTCGTCATGACGGTCGAGCCGGGCTTCGGCGGGCAGAAATTCCAGCCCGCCATGCTGGAAAAGGTGCGCGCCATCCGGGCGAAGGCCATGGCGTCCGGACTCGACGTGCCGATCGAGATCGACGGCGGCGTCAACGACGAAACCGTCGCCGAGGCCGCGCGCGCGGGCGTCTCGATCTGCGTCGCGGGGACGAGCGTCTTCAAGGCGCCGAATCCGGCGATCGCGATCGCCGGCCTGCGCGCCGCCGCCGCGGCTGCCGAGGGC
Source organism: uncultured Clostridia bacterium (assembly GCA_944380675.1). Lineage (GTDB taxonomy): Bacteria > Bacillota > Clostridia > Oscillospirales > Acutalibacteraceae > Caccousia. Next base: position 11,575 of record CALWIH010000080.1, on the reverse strand, counting down.
TGAGAGGGAGGAATGCTGCCGTGCCGTTTCTGCGCGGATACCGCTTTGAATATCACGGGGCGGACGGGCCTATCGAGGACCTGCCGATCCCCGAGACGCTCTGCGTCCCGATGCCGGGCGCGGAGGAGTCGTACGCGCGCATAGCGGCGCAGGGCGACCTCGTCGCCGCCGGACAGGTGCTCAGCGCGCCGAAATACGCCGCCGCGGCGCACGCGCCCGTCTCCGGCGTGGTGGAGGCCGTCGAGTTCCGGCAGATTCCGGGATGCGGGCACGTCTGGGCGGCGGTGCTGCGCCGGGAGGGCTCCCGCGCCGTGCGGACAAAGGCCGTCACCGGCGGGGGACTCGAGGAGCGCGTCCTGTGCGCCGCCGCGGAGGCGGGGATTGTCGACGAGATCACGGGGCGTCCGCTGTATCAGGAGCTGTACCGGCTCCGGCGCAGGGAGGTTTCCCTCCTGCTCGCCTGCGGCATCGAGGACGACCCCTGGTGCTCCTCCGCCCGCGCCGTGCTGCGCGAACGCCTCGGCGACGTCGGCGAGGGGCTGCGCCTCGCCGCCTCCTTCTGCGGGGCGGAGGAGCTCGGCATCGCGCTTTCGACGCGCGAGGAGGCCGCGGCGTACCCGGGCTTCCGCGTCGAGACGGCAAACGCGCCGTATCCGGCAAAGGCGTTTCTCCTGCGCAGGCTGCGCAAAAGCGGCGTCAGCGCGAGCTTGATCGGCCCGCAGGCGCTCGCCGCGCTCTGCCGCGCGATGAAGGGCGAGGCGCAGACGTTCGGCGTCGCGACGGTCGCGGGGGACGCCGTGCGTACCGCGAAAAACCTGCGCTTCCCCGCCGGGACAAGCGTGCGGGAGCTGCTCTCCCGCTGCGGCCTCTCGGAGGACGCGTCGCTCGTCTACGTCGGCCCGGCGGCGCAGGGAAGCGCCGTCACCGATCTCGACGCGCCCGTCCCGCTCCACGCGCGCTGCGTGACGGCGCTGCTGCATCCGCAGAGAAAGCGCGCCGTCGCGTGCATCGGCTGCGGGAGGTGTGCGCGCGTCTGCCCGCAGGGCATCCTGCCGTGGGAGATCCACGAGGCGCTGCGCAAGTCGTCGGTCGATCCCTTCCTCCTTTTGGGCGTCCAGAATTGTATCAACTGCGCCGCCTGTACGGCGGTCTGCCCCGCCGGACTGCCGCTCTCGGCAGAGGTCGCCCGCGCGGCGGCCATCAGGAAAAGCGGTGATTTCTTTTGAAGCTTCGTGCCTGCGCCGCCCCCTTCCTCTACCGGGAAAAGACGGTGTTTTCCATGCAGGGCGACGCGCTGTTCGCGCTGCTGGCGCTGCTCGTCCTGCCGTGCGTGCAGTACGGGCCGCGCGTGCTGCTCGCCGCGCTCGCGGCGTGCGCGTCCTGCGCCGTGTGCGACATCGTGACAGGTTTGCTTGTGAAGCGCTCGTTCGGCTCCGGCGACCTCTCGTCCCTCGTGACGGGGCTGACCGTCGCGATGCTGCTGCCGCCCACTGTGCCGTACTGGCTTCCCGCGCTGGCGGGGGCGTTCGCGATTCTCGCCGTGAAGCTGCCCTTCGGCGCGACGGGGAATAACCTTTTCAACCCCGCGGCGGCGGGCGTCGCCTTCGCGACCGTGTGCCGCCCCGATCTTGTCTTCGCGTACGCCGACCCCGCGGCGGGCCGGCTCTCGCTCGAGAGCGAAATTTCGTTCACGGCGGGCACGTCGCCCGGATCGATCCTCGCGAAGGGGCTGATGCCCTCCATCCTGCCGCGCGACCTGCTCTGGGGCGTGTTCCCCGGCGCAATCGGGTGTACGGGCGCGCTCGTCCTCGGGGCGGCGGCGATCTTTCTCCTCGCGCGGCGCAGTCTGCGCTGGGAGACGATGGTCTGCTTTCTCGTGACGGCGGCAGTCGCCGCCGCGCTGTTCCCGCGGATCCCGACCACGGCGCTCACGAGCGTCAAGTATGAGCTGCTCACCGGCTCGCTGCTCTTTGCCGCCGTCTTCCTGTGCGGCGACCCGGTCACGACGCCGCGCACGTTCACGGGGCGGTGCTGCTTCGGCGCGCTCGCGGCGGCGCTGCTCATGGCGATGCGCCATGTCGGGGCGTACGAGCAGGGGGCGTGCTTCGCCATTCTGCTCGCGAACGCGTTTTCGCCGGTGCTGGACGGCGCCGTCCTGTCGGCGCGGATGAAGGGGGTGCGTCTGCCGTGAAACGTGAAACGCTGCGCGAGACGGGAATCGTCTTCGCGAACGGCCTTCTCTGGCGCAATCCCGTTTTGACCGCCGCGCTCGGCCTGTACCCGGCGGCGGTGTGCGGCTCGCTCTCGCAGTCCGTGCCGCTCTCCGCCCTGCTCGTCGCGCAGTCGCTCCTCGCGGGGCTGCTGTTCTGCGCGTTCGGGGCGGCGCTGCCCGACTGGCTGCGCCCCGGCGCGGCGCTGGCGCTCTCCGCTTTGTGCTGGACGCCCGCCGCCCTCCTCACGGAGCGGCTGTTTCCCGGATCGGCGGCGCTGCCCGGCGCGGTGCTCGTCCTGCAGATCGCGAACTCGATGGTGCTCTCGCGCCTGAACGAATACGCGCCGACGCACATCTTCCCCGCCGTCGCGGCGGACGTGCTCGGCTGCACGCTCGGCTCCGGCCTTCTGCTGTGCGCTCAGGCGGCGCTGCGCGCCGTGCTGCGCGGCGCGGACGTGTGGACGGGCGAGGGCGGCGGCTCCGGATGGCTCGGCGGCGCGCCGGCGCTGCCGTTCTTCGGCTTCCTGATTTTGGGCTTTCTCGCCGCCGCCGTACAGGCGCATAATCTCCGGCGCGCGCGCCACGCCGGGAAAAGGAGGGTGACGCGCCTGTGACAGAGCTGCTTTTGCCCGTTTTCTGGGCCGTCCTCGCCGCGCTGACGGTCGAGAACCTCCTGCTGCCGAACGGCCTCGGCCTGAGCCGGATGCTGCGCTCGGCGCGCAAGCCGCGCCATCGGGCGTGGTACGCGCTGTTCGTCTTCCTGTTCTCGGCGGTCTCGCTCGAGCTTTCGCTCCTGCTGCCGCCGCAGCTCTTCCCCGCCGCGTGGCGGGATGTGCTGCACCCGCTCGCGCTCGCGCTGCTCGCCGCGGCGGCGTATGCCCTCGCCGCCTTCCTCCTCACGCGGCTCGCGCCGCGCTTCATGGAGCGGCACGGCGCGGTGCTCGCCCCCGCCGCCGTCAATACGGTGGTGCTTGCCGTCCCGTTCGCGCGCGAGGCGCTCGCTCTCGGCGCACTGCAGGGCCTCGGCTACGCGGCGGGCGTCGGCCTCGCCTTCTACCTCACGACCCTCGCCCTGACTCCCGCCTACGAGCGCGCCCGCAGTCAGGACGCTCCGCCCGCCTTCCGCGGCCTCCCCGCCGCGCTCCTCTACGTCGCCGTGCTGTCGCTGGCGAGCCTGGGGTTCGCGGGAGGGTGAAAAGGAATACTGATTGTATATTTGATAAATTTAATACTTTTTGGAATAAAAATCCCCGCGGTTTCCGGTGAAACGCGGGGATTTGTTGTGCTTAATTTTATAAAATGGGAAAGGGAGGTGCCGGAGGTGACGCTCTCTTGCTGCGTGGGAAATTCAGAAGAATTCCGCTCACTGGAGCACGTTATTTGCCCCCCTCCACCACCACGCAAAAAACCACCAGCCGCGCGGCTGGTGGTTTTTTCATACATCAATGCTTCAAAATACGCTGCCCGCGGACCTCACGCGCGGCAGGAGGCGGCGAGGGCCTCGGCGAAGGCGTCGAGCTCGGCCTCGCGGTCGGCGGGAAGGGCGGACTTGATGGTGAGCTTGTCCGGGAGGACGGTCATATTCTTCATCCCCTCGAGCTCCTTCGCCATGAGCTCGCCGGACTTGATCGCCCAGGTGCCGTTCTCGACGAGGGCGACGGTGCGGTTCTGCAGGGCGAGAGACTTCATGTCGGCGAGGAAGTTATGCATCACGGGATAGATGCCGAGGTTGTACGTCACGCTCGCGAGGACGATGTGGCTCAGGCGGAACGCGTCGGCGATCAGATACGAGACGTGCGTGTTCGACACGTCGCGGACGACCACGTTCTTCACGCCCTTCTGGTACAGCTTCGACGCGATGGCCTGCGCGGCCTCCTCCGTGTTGCCGTACATCGAGGCGTACGCGATCAGCACGCCCTTCTCCTCCGGCTCGTAGCGGCTCCACTTGTCGTGCTTGTCAATGAAGTAGGCAAGGTTCTCTCTCCACACGGGACCGTGCAGCGGGCAGATGAACTTGATTTTGTCGAGCAGGCCGGCGGCCTTCTTGAGGAGCGCCTGCACCTGCGGGCCGTATTTGCCGACAATATTCGTATAGTAGCGGCGCGCGTCGTCGATCCAGTCGCGGTCGAAGTTGACCTCGTCGGCAAAGAGCGCGCCGTCGAGCGCGCCGAAGGAGCCGAACGCGTCCGCCGAGAACAGCACGCCGTTCGCCGTGTCGAGCGAGACGAGCACCTCCGGCCAGTGCACCATCGGCGCGGCGAGGAACGTCAGCTCGTGCGCTCCGAGCGGCAGCGTCGAGCCCTCCTTGAGGCAGACGCACTCATGCCCCTCCGTCGAGAAGCCGAACTGGCGCATCATCTCGAACGCCTTCGCGGACGCCGCCACCTTCACGCCCGGATAGCGCAGCAGCACCTCCTGAATCGACGCGCCGTGATCCGGCTCCATGTGGTGGATGACGAGCCAGTCGAGCGGACGCCCGGCGAGGACGTGCTCCATGTTCTCCAGCATCTGGCGGCAGGCCGACCAGTCCACCGTGTCGAGGAGAGCCGTCTGCTCGTCCGTCAGAAGATAGGCGTTGTAGGAGACGCCGCGGGGAATCGGATGAATATTTTCAAAAAGGGCGAGACGGTGATCGTTCGCACCGACCCAGTAGAGATCCTTTGTCACTTCACGCACGTTGTACATGGCTGTTAACCTCCTTACTCTTTCTGCGTTTATCTTATCACGCGCGCCCTGAATTGTAAAGCGAATCGCTTCCTATTTTATATAGGAAAAACGGCGCGGCCTTTGCGTCCCCGGGACGGAGGAAAAAAGTCCGAAAAAGCCCGGCGCAGAGCGGTTTTCGGGGATCGTCAAATGGAAAATTGCGCCGGTTGCAACAGGTTTGTTACAATGGTTACGGCGCTGTAACATTTAAGTTCTTGCAATCTGCACAGATCCGGCGGATTTTTTCCGGACGGAAAACGCCGAATCCGGGCGAAATGATTCTATAAAAGAAATAAAATGAAAATCAGCTTCGGCATAATGGTCAAAAACCACCCCTCTTAAATTTTTGACAGATTTGTAACCGGCGCATATAATAGCCACATCAGCGCAGCTCCCGGATTGGGCGCGGCGGCGGTGGCGCCGGTTTTCGGAGCGAATATGAACCGCCGCGGCAAGAAAGGTGAAGCAATGAATACGAAAAAGAACGAGAACGCATTCCTGCGGATTATCAGTAAGGTTTGGGGCAGATCCCCGATTAAGAAGGCAACGGCGCTGGCCGTGATGCTCGTCATCACCGTCAGCTGCGTGACGACCGTCATGGCTGACTCCCGCAGGGCGACTGTGTATTACAACGACGAGCTGTACAGCGGCACGCTGCTGACCTCCCTCGCGACCGTGCAGGACGCGCAGAAGCAGCTGCTCTCGATGGGCCTGAACGTCGGCGAGGGCGACATCGTCTCCTTCTCCACGAATCAGGAGACCGGCGCGGTGTCCATCTACCTGACGAGCGCGCACGAGGTCGTCGTGATTGCCGACGGCATGGCGAAGACCGCCGTCGTCTACGAGGGCCAGACGATCGCCGACGCGATGAAGCAGTGCGGCGTCACGGCGGACGCGAACGATATCCTGAGCGTTTCCGCCTCCGCGAAGGTCACCTCCGACACGGTGATGGATATTCAGCGCCGCCATGAGGTCACGCTGACGGCTGACGGCAAGACGAAGAAGCTCGTCGTGTTCGACGGCGAGACGGTCGAAAGCCTCCTCGCGGCGCAGGAGATTACCCTCGGCGAGGACGACATCGTCACCCCTGCCCTCGAGACGAAGATCACCGAGGGGATGCAGGTGAAGGTGCAGCGCGTGACGTACGAGGAGGTCACGGCGGACGAGACCATCGCGTTCACGGAGACCGTGACGAAGGACTCCTCCCTTCCCCGCGGCGTCCGCAAGGTGGACGTGCAGGGCAAGGACGGCGTGCAGACCGTCACCCGCCGCAATAAGATTGTCGACGGCGTGGTCGCCGAGAGCGTCATCCTCGAGAGCGAGGTGCTTTCCGAGCCCGTGACCCAGGTTGTCCGCGAGGGCACGAAGAACCCGAACGGCTGGGCCACGATTGAGAGCGACGGCACCGTCTACGACGCGAACGGCAACGAGGTCGTCTACACGAAGCTCCTCACCGGCAAATGCTCCGCCTACACGGGCGGCGGCATCACCGCCACCGGCGCGCCGGCCGCGTTCGGCCGCGTCGCGGTCAACCCGAACGTCATCCCGTACGGGACGAAGCTCTATATCTGCTCGCCGGACGGCAAGGTCGTCTACGGCTATGCCGTTGCCTCCGACACCGGCGGCGCCTGTATGCGCAACACCATCATCGCCGATCTGTACTATGATACCCTTTCCGAGTGCTATCAAATCGGCGTGCGCAACATGAACGTGTACATTCTCGGATAAGCTGCGCCCAAAAAGCAGCGAATCGCCTTTGAACAAGTTCGGAAAGGACGCTTTCCCCGTGCGGGGAAGGCGTCCTTTTCGCGCCTTCCCTTCAAAAAATGTTCGATCTCTGTTCGAAAAAGTGCTTGCAAAACAAGAACATTTGTGCTAAGATAAGAACACAGACGAACAAACGGTCTGATTTTATCGAACAAATGCTTGCTCTGCGGAGCGCTTGGAGGAACGGAACATGATGATTCTCGGCGTGCTGACGTTGGCCGCGGCTGCGGCGCTCTATTTCCGGTATCGTCCCGCGTGGGGGGACGGCGCGAAGCTCTGCGCGCTCAGCGCGGCGATGGGGCTGGGCGGTCTCGCGGCGGGCGAGGCGGGCGCGCTCCTTGTGGCTTTGGAAGCGATTCTGGCGCTTGTCGTCCTGACGTGCGCGCTGTTTGCCCTGCATCGGGAGAAGGTGCTCCGTGAGCGCGCGGCGCGCCGCGGCGCGGAGAAAAAGGCCGCTCCCCGGGGGAAGGTGATTTTTCTGCGCGGAGCTGCAGCGCCTGGCGCGGCCAGGCGCTGCGTCTGAAACGTCAATTTGCGGTTCATGGAACCGGAAATTGACGTTTCAGCGGCTCGGTGCGGAGCTGTAGAGCGCCGTGACGGCAGCGTACTCTTTCCGGCAGCGCGCAGCACCCCCTCTGGACAGAAGGCGTCGGGAGACGACGCCTTCTGTCCATCTCCCCCAGAAGATTGAACCGCCCCGGCGGTTCAATCGGGGGCGACTCGGGCACTGCGGTGCCCTGCAACACCTGGCGCGGCCAGGTGTTGCGTCTGAAACATCAATTTGCGGTGCGCGGCACCGGAAATTGATGTTTCAGCAGCTCGGTGCGGAACTGTGGCTTTTTCGGTCATCCCGTGGGGCTGACGCGTTACACGCCGATAGCTGTGGATTTTGCTTTGTAAAGGAGTTATCTCGCTGCGCGCTGACGCGAAAACATAACTTCTTTACGAAGCAGCATCTTCAGATTTCGGAAACCACCCAGCTCCCCTCCTCCTCCATTCCTCTGCCGATAGGAATGACGGGACGCAACCGCCATTCCTATTGGCAGGAATAAGGGGGCAACGCAGCTAACCATTCTCTCCCGCTCAGATGGTTGCGGTCAGAAAGATTTCCCCTGCACTCATGAGACGTATCTGTCCGGCCGCATACAATTCTCCGGTGATACCGGAGAATTGCGCGTGAAACATCAATTTGCGGTTTGAAAAACCGGAAATTGACGTTTCAGCAGCTGAGTTGAAGATCAGAAGCCCGGAGTAATTTTACGAGAGGCCGATTGAAAACCAGTGCTGCTGTGCGCACGGCAGAAAAAGAATAGGAATGGCCGCTGCCGTGACGGCGCTCCACAGCTCCGCACCGAGCCGCTGAAACGTCAATTTCCGGTGCCGCGCACCGCAAATTGATGTTTCAGACGCCGCAGCGCCCGCGGCGCTGCGGCAGCATCCCCTCCGTCGCGCCGCCACTACGGCGGCGCACACCCCCGGACTTCCACCAAAGGGGGCTAAGAACGGCAAATCGTGAGCAGAATTCTTCTGATTTTTCTGCGCGGTAGGAGGGCAGCGTCCCTCCCTCCGTCGCCTGCGGCGACACCTCCCTCGTTCTGAGGGAGGTTTAAAGCACGGCGCTCCAGTGAGCGGAGCGCTCTGATTTTCCCACGCGGCAAAACGGTGCGGCGGCGCTTGACAAACGGCACGCGCGGGCGGTATGATACAAGGGCGGCGGAGCGGTTTCCCGATGGAGGGAGAGCGCGCAGGCCGCCCGATTTTTTTGGATTCTGTTCCGCGCAAGGAGGGCGTTGCGATGCAGGAAATTTTATACGCTGTGCTGTGGTTTGCCGTCAGCCTGCTTTTGCTGTTCCGGTTCCGCAGGGAAAACAAGGTGTTCGTGCCGCTCGGGCTGTTTTTCCTTCTGCTCGGCGCGTGGTGGCTGGCCGCCGCCGTGCTCGACGCGCCGCTGTTCGAGGGCGTGTGGCTGTGGGTGCTGCGCGGGGTGACGTTCGTCGCGCTTGTGCTCGCGTGCTGGGTCTACTACAAGGAGACGAAGCGCTCGCGCGAGGAGGCGAAGGCCGGAAAGGAGAAGCAGGAGCGCCCTGCCGTCCCGCCGCTGCCGCCTGAGGAGGGCGCGGAGGCTTCCGAACAGGAGGACGAGCGCGTCAGCCGGGACGAGAAAGACGGCTGAGGAAGACGGGGAGGCCGTCTGACACGGGGACGGGCGCGTCAACCGGCATGAGGAAGACGGCGGCGCGCGGCGCGGGAGGAGTTGACAACCCCCTCCCCGATCGCTATAATAAATAAGATAACTTGAAGACAAGGGGTGGCGTTACACAATGGCGGAGAAACAGATCTTTTTGACCCAGGCCGGTCTGGAAAAGCTGGAGAACGAGCTCGAAGAGCTCAAGAGCGTCAAGCGCAAGGAGATTGCGGAGAAAATCAAGGTGGCGCTGTCCTTCGGCGACCTCTCGGAAAACAGCGAGTACGACGAGGCGAAGAACGAGCAGGCCATGATGGAGGCGCGCATCGCCGAGATCGAGGCGACGCTCAAGCGCGTGAAGGTCATCGATGAGGACGAGCTGAGCAACGAGCACATCCACATCGGCTCGAAGGTGGAGCTGCGCGTCACGAACAAGCAGAACGGCAGCAGCAGCGTCATCCTGTACCAGATTGTCGGCTCGAACGAGGCCGATCCGCTCGAGGGTCTGATTTCCGACGAATGCGCCGTGGGACGCGCGCTTCTCGGCCACAGCCTGGGCGACCGCTTCGACGTCGAGGTGCCGTCCGGCGTCATGGAATACGAGGTGCTGGCGATTTCGAAGTAAGCGGATCGCCGGACAGTAAGGAGTAAGCAAATGAGCGAGAAGAAGAGAGAGCCGGAGCAGGAGCTCGAGCTCGGCGAGCTGCTGCAGATCCGCCGCGACAAGCTCGCGAGGCTGCGCGAGGCCGGCAAGGACCCGTTCGTCCTCACGAAGTGCCCGCGCGACGCGTTCGCGGAGGAGATCCGCGAGAGCTTTGACGAAAACACGGAGCGCCATGTCTGCATCGCGGGGCGCGTCATGAGCCGCCGCGACATGGGCAAGGCGAGCTTTCTGGATATTCACGACAAGACGGGCCGGATGCAGGTCTACGTCAAGATTGACGAGATTGGCGAGGACGCGTACCGCGAGATGAAGGAGTGCTGGGACGTCGGCGATCTGGCCGCCGTCGAGGGCTTTGTCTTCCGCACGCGGAGAGGCGAGATCTCCGTGCACGCGCAGAAGCTGACGCTTCTCGGCAAGTCCCTTTTGCCGCTGCCGGAGAAGTTCCACGGCCTCAAGGACACGGAGCTGCGCTTCCGCCAGCGCTACGTCGACCTTATCATGAACCCGGAGGTCAAGCGGAACTTTGTGCTGCGCTCGCAGTTCATCAAGCACGTCCGCGACTTCCTCGACGCGCGCGGCTATATGGAGGTCGAGACGCCGGTGCTCAACACGATCTCCGGCGGCGCGACGGCGCGTCCGTTCATCACGCACCACAACACGCTCGACATCGATATGTATATGCGCATCGCGACGGAGCTTCCGCTCAAGCGGCTCATCGTCGGCGGTCTTGACCGCGTGTACGAGCTTGGGCGCATCTTCCGCAACGAGGGCATGGACCCGAAGCACAACCCGGAATTCACCACGGTCGAGCTGTACGAGGCGTACGCCGACTTCAACGATATGATGGACCTCTTTGAGGAGCTGCTCTCCTCCGCCGCGCAGAAGCTGCTCGGGACGTACCAGGTCGAGTGGCAGGGCGAGCGGATCGACCTGACGCCCGGCTGGCCGCGCCTGCCGATGCACGAGGCGGTGAAGCGGTACACGGGCCTCGACTTCATGGCGGTGACGGACGACGAGGAGGCCGTCGCGCTCGCGAAGTCGATCGGCGTGGAGCTGCCCCCGACGGCCGACCGGACGTGGGGCAACGCGCTGTACGAGGTCTTCGACCAGAAGGTCGAGGAGAAGCTGATCCAGCCGACGTTCATCACGATGCATCCGGTGGACGTCAGCCCGCTCGCGAAGCGGTACGCGAAGGATCCGCGCCTGACGGAGCGCTTCGAGCTGTTCATCTGCCACAGCGAGATGGGCAACGCGTTCTCCGAGCTGAACGACCCGATCGACCAGCGCGCCCGCTTCCAGAAGCAGGTCGAGCTGCGCGCGAAGGGCGACGACGAGGCCGGCATGATGGACGAGGACTTCCTGACGGCGCTCGAGTACGGTATGCCGCCGACGGGCGGCCTCGGCATCGGCATCGACCGCTGCGTCATGCTGCTGACGAACTCCGACTCGATCCGCGAGGTCATCCTCTTCCCGACAATGAAGCCGATCGATCCGAAGCCCGCCGAGGCTCCGAAGGCCGCGCCCGCGGCGCCCGCCGCGGCGGAAGCGCCGGAGGTTCCCGCCGCGCCGGACTTCTCGAAGGTCAAGATTGAGCCGCAGTTTGAGGAGCTGGTGGATTTCGAGACGTTCTCGAAGTCCGACTTCCGCGTGGTGAAGGTGATTTCGTGCGAGGCGGTGCCGAAGAGCAGGAAGCTCTTGAAATTCGTGCTCGACGACGGCGCGCGGAACGACCGCGTGATCCTGAGCGGCATCCACGAATATTATGAGCCCGAGCAGCTCCTCGGCAAGACGCTCGTGGCCATCACGAACTTGCCGCCGCGGAAGATGATGGGCATTGATTCCGAGGGGATGCTGCTTTCCGCCGTCTGCGAGGACGACGGGAAGGAAAAGCTGAATCTGCTGATGGTGGATCCGGCGATTCCGGCTGGCGCGAAATTATATTAAAGCCAAAGGGTTTCAAATGTGAAGCTATTCTCTCCGGAAAGCTTGCTTTCTGGAGAGAATAGCATAGTTTCAGCCCGCCTTTTCAAAGGGCGCGGCG
>CALWIH010000079.1 GCA_944380675.1 uncultured Clostridia bacterium | reverse complement strand
CGGGCGATGAGACGCCTTCCTTCCTCGAGGGAGGGCAGGACGCCGAGGGAGACGAGCTGCAGCATCAGGTTGCCGAGGGCGGTGGCCTCCACCGGTCCCGCGACTACGCGCAGGCCGGCGGCGTCCGCCGTCATGCGGCAGAGCAGGCCGTCCTTCGCGCCTCCGCCGAGGACGTGCAGCGTGCCGAAGCGTCTGCCGGTTGCCTGCTGAAGCTGCTCCACCGCAAAGCGGTACTTGAGCGCAAGACTCTCATAGATGCAGCGCATGATTTCGCCGACCGTCTGCGGGACGTACTGTCCCGTTCCGCGGCAGTAGTCCCGCACGCGGCCCGGCAGGTCACCGGGCGGGGTAAAGACCGGATCGTCCGGGTCGATGAAGCAGCGCAGCGGCTCAGCCGCGAGGGCGAGACGCTCGAGGTCTGCGTACGAATACGACTCGCCCGCGCGCTTCCACGCGCGGCGGCTCTCCTGAATCAGCCACAGACCGATGATGTTTTTGAGATAATTGATTTTGCCGTTCGCGCCCCACTCGTTCGAGAGGCCGAGGCGCATACTCTCCGGCGTGAGGATCGGCCCGTCGAGCTCGCAGCCGAGAAGGCTCCACGTCCCGCAGGAGAGGAAGGCCGCGTCGGGAGCCGGGTCGGGCAGAGCCGCGACGGCGCACTGCGTGTCGTGCCCCGCCGTCGCGAGGACGAGCGCGCCGTTTCCGGGAAGCTTTCCGACGGGCGCGCCGCTCTCCGCGAGCGGAGGGAGAATCCCCTCCGGCAGGCCGAACGCCCGCAGAATGGAGGCGCTCCACTCGCCGTCCGGCAGGCGCAGCAGCTGCGCCGTCGAGGCGGCGCTGCGCTCCGACGACACGCCGCCGCACAGGCAGTACCGGAAGAGATCCGGCATCATCAATAGCGTTTTCGCCTTTTTGAGCGTTTCCGGCTCCTGCTTTTGGAGGGCAAGGAGCTGGAACAGCGTGTTGATCTGCAGAAGCTGCGTGCCCGTCTCGCCGTAGAGCGTTTCCCCGTCCATCGTTTGAAGCGCCTCGGCGAGGACGCCGTCGGTGCGGCCGTCGCGGTAGTGCACCGGGTCGGCGAGCAGCCTGCCGTCTTCGTCGAGCAGGCCGAAATCGACGCCCCAGGTGTCGAAGGCGACGCTGTCGAAATCTCCCGCCTTCTCGATCCCTATCCGAATCTCGCGCATCAGCTCGCCGAAATCCCAACGGAAATGGCCGTCCCGTTCGGAGGGGTTGTTCTCAAAGCGGTGCAGCTCCTCCCAGGAGAACGAGCCGTTATCGTAAACGCCGCGGATGGCGCGGCCGCTCGAGCCGCCAAGGTCGAACGCGAGCACGGTTGCTTTGCGCTTCATTTGACCACGCCCTTTTTCAGAAGAATGTTCGCGTAGATGCGCTCCTCCCCCGTCGCGACGACGGCGTACGCCTTCTTCGTCCTCTCGTAAAACGCGAAGCGCTCCATCATCTCGATGCGCTCCGGATCCTCGCCGTGCTTCGCGATGGCGGCCTTGTACTCGTCCCAGACGTCGGGCTTGCACGGGTCGCCCGGCACGACAGCCATCAGGGCGACCGGCTTTTCGACGTAGGCATCGAGCGGCAGGACGGTCAGAATGGCGTCGAGCAGGGCCGTGGCGGGCAGGCCGTCCGCGCGGACGACCACGCCGTTCGCCCCCATGCTCTCCGAGGGGAAGTTGCCGTCGGCGATGACGATCTCGTCGCCGTGGCCCATCTCGCAGAGCACCTTGAGAAGCTGCGGGCTGAGAAGCTTCGGTACATTTTTGAGCATCGTCTTTCCCCCCGTCTTTATTTGTCGGTCGGCTCTCCGCCGTCGCGGGGATACTTCTTGTAGCCCGGGTGACGGCCTGTGATCCGGTAGTAGCTGCGCAGATCGATGAGCTTGTCGATGTTCTGGCGGCTGATGTCGTAGCTGCCGCCGAGGATGATGGCGTTGATGGTGATCTTCGCCCAGAGCTCGAGGCTCTCCATGCGGTAGAAGGCCGTGACTACGTCGCTGCCGACGGCCAGCGCGCCGTGGTTCTCGAGGAGCATCACGTCGTGCTCGTCGAGATACGGTTCAATGGCGTCCGGCACCTCGCTGGTGCTCGGCGTGCCGTACGGCGTCAGCGGGACGCTGCCGATCGCGGCGACGTCCTCGATCATATTGTACATATCCATGCTGCGGTGCGCCACGGCGAAGCCCGTCGCTGCCGGCGGATGCGCGTGAATGACGCTCTTCACGTCGGGGCGCTTCTCGTAGCAGCGCAGATGCATCTTGATTTCGCTCGACGGGCGCAGACCCTCCGCGGCCTCGAGCACCTCGCCCTTCGCGTTGATGCGGATCAGCTTTTCCGGGGTGATAAAGCTCTTGCTCATGCCGGTCGGCGTCGCGAGGAGCGTGCCGTCGTCAAGCAGGGCGGTGACGTTTCCGTCGTTCGCGGCCACCCAGCCGAGCTGCCACATCTTGTGGCAGACGTCACAGATTTGCTCCTTAATTGCGGAAATTTCCATGAAAATCGACCCCCTTTTCGATATTTTCATTATACACTTGCGAAACGGGGATTGCTTGGGTTATACTGGAGAAAGATAGGACAATATTCACTTTTTTCATTTCACGAGGAGGACCTATGCGTTACCTTGCCGTTCATGAGCGCGCCGTGCGCGGCACGTTCGATTTTCCGATTGAGCTCTACCGCGTCGACGTTTCGCATCCGCGGTACGAGATGCCGTTTCACTGGCACATGGAGTGCGAGCTGCTGCTCGTGCGAAAGGGATCGCTCGCCCTCTCCGTCGACGGCGAGGTCTTTCACGGGAAGCCGGGAGACTGCTTCTTTCTCCCGAGCGGCGCGATCCACGGCGGAAAGCCGGAGCTATGCGTCTATCACTGCATCGTGTTCGACATGGATCGCTTCCTGCAGGACAGAGCCGTCTGCCGGCGCAAGTTTGCCGCGACGCTCGGCAGCGAAGCGCACATCTTCACCTTTCACCCCGCGGGAAGCTCAACCGCGCGTCTGATAGACAGTCTGTTTTCCAGCATGGAGGGCGAAAAGCCGGGCTATGAGTTCGTGACGACGGGGCTTTTGTGGCAGTTCATCGGCACGGTGCTCGAGGAAAGGCTGTACGCCCCCGTCTCCGACGAGGCGCGTCTCGACAGGCAGCGCGCCGAGCAGCTCAAGAACGTGCTGCGGCGCATCCGGCGCGACTACGCCTCCCCCCTCGCGCTCGACGAGCTCGCGTCCGAGGCCGGGATGAATCCGCGCTACTTCTGCCGCGTCTTCCGCCAGACGACGGGGCGCACGCCGATCGACTATCTCAACTATTACCGCATCGAATGCGCGGCAGAGCTTCTGTGCGTGACCGGGGAGAGCGTGACCGACGTCGCGCTCTCGTGCGGCTTCAACGATCCCGGCTATTTCGCGCGCCTGTTCCGCCGCCACAAGGGAATCTCCGCCGCCGCGTACCGCAGGGAGCACGCGGACAGCGAGGCGGAGCACGAGGAAGGGAGAACGTCATGGACAACAGAGACATTCTGAACACGGCGCTCGCGCAGTCCGCCGTCGACTACGGCTGCAGCCCCGGGGACTTCCTCCGATCGGAGCCGACCGTCGTCCTGTCGCAGAAGCGCGAGGGGGCGCGCTGCTATCTGCCGCTTCCCCTGACGTGCAGCCTCGTCTCATACGGGGGCTGCGTTGTCGCGCAGACGAGCGAGCCGCTGCTCGCGCCGGTGCGGGAGTTTTTGCTGCGCTATCCTCCCGAGCACTGCTTCGAGACGCCGAACCTCTACGAGCTCAACCGGATTCTCACGCCGTACGACCACCGCGTCTGCTTCATGGCGGAGTACTTTCTGCCGGATCTCGACCGCCTGCAGAGGCTCCCCTGCCCGTATCCGACGCGGGTGCTCACGCAGGAGGAGTTCGCGGAGCTGTATCTGCCGCAGTGGAGCAACGCGCTGTGCGAAAAGCGGCGCGAGCGAGACGTCCTCGCCGTGGGCGCGTACGACGGCGGCGCGCTCATCGGACTCGCGGGCGCTTCCGCCGACTGCGAAACGATGTACCAGATCGGCATCGACGTCCTGCCCGCGTACCGGCAGCGGGGAGTCGCCGCCGCCCTGACGAGCGCGCTCGCGCTCGCCATTCTTGACTGCGGCAGGGTTCCCTTCTACTGCGCCGCGTGGTCGAATCTTCCCTCCGTCAGAAACGCGCTGCGCTCCGGCTTTGCCCCCGCGTGGGTCGAAATGACCGCGCGCAGCCGCGCCTTTGTCGCGCAGATGAACGCGAGATAATGCCTGATGCCATAAAAAAGGAGGCGTTCCCCACCGGGACGCCTCCCTTTTTTATGCCCTGCACTCGTCAATCCAGGCGGAGAGCCGCTCGAGATCCTCCGGCGCGGTCGACCAGCTCGTCGCGAAGCGGACGACGGTGTGCGCCTCGTCAAAGCGCTCCCAGAAGCTGACCGCAGCGCCGCGCTGAAAGCGCTCCAGAAATCCGTTTTCGAGAATCACAAACTGCTGGTTTGTGGAGGACTCGAGGAAAAACGGAAGCCCCTTTTCCCGAAGGAGCTCCTTGAGGCGCCCGGCCATCCCAACCGCGTGCGCGCCGAGTTTTTCGTAGAGCCCATCGGTAAACAGCGCGTCGAACTGGACGCCGAGCAGCCTGCCCTTCGCAAGCAGCGCGCCGTTCTGCTTCACGATGGTCAAAAACTGGCGCGGCGCCCTCCGGCGCGGGAAGACGAGCGCCTCGCCGCACAGCGCGCCGCATTTCGTCCCGCCGATGGTGAAGACGTCGCAGAGTAAGGCGAGCTCTGGCAGCGTCACGTCCGTATCGCAGCTCGCGAGAGCGCAGGCCAGACGCGCGCCGTCGCAGTAGAGGGGCAGCTCGTACCGGCGGCAGACGTCGGCGAGACGGATAAGCTCGTCCTTTGTGTAGAGCGTCCCGTACTCCGTCGGATGGGAAATGTAGACCATGCCGGGGAAAACCATGTGGTCATGGTTGCCGTCGGCAAAGAAGGCGGCGAGATACGCCTCAAGCTCCGCGGCGCAGAGCTTCCCCCCGCGCTGCGGCAGCGTCAGCACCTTGTGGCCGGTATGCTCGATCGCCCCCGCCTCATGCGCGCTGACGTGCCCCGTCTCCGCGGCGACGACGCCCTGCCAGCTCTCGAGGAGCGCGGCTGCCGCGACGGCGTTCGTCTGCGTCCCGCCCGTGAGGAACCAGACGTCGGCCTCAGGGCATCCGCATGCCGCGCGGATTTTCCCCCGCGCGCTTTCACAGTACGCGTCCGTCCCGTAGCCGGACTGCGGGTCGAGATTGGTCTCCAGAAGGCGTTCAAGCACCTTCGGGTGCGCGCCCGTCGTGTAATCGCTCTCAAATGACAGCATACCAGCAGCTCCTTTTTTCGTCGTATGCCTCTATTGTACCCCGGAGCCGCGCGCGCCGCAAGCACAAAAAAACCGCCCGCGCCGAAAAGAGGGCGCGGGCGGCTGCGGAACGCGCCGGTTCATCCGGCGGACTTCATGTGCAGGCGCAGACGATCGGAAATCATGGCGATAAACTCGCTGTTGGTCGGCTTGCCTCTCGTGTTGTGGATCGTGTAGCCGAAGTAACCGGTGAGGACGTCGACGTCGCCGCGATCCCACGCGACCTCGATCGCGTGGCGGATGGCGCGCTCGACACGGGACGGCGTCGTGTCGTACTCCTTCGCGACGCTCGGATAGAGCTGCTTCGTGACGGCGTTGATGATCTCCGGCGTGCGCACGGCCATCAGGATCGAGTCGCGGAGATAGTGGTAGCCTTTGATGTGCGCCGGAACGCCGATCTGATGCAGAATCTCCGTGACCTGAATCTCGAGAGGCTCCTCGACGCCGCGCGCGGCGGCGGACGCGCCGGCTCCCGCCAGACGGCGGATCCGTCCGGCCAGCTCCTTCGCCTCAAACGGCGCGACCATGAAGTACGCCGCTCCGGAGCTCATTACCTCGCGCTCGAGCGCCGGGCTCGTGAAATTCGAGAGAATGACGAACAGAGGCGCGTCCTTTCTGCCCTCGAACGATTTCATCACGCCGATCCCGTCGAGGCGCGGCATGAAGAGGTCGGCGAGGACAACGTCAGGATGCTCGGATTCGATCTTTCCCAGCAGCGTCCGACCGTCCCTCTCCGAGCAGACGACCGTCATTCCCGCTTCCTCGAGCACAGGCACATATTCCTGCATAAAGTCAGCACCGTTTTCCGAAATCAGAACCTTTATCCGTTTTTCCATCGTGACATCTCCCTATGTGATTTATTGTGTTACCAATATTACCACATATTGGAGCGGATTGCAATACATAGATTGGATTTTTTTGGAAAAGAATCATTTTTCTCTCTTTTGCCGTCATTCCTCCTCCCCTGCGCCGCTGACAATCCTGCAGTAAGCGCGCGACGTAAGGCGGTAAATGGCGAGATAGAAGGCGGCGAACACCGCATAGCAGAGAAGCGTCACGACGATGAGGAGCGGCACGTTCATCAGGCCGAACAGCAGCAGCAGCTTCTGCAGCATCGGGAACGCGAAGGCCAGATGCACGCCCGCGAGCAGCAGCGGCAGGAAGAAGACCGTGAGCACCTGGGAGTTGACGCTGCGGCGGATTTCCCGCTTCGTCATGCCGACCTTTTGCATGACGTCGAAGCGCGCCTGATCCTCGTACCCCTCCGAGAGCTGCTTATAATAGATGATAAGGATGGCCGCGAACACGAAGACGACGCCGAGCAGGACGCCGAGGAACAGCAGGCTGCCGTACATCGCGTAAAAGCCCATGCGCTGCTCGGCGAGGCCGTCGCAGCGGAGCCAGAGGACGCCGCTCTCCTCCGTACCGAGCCCGGCGAGGCCGTCCTCGAGGGAAGCCTGCAGAGCGCGCTGCTCCGCGTCGGAACCGGCGAGGTCAAACGCGTACGTCCAGACGTAATCCAGCCACTGCCCAGCCTCCGCTTCGAGGAACGTCTCGTTCACCGGCGCGAGGTCGGGGACGAAAACGTACAGCGAGGGGAGCAGCTGCGCGGCGTCGGCGCCGTTATCCACGAAGCCGTCCGCGCAGCCGGCGACGGCATAGGCCGGCCCATCCCCGAAGGCGATCGTATCTCCGCCGGCGTAGCTCTCCTTCGTGGAATAAAGGAGAACCTCGTTCCCGGCAAGCTCCATCTGCGTTCCCATGAGTCGGTTGTAATCCTCAATGGGGATGACGTACACCTGCCAGACGTCCTCGGCGCTCTCCCCGAGGCCGTCGGCAGCGGCGGGATCGGCGAGGAGCCGGCCGTCGCGCACAAAGCCGATGAACAGCATGGCGCGGTAATCGATCGGTTTTTTCTGCTCGTCCCCCGCCTCGCGCGTCACGCGCTCCGCGAGCTCGCGAACCTCCTCCTTCCAATCCCCGTCGAGGGCGGAAAGGCTCCCGGCCTGCGCCGTCAGATTGATGCTGCGCGGATAGCGGGCGTGGAGGCTGTCCTCCGCGCCGATATAGAGGCAGAGCGTCGTGGAAAGCATGACGAGCACCATCGTGCAGAGGATGCAGATGGACGCGAGTCCCGCACCGTTGCGCTTCATGCGGAACAACATCGAGGAGACGGAGACGAAATGGTTCGTGCGGTAGTAGTACCGCCTGTTCTTCTGCAGCGCGCGGCAGACGGCGACGGAGGCCGAAATAAAGACGAGATAGGTGCCCGCAATGACGAGCAGCACCGCAAGGAAGAAGGTCAGCAGCGCGGCGAGGGGATCCGTGATGGTCACGGCGAGCCAGTAGGCCGCGCCGAGGAGCAGGAGCCCCGCGGCGGCGAGGAACCAGTTCGCGTGCGGAGGCTTCTCGCCCGCCGCCTCGCTGCGCATCAGATTGATCGGGTTCGTCAGGCGGATCTGGCGCAGGCTGTCGAGCAGGATGAGCGCGAAAATCATGAGGAAGACGAGAAACGTCCGGGCGAGGCTTTCGGGGGAGACGGTCAGGGCGGCGTCCGCCGTCCCGCCGAGGAGGGCGGCCATGCACAGCTCCCCGAGCCCCGAGAGCAGGATGCCGCCGAGGAAGCCGCCGGCAAACGAAATCAGAGCGGAAAGCAGCGACTCCCACAGAAGGACGAGGGCGATGTGCCGCTTCCCCATGCCGAGGACGTTGTACAGGCCGAACTCCTTTTTCCGGCGGCGAATCAAAAACGAATGCGTGTAAAACAGAAAGATGGCCGAGAAGAAGGTGACGACGCCTAAGCCGAGTTCGAGGCACGACTGCATGACGTCGCCGCCGGACATCGCGCCCAGCACGGCGCTCTCGGAAAGGGCGGAGATGAGGTATGTCATCGCGATCATGCCGGCGCACGTCAGCAGATAGGGAAGATAAAGGCGGCGGTTCGTGCGCATCCCCGTCCGGGCGAGGCGGCGGCAGAGAGAAAGCGTCATGCTCTGTCACCGCCCGTCGTGAGCGCCGTAAGCGTCTCGGAAATTTTCTGATACATCTGCGCGTCCGTGTTCTCGCCCCGGTAGAGCTGATGGAAGACCTCGCCGTCGCGGATGAAGAGGACGCGTCCCGCGCGGCTGGCCGCCTTGACGGAATGGGTGACCATCAGGATGGTCTGGCCGGAGCGGTTGACCGCGGAGAAGAGATCGAGGAGCTCGTCGGTCGAGTGGGAATCGAGCGCGCCGGTCGGCTCGTCGGCGAGGATGAGCTTCGGCCTCGTGACGAGCGCCCGGGCGACGGCGGCGCGCTGCTTCTGGCCGCCGGACACCTCGTACGGGTACTTTTTGAGCAGCTTCACGATGCCGAGGCTTTCCGCGAGGCCGGTAACCGCGGAGCGAATCTCGTCGGGCCCGCGTCCCGCGAGGACGAGCGGCAGGCTGATGTTGTCCTCGATGGAAAACGTGTCGAGGAGGTTGAACTCCTGGAACACGAAGCCGAGATTGTCGCGGCGGAAGGCGGCAAGCTGCGACTCCTTGATTTTGGCAAGCTCCTGCCCGTCGAGGCGGACGCTGCCGCCCGTGGGCTGGTCGAGCGCGGCGAGGAGATTGAGGAGCGTCGTCTTGCCGGAGCCCGACTCGCCCATGATGGCGACGAACTCGCCCTCCTCCACCGAAAAGGAAACGCTGCGCAGCGCCTCCACCTGATTTCCTCCGAAGCGGGTGGTATACACCTTATTCAGCCCGCTGACGTCCAGCATACTCATCAATGTAAATCCTCCTGTTCCGCCGCGCCGCCCGGGGGCGTTCCGCGGCTGTCTGAGGGTATCATACCAGAGCGGAAAGGCTCGTGCCATCGATCCTTCTTACATTTTCGCGCCGCAGCTTACGGTTCTGTAAGGGGAGCGTCCCATTTCCGCAAAAACGCTGTTTTTTCCCTCGTATGGCGTGACAAGAGGCGCAAAACGCGGTATACTGAAAGAAAACACGGCACGCGCACGGCGCGCCGGGATTGTAGAGTGAGGAGGATGCTATCCCCATGGAGCTGAAGCTGAAAATTCTGGATCAAAATGGGTTCACCAAGGCGGCGAGCCCGTACGGCAGCCGCGCCAGCCTCGTCTGGAGCGAGCACTATCAGCCGGGCGACCGGATTCTCGTCGAAACCGGCGGGGAGCCGGCGTTCTGCGTCGTCCAGCTTGACGACGCGATGCCCGAGGCGCTGATTTATGTGACGAACGGCGTCGACTTCCGCGTCCCGTTCGGTGAGGGGAAGATTTCCTACTCCCCGAAAAGCTTTTCCGGAGAAAAGCATCTGATCCGCGCGCGCTTCGCGGAGCCGGAGGAGATCGAGCGGCGGCGCTGCCTCTCGTTCAACCCGTACGACTGCCACGAGAACAGCGGAAGCTTCCCGCACGCGCTGGCCAACGTCGAGACGCGCGGCGAGTCCGTGTTCGCGGCGCGCAACGCAATCGACGGGATTTACGAGAACGCCTCCCACGGCGAGTGGCCGTATCAGAGCTGGGGCATCAACCGTGACCCGAACGCCTGCCTGACGATCCGGTTCGGGCGGCGCGTGCGCGTCGACGAGCTGCGCCTGACGCTGCGCGCCGACTTTCCGCACGACAGCCACTGGGTACGGGCGACCGCGGCGTTCTCCGACGGGACGGAGGAAACCTTCCCGCTGGAAAAGACGCCTCTCCCCCAGCGCATCGCCATCGAGCCGCGCGAAATTGACTCCGTAACGCTGAAAAACCTGATCAAGGCAGACGACCCCTCCCCCTTCCCCGCACTGACGCAGATCGAGGTCTGGGGTGTCGAGCTGCTCTGACACAAAAAACCGCCCGTCTCTCCTGCGAGAGCCGGGCGGTTCTGCCGTTAGGCGAGAAGGCGGTCGGCGTCGTCCTGCGTGACGAGGCCCTGCTCCGTCATGCAGCGGAGCACCTGGCGCATCCGCTGCCAGGCGAGATCGGGGTTGACGTCGGGCGAGTACGCGGACGGGGCGTTCGGCAGGCCGGCAAGCATGACGGCCTCTTTGTCGGTGAGTTCCGACGGCTCCTTTCCGAAGTAGCCCATCGACGCCTCATATATCCCGGTGTAGCCGCTGCCGAAATAGATGGTGTTGACGTACAGCTCGAAGATCTCCTCCTTCGTGCAGGCGTCCTCGATGGCGAGGGCGGTGAAGATCTCGGCAAATTTGCGCTCGAAGCGCTTTTCCTGCGTGAAGTATTCGTTCTTCGCGAGCTGCTGCGTGATGGTGCTCCCGCCCTCCGCGAGGGAGAAGGTGCGCAGGTCGTTCCACAGCGCCCGGCCGATGGAGAGCAGGTCGTAGCCGCCATGCGTCCAGAAGCGCTGGTCCTCCGCCGCGACGACGGCCTTCACATAGAATTCGGGAAGCTCGTCGATCGCCGTAAAGTGCTCCATCGAGCGAATTTCGGCGGCCATCTCCTCCGCCGGAAGCTTTTCGAGCGCTTCCCGGCTCATCAGATAGCCCTGCACGCCGAAAATCGTGACCGCAAGCACGCCGAGGCAGATAAGGCAGGCCAGCACGGAGAGGAAGATTTTCACCGCCCTGCGCAGGACTCTCATTCCTCTCTCCCCCTTCGCAGCCCGGCCAGAAGGCCGAGGGCAAGCGCAGCCGCGCCCGCCGCCAGCCAGAAGCCCGGCCTGCTCCACACCTTTTCTCTCGAAACGGCGGGAAGCCCCACCGCCATTTTCTTCACTCTCGCGCGCATTTTCGCGCCTCCTTCCCTGTGTCCGGTACCCCTATTGTATCAGAAAGGCGCGGGCTGTTCCATCGAATTTGCTTACGATCCTGTGACATTTTCGTAAGCATACGCCTGATTCCGTGTTTCCGGCAGAGGCAGAGCAGACCGCGCGAAACCGAGGAGGAATCGATATGAAACCAGAAGCACAGCATGAAACGCAGGACGTCCTGCTGTTCTTCGGGGACAAGACGCTCGAGCTTTCCCTCTTTGAGACGCTGCGCGGCCGGATGGCCGACGCGATTCCCGGCATGACGGTTCGCGTGCAGAAAAGCCAGATCAGCTTTTACGGGCGGCGCCTGTTCGGCGCGGCCTCGCTGCCTGTCCGCCGCCGGAAGGACTGGCCGGAGCGCTGCCTCGTCGTGACCGTCGGACTTTCGCACCCGCTGGATTCGCCGCGCGTTGCCGTCCGGGTGGAGCCATACCCGAATCGCTGGACGCACCATATTCTGATTGAACGCCCGGAGCAAATCGACGAAGAGCTGCTCGGCTGGCTCGTCGAGGCGTATGAATTTGCGGAAAGCAAGCGATAACGCAGGGACGCCCCGCGCCCGGCCGATACGGCTGGGCGCGGGGCGCCGCACTATGCCCGGCGCGCGATATGGACGCGGTTTCCCTCCTTCGCGCCGCGAACGCGCTCGGAGAGGCACAGCTCGTACAGACTGCCGGAGATCTGCCGCAGGGAAGCGCGCATTCCCCGGGAAACGACGGCTCCGGGCGTCCAGGGAAGGACGAGGAACAGGCTTCCGGAACGCGCCCCGGCGTCTGTCAGGCGGATCTCGAGTCCGTCTGCGCACGCGAGCCACGATTCCACCTCCCTCGCCCCGCAGCCAAGATGCAGGCTGGAGCCGACAAGCGCGGGCGAGCCGTCAAGAGGCGTGATCCGGAGGTGAAGACTGTGCTCAGGCGGGAGCTCGGGCGTCTCAAACGGCTCGCCGCCGAAAAACGTGACCGTGTTGTCCCAGAAGGAATACACGGCATACGCGCCGCCCGGAAGCCCAAGCTCCTCGGGCGTGAGCGTGAGGCGCGCGGGCTCATCCGCGTCGTTCCAGAGGAGGACGACGGCAAAGCTTCCGTACGGACGGCGCGCGGTGAAGCCGAATTTGCTCTGGGAAAGCGAGCTGCCGAGCCCGTACACCTGCGCACGCTCCTCCACAGGAGGCAAAAGCAGCTCCATCATCCGCCAGGCGTCGCGCGCGTCGGGCTGCTCGAGCGGCTCGCTCGTCAGCGCAAGGCCGCCGCTCAGGGCGACGGCGCTGTGCCAGGCGCGAAGCTGCGGCAGACCGCCCTGGATCTCCCAAAGCCTTCTGCCCTGCACCATCTGCTTGAGATATTTCTGGATGCCATCCACTACCATGTCCGCAGCGAGGGACAGATCGTGAAGAAAGCCGTGTACATCGCCATTGGA
>CALWIH010000078.1 GCA_944380675.1 uncultured Clostridia bacterium | reverse complement strand
GGGCGCAGCCGTCTCCTGTTCTTACACGACGCCATCCCTCGCAGCGCGTGTAAATCTCGTACGCAGGGCAGGTCTTCTGACTCGGGCGTCTTCGCCGCATTTCGCCTTCCCGGTTTCCCAGTGACATTTTGAAATGCGGCTCTTCCCTTACAGCGGCGTGACCGTGTGAGCTTTTCACTCAGCTTTCCTATTCTCCCGCCTGAACCGCGGCTTCCCCGCGGCGGCTTTCCCATGCGAGCCGGCCGGCCTTCGCACGGGAATCCGCAGCGTCTGAAAACGCGCGATCCTTCGGGCACCCTGCGTATTCAATTCCAGTCCAACCTGAAGCGGGAGCACGTCCCGCCAAGCTCATTATACGGGGCGGCGAAAGCGGTTGTCAAGGCAAAATCGCGCGAGCCTTTTCCCGAGAAAAAATCGTGTTTTTCTCAGAGAAGGCTTGCATTTTTCTCCCGTTTGCGCTATACTTCTGTCGTTGCCCGAAAGGGCTTTCAGATGAATCAAATTCTGCCGCCGGGCAGGAATGCGCAAAGCGTTCGTTTCCACATCGTCAGGCCTTAGAAGATGTGGATGCGGGCGCTTTTTTCAGTCAGGAGGAAAACCGTATGCCGCATCCCGCAACGCTCAAAAACTATTTCACCCGCACGGAGCGCCTGCTCTGGGCGTCGTCCGCCGGACTGATTGTCCTCTCCTTTTTGCTGTTCGGAGGCAATGGCGTCCTCTCGCTCGCGGCGTCGCTCATCGGCGTGACCTCGCTCCTCTTCTGCGCGAAGGGAAACCCGATCGGACAGGGGCTGATGATCCTGTTCAGCCTGCTGTACGGCGTGATTTCCTTCTCCTTCTCGTATTACGGAGAGAT
The DNA here is from genome assembly GCA_944380675.1 of uncultured Clostridia bacterium. Lineage (GTDB taxonomy): Bacteria > Bacillota > Clostridia > Oscillospirales > Acutalibacteraceae > Caccousia. Next base: position 11,773 of record CALWIH010000078.1, on the reverse strand, counting down.
GATCACCTATGTGGGAATGACGATGCCGATGGCCGCCGTCTCCCTCGTCTCCTGGCTGCGCAACCCGTATCAGGGAGGCCGCCCGGAGGTGCGCGTGGCGCGGATCCGGCAGCGGGATCTGGCGTTTCTCGCGGCGTCCGGCGCCGTCGTGACCGCCGTCTTTTTCTGCATCCTCCGCTATTTTGACACGGCCAACCTGATTCCCAGCACCGTCTCGGTCACGACGAGCTACGCCGCCGTCTGGCTGACGTACAAGCGCAGCCCGTTTTTCGCGGCGGCCTACGCGGCGAACGATCTCGTCCTGATTATTCTGTGGAGCCTCGCGGCCGCCGGCGACCCGTCGTATCTCTCCGTCGTCGTCTGCTTCGCCGCCTTCTTCGTCAACGATCTGTACGGCTTTTACAACTGGCGCAGGATGGAGAAGCGCCAGGCCGAAAACGCGTGACCGATACGCCGCCTCGCCCTTTTGACAGCCCATCCCGGAAAGCAAGCCGGGACGGGCTTTTTTCTTTTTCTCGCGGAACAGAGCCCGCCCTGCGCAAAGCCGGAACAAAAACGGGAAAATGAGTAACAAAAATGCTGGTTTCACACACATTCCTTGCAAACGCCGCCTCCCAAAGGTAACATGAAAGTATCATCCAAATCTCAATTCTTCGGATACGGAGGGACGGGAAGGTGCCCGAGCAAATCAGAGTGTATCAGGGGGATCGCATCGCGACAATCCCCCTCTCCCCCGCGCAGGGGATAACGTTCGGCGACGGCGAAGGAGCGGACTACCGCTTCCCGGAGGGCAGCTGCGAAGGCAGCGGCCTTCGTTTTTACTCTCAAAACGGCGTATGGCAGGCCGTCTCCCGCGGACTCGTCCTGCGGGGCGGGATACCCTTTACGGGCGGCGCCGTACACGAGGGCGATATGTTCATCCTCAGCACCGCGAACCGCATCGCGGTGCAGCTTCTCCATGAGGGGCAGACGGAAAGCCTTTCCGCCGCCGTCGGCGGACTTCCGGAGGTGCTCATCGGCCGCGCGCCGGGCTGCGCCGTGGAGCTCATGGAAAAGCGGGTGTCCGGCTCGCACGCGAAGCTGTACCGTCTCGAGGGCGAATGGCGCGTCTGCGACACGAACAGCTCGAACGGCACGTTTTTAAATGGAAAGCGAATCACCGACGCACCCATCCGCAGAGGGGACGTGATTACGGCGGGCTCCTACGAGCTGCGCCTGACCGGCGATCGGCTGACGGTATCGGGCGGCGCGCCCGGCACGGTGCGTTTTCATCTCCCAACCGCCCCGCAGACGCCGCCCGCGCAGGGCAGCGGACGGAAGACAGCGGCTCTGTACCCGCGGTTCAGCCGCTCCCCGCGCATCCGCAGGGAAATTCCCTCCGGGAAGATCGAGATCGAGGCGGCTCCGAGCATCGGCGAGAAGCCGGAAATCAACTGGCTGACGACGCTCCTGCCCGTCTTCGGGACGCTCGCGGTCTCGCTGCTGCTCTCCCTCTTCACCGCGGGGCTCGGCATGATTCTCTCCGTGCCGATGGTGCTCATCGGCGTCCTCGTCACCTTCCTCAACTACAGAGGCCAGACGAAGAAATACAGGCATAACGAGAGCGAGCTGCGCGAGAAGTACCGGCAGTACATCCAGTCCTGCGAAGCGCGGCTCTCGGACGCCGCCCGCGCCCAGCGCGACGCCCTCCTCGACGCCAACCCCGCCCCGGAGCAGTGCCTGCGCCTGGCCGCGGGGGTGGATCGCCGCCTTTGGGAGAAAACGGCCGGGGACAACGACTTTCTGTGCCTGCGCGCGGGCGTCGGGCAGGAGCCGCTGTGCGTCGAGGTCGTGACGCCGAAGGTCGGCTTCGTCCTGCAGGAGAACGACTATACGCGTCTGCCGGAGCAGACGGCGGAGAAATACCGCCTCGCGGACGGGATTCCCGTGTGCTGCGATCTGCGCCGCGCGCCGACGCTCGGCATCGTGGGAAGCCGCGCGGAGGCCCTCCGCGCGCTGCGCGCCCTCCTGGTACAGGCCGCCGCGCTGCACGGGTACGACGAGCTGAAGATCGCGCTGTTTTTCCCGCAGGATGAGCTTCCCGCGTGGGAATGGGCCCGCTGGCTGCCGCACGCCCGGCTCGGGAACAGGCGGCTCCTCGCCTGCACGCGGTATGACGCGGCGCAGCTTCTCGGCCCGCTCGAGAAGGAGCTCGCCCGCCGCGCTGCAGACAGCGCCAAAGCCTGGGGCGGCACGGCGCAGAGGCTCCCCCACTTTCTCTTTGTCGTGGCCGATCCCTCGCTGCTCAGCGGCCAGCCCGCGGCGGATACGCTGCTCTCGGGCAATCCGGCGCTCGGCGTGAGCTGCGTCCTTCTCGGGCGCGAGCTTTCGGAGCTCCCCGGCAGCGTGCAGCAAATCCTCACGGCGAACGGGGCGGACAGCACGCTCATGCACCGCGACGCGCCCGGCGAGAAGCGCCGCTTCGCGATGGACGCGCTCGACGAGAAGCAGTGCGACGCCTTCGCCCGCGCCCTCTCGCCGATCCGTCTGCCGGAGAAAACGGAGAGCGCCCGCCTGCCGGACAGCGTGACCTTCCTCGAGGGCTACCGCATCCGGCGCCCCGAGGAGCTTGACATCGACGATTTCTGGAACAGCTCGTGCAGCTGGCGCTCCCTCGCCGCGCCGATCGGCGTCAGGGCGGGCGGAACGGTCTTCTCGTTTGACATTCACGAAAAGCACAGCGGCCCGCACGGCCTCGTGGCCGGCACGAACGGCAGCGGCAAGTCCGAGATGGCGCAGAGCTGGATCGCCTCGATGGCGCTGCAGTTCTCGCCGCGCGACGTCAATTTTGTCCTCGTGGACTTCAAGGGCACGAGCCTGCTGCAGCCCTTCCGCGCGCTGCCGCATCTCGCGGGCAGCATCTCCAACCTCGACAAGGACATTCAGCGCTGCCTGATGGCGCTCGACAACGAGATTGAGCGCCGCCAGCTCCTCGTCGACCGGTACGGCGCGCACGACATTCTCGGCTATCAGGCCATGCGGAAGCGGAATCCCGACATGGAGGAAATGCCGTTCCTCATCCTCGTGATCGACGAGTTCGCCGACTTCAAGGCGCAGTACCCCGACTTCACCGGCCCGCTCAACCACATCTTCCGCGGCGGCCGCGCGCTCGGCATCTACACGGTGATTATGACGCAGAAGCCCGCGGGCGTCGTGACGGAGCAGATGTACGCGAACGCGTGCTTCCGCTGGTGCCTCAAGGTCATGTCTGAGAGCGACAGCCGCGAGATGCTCGGCGTCGGCGACGCGGCGTATCTGACGCAGCCCGGGCGCGCCTATGTGCGCTCCGGCACCGGCGTGCCGGAGCTTGTGCAGCCGTTCTATTCCGGCGCGCCGTACTATCCGGACGGCCAGCCGAAGAAGGCGGGCCCCGCCGTCGCGCGCGTCCTGCTGACGGGCGAGCGCCAGACCATCGGCGCGCCGGCGCGCAATACCGGCCCCCGCGCGCGGGGAACGCAGCTCGAGGCCGTGGTGCGCGCGATCGCCGACCACTGCCGCCGCCGCCACATCGCCCCGGCGCGCCAGATCTGGAACGCGCCGCTGCCGGAAAAGCTCGATCTTGTCTCCCTGCTTCCCGGCGGAAAGCTGTGGGAGAGCCCCGCCGCGTGGGAGGAAAGCGCCCCCGCGCCCGCGGCCTGCCTCGGCCTCATCGACGATCCGGCGAACCAGCGGCAGACGCCGCTGCTCCACGACTTCTGGCAGAACGGCCATCTGCTCCTTTACGGAATGCCGCTCTCCGGCAAGACGACCTTCTTGCAGACGCTGCTCGTGAGCCTGTGCTGCCGGTACTCCCCGGCGCAGGCGCAGCTCTACCTCGCCGAGTTCGGCGCGTTCGGTCTGCGCGCGCTCGAGCACTTCCCCCATGTGGGCGGCGCGGCGGGCGACGACGAGCCCGATCGGATGAAGCGCATCCTCGCGCTCTTCTCCGAGGAGCTCGACCGCCGCAAGCAGCTGTTCCGCAAGGCGGGCGTCGGCTCCATCTCCGCCTTGGCGGAGGCGGGCGACGAGACGCCGCCGTCGTGGATTCTGGCCGTCGACAATCTGAATCAGGCCGCGTCGAAGCTGCCTGAGTTTCTGGAGGCGCTTGAGCGCATTGCCCAGGAGGGCGAGTCCTTCGGCCTGTATGTCGCGGCGGCGGTGACGGGCGCGTCCAGCCCCGGCTACCGCCTCGCGGCGAACTTCAAGACCGTGCTGACGCTCCAGCTCACCGACAGAACGGACTACTCGCAGTTCGTCGGCCGCGTGCAGGCGAACATCCCGAAGCCCGTCCTCGGCCGCGGCCTCGTGCGCGGGCCGCTCGAGTTCCAGACGGCCATCGCCTTCGCCGACTTCACCGACGGCAAGCGCGCCGCCGCGCTGCGGCAGCTCGCGGAGGAAATGGACGCGGCGTGGAAGGGTCCACGTCCCAAATCCGTGCGCGCCCTGCCGCAGGACATCCCGTACGGCTCCCTCGAGGGCGAGCCGCTTCTGCTCGGCCTCTCCTGCGGCGAGATTGTCCCCGTCTCCCTGCCGCTCGCGGAGACGACGAGCCTGCTCGTGAGCGCGGGGGACGCCGGCTCGCTCGACGCGTTTTACGCTCTCCTGCTGCGCCAGCTCGGCGAGCTGCCCGACGCGGACGTTCTGCTCTGCTCGCCCACGCTCTCGCTCGACAGCGCCCGCGTCGTGCGCGAGCCGGAGCGTCTCAACGATGTGCTCGGGGAGCTGGTTCCCGAGCTGCAGGCGCGGCGCGACGCGCACAAGAAGGACGCCTCGCTGCGCTTTTCGCCCATCGTCATCGTCGTCGACGGGCTCGCGTCCGTCATCGAGCGGGCGGAGCAGAAGGCCGTCGCGCGGCTTGAGGTGTTCATCCGCCTCGGCGAGGGCATCGGCGTGACGGTCATCGGCGCGGACACGGCGAACAACGCGGAGCTCGCGTACTTCTCGCAGAACATCCTCATGGAAACGCTGCACGAGGGGCCGATGCTGCTCATGGGCGGCAGCCCGGCGGAGCATCGGATCGCGGACGCGCAGGCGCTCTCGCGGCAGTTCCCGCAGGGCTTTGCCCCGGATCAGATGGTGCTCGCGCGCGGCGGAGCCTTTACCGCCGTCAAGCGGATGCGCGCCGACGGCTGACGGAGGCGGAAAGGAGAGGCCATGGCACACACCTATCAGGAATACGACAGCCTGCTCAAGCAGAAGGACGCCCTCATCGCCGGGCAGCGCAGCCTGCTCGAGGCGAAGGAGGAGCTCACGAAATACATTGACAGCAACAGGGGCAGCGACGGCTCCGCCGCCGGCACGCAGGACGCCGTCCGCTGCCTGCGCAAGGCGATCAACTATCTGACGGACGGCGTGACGTGGACGGGGCAGGCCGCGGGAAACGCGAAGCTGACGCTCGACACGCTTCAAAAAAACCTGCTCGGCCTCGCGGAGTACATCCGCTCGACTCTCGACGGGCTCAACAACGAGCAGCAGGAAAAGGTGGAAGTGATGCAGAGGAAGATTGCGCAGACGGCGGCGGATCTGGACGCGGCGGGCACGGTCGAGCTGTACGCGCGGGCGACCTTCACCGGCGACGTGAGGAGGTAGGCCATGCAGACGCCATCGATCCGGCTTTCGGAGCTGGCGCTCGGCCAGCTGCTCGCCACCATGTCCGACGCGGGCCTGCCGCTCCTGCCGGAGGCGGCCTACTCTGCGAAGGCCTTTCTGCTCGCGCGCGACGAATGGGAAAAGCTCGGACTCGTCGAGCTCGATTTTGACGGCGCGCTCCACCCGCAGCCCCGCTTCGCGCGGATGCTGCACAATCTCATGAAATGGCGCAGCGTGCTGCTCGTCTCCGGCGGCGGGGAGGAAACGATCTTTGTGCGCGGCCCGGTCGACCTGCTGCAGCTCCGCCGGGACGGGAAGGACTTCTGGCGCATCGCGCTGCGGCCGCTCACCGAAGCGCGATGGCTCGTCCGCCGGCTTTTGGAGGCTCCCGGCGGGGAAGAGTGGACGCTCACCGTGCAGGCCGCCGGAGACGAGGAGCCGCGGACGGCGGCAGCCTCGCCGTCCGCCGCGGACGCGGCGCAGCGGGCGCAGGCCGTGCTGCAGCATTTTTACAGAAGGGAGGGGAACGCCGTATGCCGGAAGAAACCGTCGTGACCGTCGTGTGCGGCCAGACCGCGAGAGACTACTCCCTGCCGCTGCAGGAGCCGATCTCTTCCTGGCTTTCCGTCCTCGCGGCGGATCTTCTGCCGCAGGAAAGCCTTGCGGCGCTCGTCTTCTGCGGCGAGGCGCTTGATCCCGCCAAAAGCCTTGCCTTCTACGGCGCGTGGGACGGCTCCGTCCTGACGCTCCTGCCTGGAAGGGAGGGAACGCCGTGAACCTCGGAATGGACGCGGATCGCTATGAGCGGTATCAGAACGCGCTTGCCGCCGCGGAGGAAAAGCTGCGCAGCGCGTTCCACGCCTTTCAGCTCGAGCACATCGAAAACCTCATGGAGAAGTACGATTCCGGCGGCCAGCTCGCCGACTGCAAGCGGAGCCTCGCGAGCTATCTGCAGGATTTGCAGGAGATCATCCGCAAGTCGAAGCAGTTCCTCGAGCAGTACAACGCTCTGCAGGCGGAGGGCGCGTCCTCTCTGAAGCAGAACGCCATCGACTCCGTCTCCACCCGCGACTTCTGGACGCTCACCGGCGCGGGGATCGGACTCTCCCTCTCCGGCTACAAGTCGTACCAGTTCCACTTCAACTACGGGAAAACCTTCTCGGAGAATTACAACGATCTCTACTCGTTCCAGCAGAGCAAGGTCTTCAAGCGCGCGGCCTTTCTCGCCGGCTTCGGCGAGCTGACAAATTACGAGCTCTGGCTCGGCTCCGACGATTTTACCGACGAGCTGCTGGAGGACGCGCTCAAGGCGATGCTTCAGGAGCTGCCGGGCACGCAGAAGACCGACGAGCTCGACGAGAACACCCTCAAGAAATTGGGCGAGAGCCTCGGCATCGAAAACGCGGACGAATGGTTCAGCGAGTTCAAGACCATCTTCAACAAGTACGCCAGCTCCAAGAAACCTGTTGACGATCTGCTGCAGGACAAGAATTTTCAGAAGCTTCTCGACACCATGACAGGCGAGGAGCAGGAGGTCTTTTTGGAGCTCACGCAGAAGCAGTACGAGCTCTTCGACAAGATCTCCGAGGGCTTGGGCGCAGCCTCCGATACAATCGACCTTCTCGACGACGTCGCGGAGGCGATCGTCCTCGGGACGAGCGACTTCTCGGCGCAGATCGACTACCTCGACCAGCTGGAGGCCTCCCTCCTGCACGCGGGCTTCTCGTCGGGGCCGGTGCTCGAGCAGATCGACGCGCTGCGGGAGAGCTACACGGAAGAAACCATCGACAGCATTCAGGACGTGGTGGAAACGCTCGGCGACGACGTGATCGAGGACGTCAAGAAGGAGGGCTGGAAGGCGGTCAAGAAGGCCATCCCGCTGCTCGGAAACGTCGACTTCGGCCTGACCGTCATCGACACGGGCGCGGAGATTGCGTTTTCCGATGAGCTCGAGGGCTACCGGATGCTCTCCGGCTTCGCACAGCTCGACTACTCCCTCACGCAGGCGTACGCCGACTACGAGGAGCTCCTCGACTACGGCATCGCCACCGAGGCCGATATGCAGGAGGCCGACAAGCTTTACGAGATGATCTATGCCGTGAAGGTAAAGGAATACGATCTGATGCGCTCGCTCTGCGAGGGCAGAGACGACGAGCTCTATGAGACGTACAACCGGAAATACAACGAGCTGGTCGAGTTCAAGGATCTCAACCGGCTCATGCAGGAGAAGGCCGAGGGCGTCTGCCGCGTGGACGCGTCTCCCGCGGGCGGCCTCGACGCTCTCCCGAACCTCGGCTCCTGACGCCACGCCCTTCACTCCCTTCGGGAGATGAACCATATCATACGACAGAAAAGGAGAAATCACTATGGCAAAGACATCCGTTGACAGCGCAGTGCTGCGCAGCTCCGCCACGCAGGTCAAGAACATTGCGGGCAATATCGAGAGCGAGATGAACTCGCTGAGCCGCATCATCTCCACCACGGCGGCCGCCTGGGAGGGCAGCTCGAAGGACTCCTTCGAGACGACCTACAACACCGTCTACAAGAAAACGCTCACCGCGCTGCAGAGCTCGCTGCTCGAGTACGCCCGCGAGATGGAGGTCTTCGCGAACAAGAGCGACGAGTTCGACCAGCAGGGCGCGAGAATGTTCGATATTTCCTGAGTTTTCTACTCCCCCCCGCCGCGCCGGGTCATACCGCTAAGCCCAGTCAACCGGAGAACAGCCGCCCCCGCGGCGCTCTCCGGTTCTGCTTGGGCGCTGGGAGGCGCTGTCCATGAGCCTGAAAATCAAGGCCGCAGTCATGACGCACGCCGGAAACGTGCGGAAGAACAACGAAGACAACTATTATCTGAATCATCGCATCCGCAGGCGCGTCTCGAAAAAGACGGCGTCGCGCCGCTTCTCGGGGCGGGACGAAGCCGTCCTTTTCGCGGTGGCGGACGGCATGGGCGGCCACGCCCGCGGGGAGATTGCCTCTCTCGTCGCCGTGCAGTCGCTGCGGGGCTGCCCGCTCGTACAGGTGAAGGCCGTGGCGAGCGCGTGCCTCCGGCAGGCGAACGAGCGCATCTGCGAGGAAATCGAAAAAAACGGCGGCTCCAGGATGGGCTCCACCCTGACCGCGCTCTACATAGACGAAGGGAAGGCCGTGTGCTGCCACATCGGCGACAGCAGGTGCTACCTGCTGCGCGGCGGGACGCTCACGCAGCTCTCGAAGGACGACAGCAAGGCCCGCCGGATGGTGGAGCTCGGCGTCCTCACGCCGGAGCAGGCGGCGCGTCACCCGAGCCGCCACGAGCTGACACAGCATCTCGGGATTTTCCCCGACGAGCTGGTGATTCAGCCCGCGTTCACCGAGCCCCTTGACCTCCTGCCGGGGGATATTTTCCTCCTGTGCAGCGACGGATTGACCGATATGGCGGACGACGCCGCCATCGCCGCCGTCCTCGCCGGGGAAGGCTCCCCGCGAAAGAAAGCGAGGGCGCTCGTGGAGCTTGCCCTCGAAGGCGGCGGACGCGACAACGTGACAGCGCTCGTCGCCGAAATCACGCCGAAAGGAAGGAGACGTTCCGCATGAATCTTTCCCACGACAAAAAGAAATTCTATGAAACGCTCATGCAGTCCGTGTTTCCCGGACTGCAGATGTTTGCGCGCGACGGGAACCTCCCCGAGGCGCTCGCCAGCCGCTACACGCCGGGGATGCTGCTGCGCGAAAAGGCGTTCACCGACGCCTCCGATCGCTTCATGGGGATGGTCACCACGCACCGCTATGTGATTCTCTCAAATCACATGGTAAACTTCTCCGCGTTTGAGCACGGAACGAACTGGGGGCTGCACGCGGCGCAGTGCGGCGCGCATTTCAAGGTGCTCGCCGTCCGCGCCTGCCGGGGAAAGACGGGTATCTTCCTGCTCCACCTCCCGGACGGCGAGGGCTGGAAATTCTGGAAAACCGGCCTGTTTGATCTCGAGCACGAGCTCACGGAGAAGGCCGTCGCCCGCTTCTGTGAAAAATGCGGCGCGCTCCCCGTGCCGGAGCTGACAACGCCCGAATGGCTTGACCGCTGCGCCTCCCCCATCGGCATGGACGAATCGGGCAATTTCTGGCCCCTCGAGGAGGAGGGCGGCTCGCCCATGCTCCTCAGAAGCCGCGTGCTCGGCAGCCTGCTCGGCGGCGCTGTCGGCGACGCGCTCGGCTACCCCGTCGAGTTTTCGAGCGAGCAGGGCATCGGGAACCGCTTCGGCCCGTCCGGTATCCGGACGCTCGATCAGGCGGGCTCCCTCGCCCTCATTTCCGATGACACGCAGATGACGCTCTATGCGGCGAACGCCCTCGTGTACGCGTGGGAGACGGGCTGCAGCCGGGAGGACGCGCTGCGCCTCGCCTACGACGAATGGCTGCGCACGCAGGAGGAGCCGGAGACGCTTGCCGGCGCGAAGCTCGCCCTTTCCCGTGATCCGCGGATGCACCAGCGGCGCGCGCCCGGCAACACCTGTCTGCAGTCGCTGCGCTTTCTCCGCGGGACGAAGCAGTTCCCGAAGAACAACAGCAAGGGCTGCGGCGCCGTAATGCGCGCCGCCCCCTTCGGCCTCGCGCCGCTTCCCGGCGGGGAGGAGGAGGCGTTCCGCCTCGCCGCGCTCGACGCCTCGCTCACGCACGGCCATCCGCTCGCGCAGGAGAGCTCCGGCGCGCTCGCCTGGCTCCTGCACCACATCGTCTATACCGACCCGGATCGTCTCCGCTTCACCGGCCCTGATTTTCACAAGCGGCTGAGCGAGGCTGTCCAGGCGTTTCCGCGCGCGCTGTCCCCGGCGATTCATGCGCTGCTGCAGAGAGCCGTCGCGCTGGCCGGGGACGCGTCCGTCTCCGATCTCGACGGCGTCCACGCCCTCGGCGAGGGCTGGGTGGCCGAGGAGACGCTGGCCATCGCCGTATTCTGCGCCGTGCGCCACCAGGACGACTTCGCCGCCGCCCTGCGGGCCGCCGTGAACCATAAGGGAGACAGCGACTCCACCGGCGCTGTCTGCGGGAATCTGCTCGGCGCGTGGCTCGGCGAGCAGGCCGTGCGCGAAGCGTTCGACCTCTCCCGGCTTGAGCTCGCCGATTGGGTGGAGCGGACGGCGAACGCGCTGCTCGCGGCTGCCGGGCCGCAATCCGGCAGTCCGTCCCCTGCAGTACCGCCAAAGGCGGCGCCCATGCGCCCGCTGCGGGAGGTCGGGCTGCGGTACACGCCGCTGACCAAGAAGGCGCTCGCCCTCTGCTATGACGCGCACCGCGGACAGCGCGACAAGGGCGGCCTGCCCTACGTCTTCCACTCGTTCCACCTCGCGGAGCAGATGGAGACGGAGGAGGAGATCTGCACCGCTCTGCTGCACGACGTCGTGGAGGACTCGCCCTACACGCTCGACGACCTGCGCCGCGAGGGCTTCCCGGAGTCCGTGCTCGAGGCGCTGCGGCTGCTGACGCGCAGCCCCGGCGAGGATTACTTCGACTACGTCGCCCGGCTGCGGGAAAATCCGATCGCCCGGCGCGTCAAGGCGGCGGATCTTCTCCACAACGCCGACCTCGCGCGTCTCGAGCAAGTGACCGGCCACGACCGGGAACGCGCGGAGAAATACCGCCGGGCGCAGGAGATTTTGGGTGGCGGCAAGTAAAGGCACACCGCTTTACTCATTGCGTTTCCCTCTCCAATTAGGATATTTCCGACAAAATAATACAAATTGTACGGAGGATCAGAACATGAAAAAGCTTTTGAGCGTACTTCTCAGCCTGACGCTGGCGCTCTCGCTCGCCTCGTGCGGCGGGACGGACAGCGCGTCGTCTGCCGCGCCGTCCGCAAGCGCGCCGAGCGCGAGCCAGGAAGCACAGGGGGAGCCCTCCGGAGCGGCTGCCGCCGATCTGCCGGGCAGCGCCGTCCCCGCGGCCTCGTCGTTTGACGGCGGCAGCGGAACCGAATCCGACCCGTATCAGATCGCGACGGCGGAGCAGCTCGCTCTGCTCGCCGAGAAGGTCAACGGCGGCTCCTTCTTTGAGGAGTGGGGCGAGGAGCCGCCGCAGTACCGCTGGACGGCCATCGCCGACGGCCGCGACGGCGCGGCGCAGGCGTGGAACTCCTCTGTCTCCGGCTGCACCGCCGACATCCTCCTCGTCTGCGAGGAGGCCGCGCAGG
>CALWIH010000077.1 GCA_944380675.1 uncultured Clostridia bacterium | reverse complement strand
ATGCCGGGGGTGTCCTTCATCTTCTCGTCGTAGACGTTGATCTTGGAGTTGCCGCCGCTGATGATCGGCTTGATGGCCTTTTCGCGAAGCTCCGCGAGGAAGCCGAGAATCTCGCCGAGGTCGTCGTCGTTGATGGTGAACGAGACGTCCATGTTCGAGCCGTGATTCGGCGCAAGCGAGATCATGTCGACGACGACGCCGAGCTCGGAAATTCTCGTGAAGACTCTGCCGCAGAAGGCGACGTCCGGCGGGCAGTTCTGAAGCGTGACAAGCGTGATGCCGGTCGAGGACGTGACAGTCGTCATGGATATTACCTCCTTATTCTTTCAGAAGATCAGACATTTGGTACATACCCGGCTCCCTGCCGCTGAGGAAGACGGCCGCGTTGACAGCGCCCGCCGCGAAAACCTCCTTCGACTGAGCCGAATGGGAGAGCTTGATCACCTCGTGGTGTCCCGCGAAGATCACCTCGTGCTCGCCGACAATCGTGCCGCCGCGCACGGAATGGATGCCGATCTCGTTTCTGTCGCGCTTTTTCCGCTGGGAGTGGCGATCATACATATAGCGCATCTCGTCCGGCTCCACCTCGCTGACGGCGTCGGCGAGCATCAGAGCGGTGCCGCTTGGGGCGTCGATTTTCTGGTTGTGGTGCATTTCCACAATCTCGATGTCGAAGCCCTCGCCGAGCACCTGCGCCGCCTTCTTCGAGAGCTCAATCAGGAGGTTGATGCCGAGCGACATATTGCCGGAGGAGAAGATCGGAATCTCCTTCGACGCCTCCTGCACCGCGTCCTTCTGCTCCTTGCTGTAGCCGGTCGTGCACAGCACGAGGGGGAGCTTATGCTCCTTGCCGTAGGCGAGGAGCGAGTCGAGGACGGAGGGGTGTGAGAAGTCGATGAGCACGTCGGCCTCGCCCGTAAAGTCAAAGACAGAGGGAAATACGGGATAGCTCTCCTGTGCGCCCGCGGCGAGGTCGACGCCCGCGACAATCTCGCAGTCGCTCCGCTCCGCGGCAAGCGCCGTGACGGCGCGGCCCATTTTCCCGCAGCATCCGCTTAATAGTATCCTGGTTTTCATGAAAACATCCTCCGCATCAGGGAAATTCTCAGATCATGCCGTGCTTCTTCATGACGGCGGTCATCTTCTCCTTCGCCGCGGCGCCCATCGCGGTGAGCGGGAGGCGGCAGGGGCCGGCCTCCATGCCGAGAAGGTTCATGGCCTCCTTGACCGGGATCGGGTTCACGTCGAAGAACAGCGCGTTCATCAGGTCGAGCCAGTGGAGGAACTGATGCAGCGCCTCCTCCTTGTCGCCCTCGAGATAGCCGAGCACGATGTCGTGCATCTGGCGGGGCAGGACGTTTGAGAACACGGAGACGACGCCCTTGCCGCCGAGGGCGAGAATCGGAATCACCTGATTGTCGTTGCCGGAGAAGACAGGCAGCTCGTCACCGCACAGGGCGACGGTCTCCGCGATGGCGGAGATATCCCCGCTCGCCTCCTTCGTGCCGATGATCTTCGGGTGATTCGCAAGCTCGCGATACGTCTCGGGCTTGATGCTGCAGCCCGTGCGGGAGGGGACGTTGTACAGCAGGACGGGCAGCTCGATCCGGTCGGCCACATAGGTGAAATGGCTGACGAGTCCGGCCTGATTCGCCTTGTTGTAGTAGGGCGTGACGAGCAGGACGGCGTCCGCGCCGAGCTCCTGCGCGCAGAGCGCGAGCTCGAGGGAGTGCGCCGTGGAGTTGCTGCCCGCGCCCGCGACGACGGGAACGCGGCCCTTGCCCTTCTGCACGGCGATGGAGACGAGCTTTTCGTATTCGGACGAGGACAGCGTGGGCGTCTCGCTCGTCGTCACGCAGACGAACAGGGCGTCCGTCCCGTTGTCGAGCTGAAAGTCAAGCTGGCGCTCAAAGGCCTCGTAATTGACGGAACCATCGGCGTGAAACGGCGTCACGAGAGCCGTGCCGGAACCGGTAAATAAAGGCTTTTTCATGAGTCCAAACCCCCAAAAAGATTAGTCCAGATACCCCTTGGCGCAGAGCAGCTCCGCCATGAGGACAGCGCCGCCGGCCGCGCCGCGCAGCGTGTTGTGGGACAGGCAGACGAACTTGATGGTGTACTGGGTGTCGGGGCGCAGGCGGCCGATGGAGACGGCCATGCCGTTCTCGAGCGTGCGGTCGAGGCGGCTCTGCGGGCGGTCATCCTCGCGGAAATAGTGGAGGAACTGCTTCGGCGCGCTGGGCAGGCCGAGCTCCTGGGGAGCGCCCTTGTAGTTCTCCCAGCGCTCGATGATCTCCTCCATCGCGGCCTTCTTCTCGAAGGAAGCGAAGACGGCGGCGGTGTGGCCGTCGGACACCGGGACGCGCAGGCACTGCGCCGTGATGGACGGGGCGGAGGCGTTCACGATGACGCCGTTTTCCACATGGCCCCAAATCTTCATCGGCTCCTGCTCGGACTTCTCCTCCTCGCCGCCGATGTAGGGGATGACGTTGTCGACGCTCTCCGGCCAGGTCGCGAACGTCTTGCCGGCGCCGGAGATGGCCTGATAGGTGCAGGCGAGAACCTTCGTGACATTCAGGTCGAGCAGCGGATGAATGGCGGGGACGTAGCTCTGCAGCGAGCAGTTCGACTTCACGGAGATGAAGCCGCGCTTCGTGCCGAGGCGCTTGCGCTGGCTCTCGATGACGGCGGCATGATCGGCGTTGATCTCCGGAATGATCATCGGGACGTCGGGCGTACCGCGGTGGGCGGAGTTGTTGCTCATCACGGGGCACTCGGCCTTCGCGTAGGCTTCCTCGAGGGCCTTGATTTCGTCCTTCTTCATATTGACGGCGCAGAACACGAAGTCGCACAGGGCGGCGACCTTCTCCACATCCTCGGACGCGTTGAAGACGACCATGTCGGCCATGGAAGCCGGCATCGGAGTCGTCATCAGCCAGTGATCGCCCACAGCCTCGCGGTACGTTTTGCCCGCGGAGCGCGCGCTGGCCGCGAGGGCGGTGACATGGAACCACGGATGGTTCTCCAGCAGGGTGGCGAAGCGCTGGCCGACCATGCCGGTCGCGCCGATGATGCCTACACGATACGTTTTCATTTCTTTCATGCCTCCAGTTGTCTTCTTTTCCAGAATATTCAGACGGAATAATGATGGTGCATCCTCCGGGAAGAAGAGGACGCGTCGGAATCGGAGAGGAAATAAAAAAACCGGTTGAAAACCGGTCATCAATTTACTATAATAAATACTATTCAGGCTCTTCGCGAAGCGAAGACGTCTGGATAGCGCTCCATCATACTAAATGATGACAGTCGCCGCATTGTTCATGCCGACGACCAGGGGCCGCTTGCCGGGCGGACGCCTTCGGCGGCGTTACCTTTCCGCCTTCCGTTTGACGGCCTTGGCTGGCCAGGGAAGGCGTACTGATTAAAACCGCACCTCTATCCGGATTCTGATTCAATTATTCTGCAGTGTGCCGGCAGGGAAATACGTTTTCCGCGCGGCGCTGCCTTCATCATACCATGGAAAGACATAGGTGTCAATTTAATTTTCAGATAAGGTGATTTTACTTGAAAACTCAGATGAAAACAAGCGATTTCTATTACGATCTGCCGCAGGAGCTGATTGCGCAGACCCCGATTGAGCCGCGGGACGCGTCGCGCCTGCTCGTCCTTGGCCGTCAGTCCGGGGAGCTCTGCCACCGCCGTTTCCGCGACATCGCCGACTATCTCGAGCCCGGGGACTGCCTCGTCCTGAACGATTCCCGCGTGCTGCCCGCGCGCCTGTTCGGCGTCAAGGAGGATACGGGCGCTCATGTGGAATTTCTCCTGCTCACGCACCGAGAGGGGGACGACTGGGAGGCGCTGGCCGGCCCGGGCCGCCGCGCGAAGCCCGGCTCCCGCTTTTCGTTCGGCGGCGGCGTGCTGCGCGCCGAGGTGCTCGACGTCCTCGAGGGAGGCAATCGTCTGCTGCGCTTTTCCTATGACGAGGGCAATTTCTACGAGCTCCTCGACAAGGTCGGCACCATGCCGCTGCCGCACTACATCACGGCGGAGCTCAAGGATCAGGAGCGGTACCAGAACGTCTACTCCCGCGAGCGCGGCTCCGCGGCGGCCCCGACGGCGGGGCTCCATTTCACGCCGGAGCTTCTCGAGCGCATTCGGAAGAAGGGCGTGCGAATCGCCTTCGTGACGCTTCACGTCGGCCTCGGCACGTTCCGCCCCGTGAAGGTGGAGCACATCGAGGAGCACAAAATGCATTCGGAGCACTACGCGCTCACCGCGGAGAACGCCGCGCTCATCAACGCGGCGAAGGCGGAGGGCAAGCGCGTTATTGCCGTCGGCACGACGAGCTGCCGCACGCTCGAGACCATCGGCACGCGCGAGGGCTGCATCCGCGAGAGCAGCGGCTGGACGGACATCTTCATCTATCCCGGCTACGAGTTCAAGGTACTCGACGGCCTCGTCACGAACTTCCATCTGCCCGAGAGCACGCTCATCATGCTCGTCTCGGCGTTCGCGGGGTACGACCACACGATGCGCGCCTACCATACCGCCGTGCAGGAGCGCTACCGCTTCTTCAGCTTCGGCGACGCGATGCTGATTCTATGAGACCGGTTTTCTGTCCGCGCTCGCGGCCTGCGAAGCATATTTCGCCGCAAATTTGCGTTTCTTGAAAGAAAATGCATAAAACGGTTGTACAGTGCCGTAGTGTTATGATAAACTATGAATAAAATCAGTAACGGGAGGCGTTGCGCAATGGAGAAAAAGTTTCTGGGAACCGTGATTCTGCCCGGAATGTTTGACCCGCTCACAGTCGGCCACATGAATTCGCTTCGGTATCTCTCCGAACGCAGCGATAAGGTCTGCGCCGTGATCATGACCCTGAAGGCGGAGGAGGAGAAGCGCTGGATCCCCTCCGGGACGATGAAGGCGCTGATTGAGGAGGCCGTCGCGGCAGAGGGGCTTGACAATGTCTCGGTCTACATCGAGGACGAGGGCTGGCTCGCGCATTCGGTGGAGGAGCTCGGCGCGGACGGCGTGGCCCGCAGCTTCCATCCCTCCATCAACATGGAGAAGGAGATGGAGCTGATTCACGCGGTCATCGAGCTCGGCGTTCCGGTGCACCTGATTCCGAGCCAGCTGGATCTGCGTTCGTCCGAGATTCGCGTCCTCGCGGAGGAGGGCTTCCTCGACGAGATCGCCGAGCAGGTGCCGGACGCGGTGTTCCGGTACCTCAAAAAGAAGGATTGAAAAAATGCGGGAGCAAATCGCTCCCGCATTTTTTACGGCCTGATTCGGAAGGTTTTCGGCGCAAGCCGGTAGACGAGGACGCACGCGGCGACGCAGTACAGCACGCAGAACAGGATGCACAGCGCGCCGAACAGCAGAATCGGAATCCGCTGCATCATCAGGAAATAGCAGACGAGGTACGTCGCCATCAGCACGAGGCGGTAGGTGCCGCTCTTGAGCTCCGTCCCGGCGTTGTACGGCTGCAGCAGATAGTAGATCGTCAGGTAATGGACGGAGAAGAACATACTCATCGAGAGAATGGAGACGAGAAGCACCGCGTAGTTGAGCGGATTGTCCGTCCCGCCGGAGAGATAGAGCAGCGCGGGCAGCCCCAGTCCGATGACGGCGGCGGGCAGCAGGTTGATTTTCATGATTTCGCGCAGCCGGATGCGGAACAGGCGCAGCACCATGTCGGGCTTTTTGTAGAATGGGTACGTCAGCAGGCTGTGGTCGCAGTTGAGAAACAGCGCCTGCGTGAAGCTCGTGCCGCGGTTGATGGCGTACATGATGAAGGTGAAGTACGGCAGATAGACGAGCAAAAGCGAGTTGACGGGCTCCTTCGCCCCCGGGAAGAACGCCAGCCCTGCCGCCGCGAGCGCGAACAGCACGAGCGCGCCGCCCGCGATGCGCTTTGCGGATTTCCAGAGAATCTTCTGGTGGCGGCGGATGAACAGCTCGTTGAGGAATTCAAAGCCCTCCCGGCGGCTCGTGAAGGAGCCGTCCTCCGTGATGTATTTCTCGGTGCGCGCCTTGACCGCCTGGGCCGACGCGGCGCTCCGGTTCATGGCTTGCGGCAGGAGCCGCTGATACATACTGCGGAATTCCCGGAACGTGAGAAGCCCGCGCAGGGAGACAAGGCCCGCGAGGATCCCGGCGGCCATCACGGCGCAGGAGACGGGAAGCGGCAGGAAAAGCCCGAACGCGGGCGGGAGATAAGACGCGAGGAGCAGCAGCGCCATCAGGAGCCAGGTGAATTTCCCGAGCTTGTTCTCGTTGGAGACAAAGCCTCTGCGGCGATAGTCCCAAAGCGAAATCTGCACGACGAGCAGCTTGCACCCCGCCGCGAAGAACGGGAAGACGAGGCTCAGCCACAGGGGGAGTCGGAGCAGAGCGCCGAAAAGCAGGAGAGATCCGAGCATCCCGACGACGTATTTCCCGAGCGCGTACCCGTAGGTGCTCAGCGCGTACGAGCGGGCGTCCATCCGCATGAGGATGACCGCGTAATACTTGTCGCGGGTCGGGTTGAAGAGATAGGTGTTGGAGAACGCGCCGAGGATGGTCAGCGGCAGCAGAATGTGCAGCGCGAGCGCCGCCGCGTCAAGCTCCGTCCGGGAGATACAGGGAAGGAACAGCATCAGGAACAGGTAGATCAGCTTCCCCGCAAAAATGGTCGCCGCTTCCCAGAGGGCGGCGAGCACGTTGGCGAAAATCTTGAGTCCGCGCACGCTGTAGAGCGAATCGGGGAGGAGACGCTTTAAGAGAGGGACCTGCTTGAGCGCGTAAAGGATGGAATTGACGCGGTAGGTGTTTTTCAGGGAATAGGAGAGCAGGAACGTGTTAAGCATGGGAGTCCTCCCGCAGGGCGGCAAGGATTTTCTCCTTGAACGCCTCGTCGTCCAGCGCGGACTGCTCCACGAGCTCGAGCGTCCCGTGACTGAGCAGGACAATCTCGTCGCAGAGGTCGACCGCGAGGTCCAGCAGATGGGTGGAGAAGATGGTGACGCGTCCCTCACGCATCGAGCGGAGACGCGCCTTCATCTCCTCGGCGACCACGACGTCGAGGGACGTCAGCGGCTCGTCGAGCAGGAACAGGTTCGGCTGCGCGATCATCTGAATCAGCATCTGCATTTTGTTTTTCATGCCGTGGGAGTAATCCTTCATCAGCTTGTCGCGGTCCTCCGGCGCGATGCTCATCTCGTCGAAGTACGCGTCGAGAGGCTCCGGACTGGGGATGGACGCGCGGTTGATGTCGAGGAAGAACTTGAGGAATTCCCGCCCCGTCAGGAATTCCGGGACGGTCGGCGTCGAGAGGACGTAGCCGACGTCGTCGGCCTGCAGCTCGCGCCGCCCCTCGTTCGACTCAAAATAGAATTCTCCGCCGTCGCAGACGAGATCGCGGTTCAGGCAGTTGAACAGCGTCGTCTTGCCCGCGCCGTTTCTGCCGAGCAGGCCGTAAATCTTTCCGCTTTCAAAGGTAAAGCTTGCGTCACGCAGGACCTCCTTCTTGCCGTAGCCCTTTCGGAGATGGTCAATCACAAATTTCATAAAATGCTCCTTCTCATGAACCTTGGGTGAATGTCCGGGCAGAGGGGAGGACGAGCGGTTTCCATCCGCCGGACGGCTGATTTCGTTCCGATCGGAACAGTTTCAGTATACGAAATTTCTGAAAAAGAGTAAAGCGCTGCCGGCGGCACAGCGGATGAGCGGCAGAGCGCGCCGTGAAAGAAGGAGGCTGTCAGCGGGCCGGATTTCTCCGCAAGAGGAATTTTGAACAAAAACAGGCGAAAAACAGGCGCGCCGCAGAAAGTGCAGCGCGCCTGAACATTATCAGATAGTTTTCAAACCGTCTCAGTCGCCGAAGGAGATGCCGAGATCCCGCGCGGAGCGGACCTCCTCGCAGTCGACGGGGACGCCCTTGAGCTTTCCGGCAACCTCCGAGAGCGGCACGGCGACAATCTCGGTGCCCTTGAGGGCGACCATGTGGCCGTAGTGCTCGTCGGCGATCAGCTGCGCCGCCGCCGTGCCGAAGCGCGTCGAGAGGACGCGGTCATAGGCGCACGGACTGCCGCCGCGCTGGAAGTGGCCGGGGACGGTGACGCGGATTTCCTGGCCGGTCATCTGGCCAATCTCGTCGGCGAGACGGTAGGAGATGGAGGGATGCTCCATTTCCGTTCGGGCCGCCTTGAACTCCTTCTTCGACATCTTCGATTCCTCAAGCGACAGCGCGCCCTCGGCGACGGCGAGGATCGAGAAGCGCTTGCCCGCCTTGTTCCGCTGCTCGAGCGTCTTCACGACGGACTCAATCTTGTACGGGATTTCCGGCAGCAGAATGACGTCCGCGCCGCCCGCGATGCCGGCGTAGAGCGGCAGCCAGCCGACCTTGTGGCCCATGATTTCCACGATGAAGACGCGGCCGTGCGAGGTCGCCGTCGTGTGAATGCAGTCGAGGACGGTCGTCGCGATTTCCACGGCGGAATGGAAGCCGAAGGTCATATCCGTTCCCCAGACGTCGTTGTCGATCGTCTTCGGGAGCGAGACGACGGGAATGCCCTCCTCGCTCAGAAGGTTCGCCGTCTTCTGCGTGCCGTTGCCGCCGAGAATGGCGAGGCAGTCGAGCTTCATCTTTTTTAAGGTCTCCTTCATCGCCTTGACCTTGTCGACATTGTCCTCGCCGATGACGCGCATCTTCTTGAACGGCTGGCGCGACGTGCCGAGAATGGTGCCGCCGAGCGTCAGAATCCCGGAGAAATCCTCCCGCTTCATGTGCCGGACGTTCCCCTCGATGAGGCCGCGGTAGCCGTCCTGGATGCCGTAGATTTCCACCTTGTCCCCCCATTTGACATAGAGGGCCTTGGCCACGCCGCGGATGGCCGCGTTCAGGCCCTGGCAGTCGCCGCCGCTTGTAAGAATTCCGATTCGTTTCATATGGACTGACTCTCCTCTCGCAATCTATTTATTTCTGCGCTTCCTCTATCGTGTAGACGGGGCGCAGGGGCTTGGTGAGCTCTACCTCCTCGAGCGCGTGGACGGCGTCCGAGGCGAGGCGCGAAAACTCGATGTGGCAGTTGACGGAGGCTTTTCCGCGCCGGTCGATGTGGACGTACGAGGTGTCGGGCTGCATGAGCCTCGCGTTGACGTTGTCGCTGAGCATCAGCTCGAGAATCGAGAACGCGCGCTTCCTGAGGCGCTCGTCCTCAATCGGGAAGACAAGCTCGACGCGGCGGTCGAGATTTCTCGGCATCCAATCTGCGCTGCCCATGAAGATATGCGGCTCGCCGCCGTTTTCAAAGCAGAAAATGCGGCTGTGCTCGAGCAGCTGGCCGACGATGCTGCGCACGGTGATGTTTTCGCTCACGCCGGGCAGGCCGGGAATCAGGCAGCAGATGCCGCGCACGATGAGCTGAATCGGTACGCCCGCCTGGGAGGCCTCGTACAGAAGGCCGATGATCTTCGGGTCGACGAGCGAGTTGACCTTCGCCGTGATGCCGGAGGGGAGGCCGCGCTTCGCGTTTTCCGTCTCGCGGCGGATCCGCTGCTCGAAGAAGGTGCGCATCCCGTGCGGCGCGACGACGAAGCGGTTGTATTCCGGCGGCATGGAGTAGCCGGTGAGCACGTTGAACAGCGAGGACGCGTCCGCGCCGAACGGCTCGCGGCAGGTGAACATCCCGACATCGGTGTAGATGCGGGCCGTGGAGTCGTTGTAGTTGCCTGTGCCCATGTGGACGTAGCGGCGGATGCCGTCCTCGTCCTGCCGGACGACGAGCAGGATTTTGCAGTGCGTCTTCAGGCCCGCGAGGCCGTACACAACGTGGCAGCCCGCCGCCTCCAGCTTCTTCGCCCAGAGAATGTTGTTCTCCTCGTCAAACCGCGCCTTGAGCTCGACGAGCACCGTCACCTGCTTGCCGGCCTCGGCGGCCTTGATGAGCGCCGCGACAATCGGCGAGTTGCCGCTGACGCGGTAGAGCGTCTGCTTGATGGCGAGGACGTTCTCGTCCTCCGCGGCGCGCCGGACAAACTCCGTCACGCAGTCGAAGCTCTCGTACGGGTGATGCACCATGCGGTCGCTTTCGCGGATTGCCTCGAACATATCCGTATGGCCCCAGAAATCGGCAGGCGGGGAGACGGGCACAATCGGCTTGAATGAAAGGGAGGCGGAGCCGGGGATGCCGGCAAACTTCGAGAGGAACGTCAGATCGAGCGGGCCGGGGAGCTCATAGATGTCCTTCTCGTTGATTTTGAGCATCTCAATCAGGAATTCGCGGATTTCCTTGTCGCAGCGCTGCTCGAGTTCGAGGCGCACGGGGCGGCCGCGCTTGCGCTTCTTGATGGATTTCTGCACCTCGACCATCAAATCCTCCGCCTCCTCGTCGATCTCGAGGTCGGAGTCGCGCGTGAGGCGGAACGGGCAGGACGCCTTGATTTTGTGCAGCTCAAAAAGCTCCGGGAGCATGAGATCGATGACGTCCTCCAAAAGGAAGAAGCCGCGTTTCGATTCGTCCTCCATCGGAATTTCGAGGAAGCGCGGCAGAATGCCGGGCACCTGCACGACGGCGAAGCACGGCTCGCCGCTGCTCTCCTCGAGCCGGACGGCGATATTGAGACTCTTGTTCGACAGCATGGGGAAGGGGCGGCTGCGGTCGACGGCGAGCGGCGTCAGGACGGGGAAGAGAATCTTCGTAAAATAGCGGCGCAGGAACTTCTTCTGCTCGTCGTTGAGCTCCTCCGGCGCGACATAGAGAAAGCCCTTCTTCCGCAGGACGGGCACAATGGAGCGGTGGAAGCAGGAATACTGCTTCTCCATGAAGCCGGAGATCTTCTCCCGCAGACTGCTGAGCAGCTGCTGCGGCGTGAGGCCGGAGAGATCCGGCGTCGTGATTTTTGAGCGAACCTGCTCCATCACGCCCGCGACGCGAACCATGAAGAACTCGTCGAGGTTCGACGCGGTGATGGACAAAAAGCGAAGGCGCTCAAAGATGGGATTCTCCTTTTTAAATGCTTCCTCGAGCACGCGGACGTTGAAGTCCATCCAGCTGAGCTCGCGGTTGAGATACGGAATCTTTTCCTTTTCATTGACTGCTTTCATAGCGACGTCACACCTTTCCCTGCTTTGCTGTGCTCGGAGACGCTGCGCGGACGCTCAGCTCCGGCCGCACGCCGAATACCTCCTCGAAGAACGGCGCCGCCTGGCGGAATGCCCACTCCTCGAGCGGCGTGTCCTCCGCGCTTTCCGCCGAGACGAGAAGCTTATTCTTCTCCAGACGCGCCTTGATGCCGGTGAGCTTCTGCTTCTGCGACTGGTCGAGGGAATCGGCCAGCCGGAAGATGGCGGAGAGCTTTGAGACGATGAGCTGCTGCTTCGGCGTCAGGGAAGAAGCCGCCTCCCAGCTGTCCGAGGGGAGAAAGATGGAGGCGACGAGATTCAGGTCTCCCTCGGAAACGCCGTAGATGTCCATGCTGCGGATGAGAAGGAAAGTGCCCGATGAGGCCTGGCACGAATGCGTGTAGTATCCGATTTCGTGCAGCAGCGCGGCAAGCTCGATGAGCAGGCGCTTGTGCGCGTCGAGGCCGTGGATATCCTTCGTCTTGTCGAAAAGATGGCCCGCAAATTCCGCAATCTGCTCCGCGTGCGCCATGTTGCACTGGAAGCTCTTTCCGAGCAGGCGAACGCACTCGAGCGTGCTCCGGCGGACGCAGCTGAAGCTCTGCTCGCGGCTTTTCGGAATGAGGCTCTCCTCGATGATGGGACGGAGCAGGTCGACCTGCGGCGCGTATGCGGCCTTCACGCCGGTCAGATCCATTAAATAGAGGTAAATGGAGAGCGTCGTGTACAGAAGCTCCGCGTCGGATTCCGCAATGCCGTAGGTGAAGCTGATCTTTTCCGGCGTCATCGCGCGGATGGCGCGGTACAGCTCCCGCACGGCCTCCGCTTCCACGACGAACGCGTCCCCCTCGGGCCTCCCGCCGCACAGCTTCGCGACGAGCGAGCTGCCGTTGTCCGCGAGGACGAGCTGGGAGACGGCGGGGAAGCCTCCCGGATAGACGGAGAGGAACCGCCCGATCGCGACGTGCACATATTCCTCGAGCACCTCATGAAAGTTCGTGGTGGACGACTGCAGGCTGCCGAGCATATCGTGCAGCTTGAGCGCGCCGATGGGAATGTTTTTCGAAAAGTTTGCCGTGCCGCCGTTGACGACGGCTACGCCGATGCTGCCCGTTCCGATGTAGGTGATGAGCGTGTTGCCCTCCTGCGGCCTGTCGGGGAGCTTGCGGAGAATCTCGCCGTAGACGAAGGATTTCTCCTGATTGTCCTCCAGTATTTCGACCTGCAGGCCGTTCTGAATCTTGAGCTGGTCGATCACGAACGCGCGGTTCCCCGCCTCGCGCAGGGCGGTCGTGGCGACGACGCGGCACGAGTCCACGCCGTACTGCGCTGTGAGCTCCGAAAAGCCGCGCAGCGCCGAGGAGATGGCACGGATGCTCTCGAAGCTGATTTTTCCTGTGGTGAACACCTCGTGACCTACGGAAATCGGATATTCAAGATATTCGAGGTCGGCGATCTCTCCCTTGCGGAGCTGGGCAATGCGCATTCGGAGAAGCTTTGAGCCGATGCTGACGGCCGCGGCGGTGCGCGTCCCCTTTTTCTTGATGCTTTTGATTTGTTTCAAGGCGGTTTTCCTCCCGAAAGATGATGATGCTGCGGAAAGGGGGGTATGAAAAAACCGTGCGCTGCACGCTCCGGTTTTCTTTATTATATCAATATTTGAGGATTCGCACAATTATTTTCCGGTGTTTTTCCTTAATAAATCCGCATTCCGAGTAATTTTTACAGGAATTTTACACGGAAGTGAAGCGGGAGAAAAAAGAAAGAAGATTTTTTTCAAAAAAGGGGTTGATTTTTCCGAAGACTTTTGATATAGTAATAAAGCACTCGGGAAGACCGGGTAACAGATGAATGCTGTTGGATACGGAGAGGTATTCTAATGGTAAGGAGCCACATTGGAAATGTGGTGTGCCGCAAGGCATTGTGCGTT
>CALWIH010000076.1 GCA_944380675.1 uncultured Clostridia bacterium | reverse complement strand
CCGCGCGAATCCATATATTTTCGGGGGCGGCGCGCGAATATGGAAAGATGGCGGGCGGCTTTATGATGGTTTATTGTTTTTGGATGGAAATCGGGGGGCGATTCCGGCAAAACGACGGGGGAAAACCGCTTGACAGGGCGGCGCGGGATATGCTATGATGATATTACCTCATTTGGGGGTTCTTTTTTTTGCGCCCATTTCGAGGGAGGCCGAAGGCTCCGAAACGGAGCCCGGGAGACCGCAGGTTTCCCGAAAATTTTTCCGTACAACGGGAGGTGCCGTCACATGAGAGTGAAAGTCGTAATGGCCTGCACAGAGTGCAAACAGCGCAACTACAACACGAAGAAAAACAAGAAGAACGATCCGGACCGTCTTGAGATGAACAAGTACTGCCGTTTCTGCAGAAAGCACACGCTTCACAGAGAGACGAAGTAATCCGGACGGGAGGAACAGCAATGGCTGACACTGAGAAGAAGGCCGTTCAGGAGAAGGAGAAGAAGGCCGCGTCCCCCAAGAAGGACGCAAAGGGCGGAAAGTTCTCCTCCGCGGTCAAGAACGCCG
Source organism: uncultured Clostridia bacterium (assembly GCA_944380675.1). Lineage (GTDB taxonomy): Bacteria > Bacillota > Clostridia > Oscillospirales > Acutalibacteraceae > Caccousia. The sequence continues at coordinate 12,702 of CALWIH010000076.1, read as the reverse complement.
GAAAATTCTTCCGTGACGTCAAGAGCGAGATCAAGAAGATCGTCTGGCCGACTCCGAAGTCCGTGTTCAAGAACACCGGCGTCGTGCTCGTCGCGATTGTGCTGAGCGGAATTTTCATTTCCGGTCTGGATACCATCTTCCTTGCCCTGCTCGGCCTGGTCATGAACGTCTGACCCGTGCGCAGGATAGAGCGGAGGGGTGAAAATGCCTGAGGAAGCAAAGTGGTATGTCGTCCACACATATTCGGGGTATGAGAACAAGGTCGCTTCCAACCTCGAGAAAACCGTCGAAAACCGCAACCTGCACGACTTGATTTCCGAGATCCGCGTGCCGACCGAAACCGTCACCGAGATCAAGGACAACAAGAAGCGCGAGGTGGAGCGGAAAATTTTCCCCGGTTACGTCCTGGTGAAAATGATCCTGACCGACGAGTCCTGGTATGTGGTGCGGAACATCCGCGGCTGCACAGGCTTTGTCGGCCCGTCCTCCAAGCCGATCCCGCTGACCGACGAGGAGGTCGCGAAGCTCGGCGTGGAAACCAGACAGGTGGAGGTTTCCTACGGCGTGGGAGACAGCGTCCACATCACCGGCGGCCCTCTGGAGGGCTTCGTCGGAACCGTTACGGAGATCGACTCCGAAAAGAACCGCGTGCGCGTGACCGTGTCCATGTTCGGCAGGGAAACCCCCGTCGAACTCGAGCTCGATCAGGCCGAAGCGGTGGACTGATTCTTTTACCGGCATAATATTGCGGAACATCCGCTGTATTAGGTGAGGGGGGCATGACTCCCCTTGTGGGAGGAACGGCGCAATTTTTTCCGCTCCGCTCCGCCAGCTACCACAAATTTTGGAGGTGCAAAAAATGGCTCAGAAGGTAACGGGCTTCATTAAGCTTCAGATACCTGCAGGAAAAGCTACCCCGGCGCCCCCTGTTGGACCGGCACTCGGCCAGCACGGCGTCAACATCATGGCGTTCACGAAGGAATTCAACGAGCGCACCAAGAACGACGTTGGACTGATCATCCCCGTAGTCATCACCGTCTACGCGGACCGTTCGTTCACGTTCGTCACGAAGACCCCTCCGGCTGCCGTCCTCATCAAGAAGGCGTGCGGCATCGAGAGCGGCTCCGGCACTCCGAACAAGACCAAGGTTGCAAAGATTACCCGTGAGCAGGTCAAGAAAATTGCCGAACAGAAGATGCCTGACCTCAACGCCGCGACTGTCGAGTCCGCGATGAGCATGATCGCCGGCACGGCGCGCAGCATGGGCATCGAAGTCGTAGATTGATCACCCGGGTGGGAGGAACACCAAATCCGATTTACCACTTATAGGGAGGAAAACCAATGAAACACGGTAAGAAATATGTCGACGCAGCGAAGCTCGTCGACCGCAGCAAGCTGTATGACGTCAACGAGGCTCTCGACCTGTGCGTCAAGACCGGCACCGCCAAGTTCGACGAGACCGTCGAGGTTCACGTCAAGCTGGGCGTTGACAGCCGTCACGCCGACCAGCAGGTCCGCGGCGCCATCGTTCTCCCCCACGGCACCGGCAAGACGGTGCGCGTCCTCGCGATCTGCAAGGGCGACGCCGCGAAGGACGCCGAGGCCGCAGGCGCCGAGTATGTCGGCGCGGAGGACATGATCCAGAAGATCCAGAGCGAAAACTGGATGGACTTCGACGTCCTCATCACCACCCCGGACATGATGGGCCTGGTTGGCCGTCTCGGTAAGATCCTCGGCCCCCGCGGCCTGATGCCGAACCCGAAGGCCGGCACCGTGACCCGCGAGATCGGCAAGGCCATCGCCGACGCGAAGGCCGGTAAGATCGAGTACCGTCTCGACAAGACCAACATCATCCACTGCGTCATCGGCAAGGTTTCCTTCGGCACCGAGAAGCTCCAGGAGAACTTCGACGCTCTCCTCGGCGCTATCATCAAGGCCAAGCCTGCCGCGAGCAAGGGCCAGTATGTCCGCTCCTGCGTCGTCGCCTCCACCATGGGCCCCGGCGTGCGCATCAACCCCAGCAAGGTCGGCGGCTGATTTTCTTCTCCGCACCTCTTGACAGGCTGATGTGCCTGTGATAAAATAATTAAGCTGTTTATTCGTAGACAGCAGGCGCGTCACGCGTAAATGGGTTTTCCCAGCCTGCCGAGGATAGAGCGATGAAGAATTTCCCCGATTGATTGTGGATTCATCACGCCCTTCCCGCGGTATGTGGGAAGGGCTTTTTTGATGCGTTTTGATTTCTGATGTGGAGGTGAAATGAATTGCCCAGCGAGAAAATTCTGGAACAGAAGAAGCAGCAGGTGGCCGAGCTCTCCGCAGCTCTGAAGGAGTCCTGCACGGGCGTGATTGTCAACTACAAGGGCATCAACGTCGCCGACGACACGAAGCTGCGTAAGCAGCTCCGCGAGGCCGGAAGCACCTACAAGGTCGTGAAGAACACCATGCTCAAGCGCGCTCTCGCCGACGCCGGCATCACCGGTCTCGACGACGTGCTCGAGGGTACCACCGCTATCGCTTATAACAAGGACGACTATGTGGTCAGCGCGAAGATCCTCTCCGAGTACGCGGAGAAGAGCAAGACCTTCGAGCTCAAGGCCGGCTTTGTCGACGGCAACGTCCTCGACGCCGCAGGCGTCAAGGAGCTTGCCAACCTGCCCCCGAAGGAGGTTCTGGTTGCCAAGGCTCTCGGCGGCCTGAACGCCCCGATTACCGGCTTTGTCACCGTCCTCAACGGCACCATCAAGGGCCTGGTTGTGGCGCTCAACGCCATCGCCGAGAAGCAGGGTGCCGAGGCGTAATCGCCCGCGCTTACCTGCCCCCAGCAGTTACCTGTATTTTATTAAAAATCAAAATAACGGAGGTATTCCACCATGTCTGATAAGGTTGTTAAGCTGATCGAAGACGTTAAGTCCCTGACCGTTCTCGAGCTCTCCGAGCTCGTCAAGGCTCTCGAGGAAGAGTTCGGCGTTTCCGCCGCCGCTCCGGTTGCTGTCGCTGCCGCTCCGGCTGCCGCTGCCGCTCCGGCCGCTGAGGAGAAGACCGAGTTCGACGTTATCCTGAAGTCCGCCGGCGCCAACAAGATCCAGGTCATCAAGGTTGTCCGCGAGCTGACCGGCCTGGGCCTGAAGGAAGCCAAGGCTGTCGTTGACGAGGCTCCGAAGGCTGTCAAGGAGGCTGTCTCCAAGGACGACGCCGAGGCCATGAAGGCGAAGCTCACCGAGGCTGGCGCTGAGGTCGAGGTTAAGTAATTTAACCCCCACATTTTTCAAAAAAGCCCGAAAAGCCGCCGTTCCGCGAGGGACGGCGGCTTTTTTGCGCCCGGAGACAAAAAGGAAGCGCCGGAGGCTTTCGCCTCCGGCGCCGGTGCATATCGGATGAAGCTTACAGGGCGACGCCGTTGCCGAGATCGTCCTCGAAGATGACGCGCTTGCGCTTGAGCACGGCGCTTTTGATGCGCCATTTGCCGTCGATCTTCTCGTACTCGTCAAAGTAGTAGCCGTAGCCCGCCGTGGCGAGCACGCCGGGGATGATCAGGCGGTCGGAAAACGGAATGACGCCCTTCGCCGTCGTGTCGGAGAGAATCTCAATCTCGCCCGTGTGGCCCATGTGGCAGCTCTGCAGCGCCTCGGGCATTCCGGCGATGATTCCCTGCACCACGGCCTCGCGCCCCACCGAGACGGGGGAAACGGGGAAGCCGGGGTACTGCCCCTTAATCGGGTCGGCCACCGCCTCGCGGGAATCAAACACGGCGTCCGGCGTAAAGATCTCCTCGAGCTCGTCAAACTGCTTCGCGTCGATTACCCGAAAGTATTTCGGGCGCAGCTGGCGGATTTCCTCGATGGCGAGAAGCTTTTCGAGATCGGTCATGCAGCGCTCTCCTTTCTTTATTCCATCACGCGGATGGCGTGGTAGCCCTCGTGGACGGCGGTGAGAATCTTGCGCGGACCAATCGCGTCGCCGATGACGGTGACGTCCTTGTAGTTGGCCTCGAGGAGTTCCTCGAGCTGGTTGTTCGCGCGGAAGCCCGCCGCGTTGAACACGGTGTCGCAGGAGAGGGTGATCGTCTCGCCGTCCTTCTCGTAGGTGACGGAGTCGGGCGTGATCTTCGTGACCTTCGCGCCCGCCGCGACCTTGACGCCTCTCTCGGCGACCATATTGCGCAGGTGCTGGTCGTTGTTCAGGCAGTGCGCCGCCGCGTAGAGAATGTCGGGCAGCATTTCAATGATGGTGACCTCGTCCGCGTTCGGGGCGATGTCGCACGCCGCCTCGGTGCCGGCCAGTCCGCCGCCGATGATGACGACCTTCTTGCCCGCCGCGGCCTGATGCGTCAGGTACTCGGAGACGACGACGGCGTTCTCAATGCCCGGAATCGGCGGAATGGCAGGGGACGCGCCCGCGGCCAGAACGACCTTGTCGTAATTGCCGCCGACCACGTTCTCCGCCGTGGCTTCCTTGTTGTAACAGATCTTGACGCCGAGCTTCTCGCACTGCGTCTTCATGTAGTTGATGAGCTTGATGATGTCGGCCTTGAAGTCGGGGCCGCCCGCCGCCCAGAGCGTGCCGCCCAGGCGATCGGTCTTCTCCCACAGCTCGACGTCCCAGCCGCGCTGGCGCGCCGTGATGGCCGCGGACATACCGCCGGGGCCGCCGCCGATGACGAGGATGGATTTCTTCGAGCCGTCCGGCTTCGGCAGGGCGTAGTCGCGCTCCGCGTAGCACGTCGGGTTGACGGCGCAGTAGTAGTGCTTCCCGGAGAAGCCGGAGAGCAGGCACTCGTTGCAGCCCACGCAGGGACGAATGTCGTCATAGCGGCCCTCTCTGACCTTCGTCGGCCAGTACGGATCGGCGAGCATCTCGTGGCCGAGGCCGACGTAGTCGAGCGTGCTCTCCTCGACGACCTTCTTCGCGAGCTCGGGATCGAAGAGCTTGCCGTCGCCGAGCACCGGAATGCTGACGACGTCCTTGATCGCGCGCTGTACGTCCAGCTTGTGGCCGGGCTTGGAATAGATCGTCGTGATGGCCTGGTACCACTGCTCATAGCAGCCGGTGTCGACGTGCAGGGCGGTGATGCCGGATTTCTCGAGGATCTTCGCCATCTCAATGCCCTCGTCGAGCGTGCGGAAGCCCTCCACGCGCTGCACGGGGGTGAACTTGACGAGGATCGGGAAGTTCTTCGGGACGTTCTTCTTGATGGCCTCGATGCACTCGAGCGTGAAGCGCATCCGGTTCTCAAGGCTGCCGCCGTACTCGTCGGTGCGGTTGTTCCACTGCTTCGACTGGAACTGGTCGAGCAGGTAGCCGCCGTACGCGTGCAGCTCCACGGCGTCCGCGCCCGCGTTGATCGCGAGGCTGGCGGAGTAGCCGACCTTCTCCACGAGGTAGTGAATGTCCTCCACGGAGAAGGGCTTGCAGATCAGATCCTTGTACCAGAACGCGCCCACGGAGCCCGCGGAATACGGCGGGGTGAAGGGATCGGTGAACTGCTGGCGGCCGAGGCCGGGAGAGAGCTGGACGCAGACCTTCGCGCCGTAGTTGTGGCAGCGCTCGATGAGCATATTCAGGCGCTCCACATGGTGGAAGTTGGAAAGCTCCGTGCAGGGACGCGCCTCATATTTCGTGGAGACGACGTTCGCGCCCGTGATGATGAGGCCCGCGCCGCCCTTGGCGCGCTCCATGAAGTAGTCGATGCCCTCGTTGCAGTAGGAGCCGTCGGCCTCGCCGGTGGTGCCCATCGGGGACATGAAAATTCTGTTCTTGAGCTTCATCGAGCCGAGCTGGGTCTTGTCAAACAAACCGTTCATCGCTGCATTTCTCCTTTTCGTTGTCTTGTGGCTGTGGGGCGGCGCTCCGCCTTTCGGCTTCATAGTGTGAAACGCACAAGAGAGACGGAAACCGGCGGGCGGCGCCGTGCGGCTGCGTTTTTGCTTCTCACGCCCTTTCTGTCAATTTCTCTCGAAGTCTTGCAAACGGATGGTGATTTGATATAATAATATCATCTGTTTATCCGGTTTTTCATACAAATTCAGTATAACACACTTCCCGCGTCCGGCCTATGTGGGAGTTCTCAAATCGAGGGGAGGGACTTGTGCAAAATGACAGAGCACTTTGAACGAAAAAATAACGCCCCCTTGTCGGAGGCGTACCGAATCTTCTTCGAGGCGGCAGGGACGGACAGCGTCGACCGCGTCGTGGAGGCCGCGTGGGAATACTTCGGCCTGCCCGTGCTGCTGATGGACGAGAATTACCGCCTGATCTGCCAGTATCCGCGGCAGCCGCTCGGCCAGCCGATCTGGGATACGGTGTTCGAGCACGGCACCGTGCCGCTCGAGGTGATCCGCGCGTATCAGCAGGCGTATCTGAATCAGGACGAGCTGTTTTACAAGCCCTTCTACACGGCGGAGGGGATCGCCGCGGACTGTCCGCGCATCTTCGGCGAGGTGTATACGGAGGAGCGCATTTACGGCCACATCGGCATTTTCTTCTTCGACTGCCCGCTGCGCCCGGACGATCTCGCGGCCACGCAGGTGTTTCTCGACGCCGTGCGGATGCTGATGACGCCGCGCCGCCGCCGCGAGGGAATGTCGCTCTCGGCGTGTCTGCGCGACCTGCTCGACAAGAGCGCCGCCGCCGGCGTGCGGTCGCTCGCGTACCGGAGCCTTGCGGCGAACGTGCCGGGGGCGTACGCGCTTGTGGCGACGCCGATCGGGAGCTCGGCGTCGCAGCGCGCCTTCGCGGCGATGGCCGTCCCGAAGCTTGCCGCGGATCGGCGCGCCGCCGTGAGCGCCATCCACCGCGGCTGCATCGTCACCCTGTACGGGCTGCTGCCGGGGGAGTCGTACACCGAGCGGGAGACGGCCGTCTTCCGGCGCGCCGCGGAGGCGCTTTCCCCGCCGCTCAGCCCGAGCGGCGTCTCCCTTCCGTTCACCGAGCTGGCGGAGATCGGCGGGCGCTTCGAGCAGGCATACGCCGCCGCACTCCTCGCCAAAACGCCGTGCGAGTTCTTTGCCGCCGTCTATCCCGCCGCCGTCTTTGAGACGGTGCGCGCCAACGCGGACGTGGAGATGTTCCTGCACCCCGCGCTGCGCCGCCTCCTCGCGTACGACGAGGCGAACCAGACGGAATATTTCCGCACGCTGCAGGTTTACAGCCTCACGCTGCACAACAAGGAGTCGACGGCGCGCATCCTGTGCGTCCACCGGAACACGCTGCTCTACCGGCTCGGGCGGATCGGCGAGCTGTTCCGCCTGCCGTATGAGGAGCAGGAGACGGCGCTCGCTCTGCTCAACAGCTTCCAGCTCTACGGCGTGAGCATTCTGCGGAAAACGGACTTCGGCCTCTCCGGGGAGGCGTGAGGCGCGTCACCGGCCGCCCTGTTCGCCGCGCAGCCGGGCGCGGATCGCCGTGACCTCCTCGAGGCGGCGCTTTGCGCGCGCTTCGCTGCCGCTCTCCGTCGGCTCGTAGTAGCGCTTCCCGCGCAGCGACTCCGGCAGGCATTCCATGCCGGCGACCTTGTCCTCGGTCTCGTGGGCGTACTGGTAGCCGTCGCCGTAGCCGAGCTCGCGCATCAGGCCCGTCACGCCGTTGCGGATGACGAGCGGCACCGGCTCGTCGAGCATGGAAAGCGCGTCCTTTTTCGCCCGCTCATACGCCTTGTAGACGGCGTTCGATCGCGGGGAGAGCGAGAGATAGATGACGGCGTGCGCGAGGTGCACATTGCACTCCGGCATCCCGAGAAAATGGCACGCCTGGTACGCCGCGACGGTGAGCTCGAGCGCGCGGCTGTCCGCGAGGCCGATGTCCTCGCTCGCGAAGCGGATCAGCCGCCTCGCCACATACAGCGGATCCTCGCCCGCCTCGAGCATCCGCGCGAGCCAGTAGACGGCGGCGTCCGGGTCGCTGTTGCGCATCGACTTGTGCAGGGCGGAGATCAGGTTGTAGTGCTCCTCGCCGTTCTTGTCGTAGAGGAGGGACTTCTTCGACGTGCACTGCTCGACGAGCTCGCGGCTCACCTCGACCGTCTGCCCCTCGCGGCGGCCGTTGAGCACCGCCATCTCCAGCGTGTTCAGCGCCGTGCGCGCGTCGCCGTTCGCGAACCGGGCGATGAGCTCCGTCACCCCGTCCGCGAGGCGGATATCCTGCCCGCCGAAGCCGCGCGCGTCCGTCAGCGCGCGGCGGAGCAGCCCCTCGATCTCCTCCGCCGTCAGCGCGTTGAGCACGAACACCTTGCACCGCGACAGGAGAGCCGAGTTGACCTCGAACGACGGGTTTTCCGTCGTCGCTCCAATCAGTATAATGCTTCCTTTTTCTACAAATGGTAAAAACGCGTCCTGCTGCGCCTTGTTGAAGCGGTGGATCTCGTCGACAAAGACGATGGTGCGCTCGCCGAAGCGGCGGTTCTGCTCGGCCTGCTGCATGACCTCGCGGATCTCCTTGATGCCGCTGGTGACGGCGGAGAAGTCGACGAAGGACGACTTCGTCCGGTTCGCGATGATGCGGGCGAGCGTCGTCTTGCCGACGCCGGGCGGCCCCCAGAAGATCATGGAGGAGACGCGGTCGCCGTCGATGAGGGCGCGCAGCACCTTTCCCTCGCCGAGCAGATGGCTCTGCCCGGCGAACTCCGAGAGGGTGCGCGGGCGCATCCGGCTCGCGAGCGGATCGACGGCGGTTCTGTCAAAAAAGCTGCTCTGTTCCACGGAAAACACCTCGTTTCTCTTCTCAGCATAGCACACCGCGGGCCGCGGGACAAGCGTCTCGCGCGAAGCGGGGGGAAATTGCGCGTCCATTCGGGGAAAGGGGCAAAAATCCGGCCATTCTCCCGCCAAACCGGAAACGATTCCGCGTGCTTTTTGAGCAATTTGACAAAATATTCACCAGCCCAGCTTCGCCGTGCAGAATTCTGCTCAAATCCCTTGAAAACCGCGGCGGCGCATTGTATAATAAGAAACGTAAAAATGCGTCTTACAGCCCCAATATTTCAAAAATAAAGGAGTGCTTACCATGAACTATCTCAACAAGAAAACCGTTGAGGATATCGACGTAGCCGGCAAGAGAGTGCTGGTTCGCTGCGACTTCAACGTCCCGTTTGACGCCGAGGGCAACATTGCCGACCCGAAGCGCATCGACGAGGCCCTGAAAACCATTAAGTACCTGGTCGACCACAAGGCGAGAGTGATCCTCTGCTCGCATCTGGGCCGTCCGAAGGGCGAGTTCAACATGAAGTACTCCCTGGCTCCCGTCGCGAAGTACCTCTCCCAGGCGCTCGGCCAGGAGGTCAAGATGGCGAAGGACGTCGTGGGCGAGAGCGCGAAGAGCATCGCCGCTTCCCTGCAGGACGGCGAGGTCGAGCTGATCGAGAACGTCCGCTTCCACAAGGAAGAAGAGAAGAACGATCCCGCTTTCGCGAAGGAGCTTGCTTCTCTGGCTGAGATTTACGTCAACGACGCGTTCGGCACGGCGCACCGCGCTCATGCCTCCACCGCCGGCGTTGCCGATTATCTCCCGGCTGTCTGCGGCTACCTGATCCAGAAGGAAATCACCATCATGGGCGGCGCGCTCACCGAGCCGAAGCGCCCGTTCGTCGCGATTCTCGGCGGCGCGAAGGTCTCCGACAAGATCGGCGTCATCACGAACCTGCTCGAGAAGGTTGACACCCTGATCATCGGCGGCGGCATGGCCTACACCTTCATGAACGCGCTCGGCTACTCCATCGGCACCTCCATCTGCGAGGCCGACAAGGTGGAGCAGGCGAAGGACATGATGGCGAAGGCGAAGGAGAAGGGCGTCAAGTTCCTGATCCCGGTTGACAACATGGTCGGCACCGAGTACAAGCCCGACACCGAGCACAAGGTTGTCGATTCCGACAAGATTCCGGACGGCTGGATGGGCCTCGACATCGGCCCGAAGACCTCCGCGATGTTTGCCGACGCCGTGAAGGGCGCGGGCACCGTCGTGTGGAACGGCCCGATGGGCGTCTCCGAGTGGGACAACTTTGCCGCCGGCACGATCGCCGTGGCGAAGGCTGTCGCGGAGAGCGGCGCGATCTCCATCATCGGCGGCGGCGACTCCGCCGCGGCTGTCGAGAAGCTTGGCTTTGCCGAGAAGATGACCCACATCTCCACCGGCGGCGGCGCTTCCCTTGAGTTCCTCGAGGGCAAGATCCTGCCCGGCATTGCCTGCCTGAACGACAAATAAGAGTATTTGCTCAAATAAGCCTGCTTTTTGCTGACCGAGGGGGGCGGGGCTCGCGCCCCGTCCCTCTTTTGCTTTTGAAACCAGAAAAGGAGCTGCATATTCCTATGAATAAGGCACTGAGAAAGGCCGTCATCGCCGGCAACTGGAAGATGAACAAGACCCCCGCTGAGGCGAAGGAGCTGCTCGAGGGCATCCTGCCCCTCGTGAAGGACGCGGACTGCGACGTCGTCGCCTGCGTGCCCTTCGTCGACCTGTCCGTCGCGCTTGAGACGACGGCCGGCAGCAACGTGAAGATCGGCGCGGAGAACTGCCATTGGGAGGCTTCCGGCGCGTACACGGGCGAGATTTCCGCCCCGATGCTCGCCGCGATGGAGGTTCCGTACGTCATCATCGGCCACAGCGAGCGCCGCACCTATTTCGGCGAGACGGATGTAACCGTCAACAAGCGCGTGAAGGCGGCTCTGGCCAACGGCCTGACGGTCATCCTGTGCGTCGGCGAGTACCTCGAGCAGCGCGAGCAGGGCGTGACGGGCGAGGTTGTCGCCATGCAGACGAAGATTGACCTGCAGGGCGTCTCCGCCGAGGAGCTCAAGAGAGTCATCATCGCGTACGAGCCCGTGTGGGCCATCGGCACCGGCAAGACGGCGACGGCCGAGCAGGCGAACGAGGTCTGCGCGCTGATCCGCGCGACGGTTGCGGGCCTGTACAGCCAGGCGGACGCCGACGCGCTGACGATCCAGTACGGCGGCTCGATGAACGCGAAGAACGCCGAGGAGCTGCTTGACCAGCCCGACGTCGACGGCGGCCTGATCGGCGGCGCTTCCCTGAAGCCCGCGGACTTTGCCGCGATTGTGAAGGCGGCCTCCCGCTGAGCCGGGGCGGCCCTCAGGAATCGGAACGAATTTCACGAAGGGGGCGTCGGGTCCTGCGTTGGACGGGCGCTCCCTTTCTCTATCAAAAGGAGGACTTGATCACCATGGCGAAAAAACCGCTTCTTTTGGCTATTCTGGACGGCTTCGGCAACGCGCCCGCGGAGGGCAACGCGATTGCGGCGGCGAAGAAGCCGAACCTTGACCGTCTGTTTTCCGAGAACCCGCTGACGCAGATCGGCGCGTCCGGCATGGACGTCGGCCTGCCGGACGGGCAGATGGGCAACAGCGAGGTCGGCCACACGAACATCGGCGCGGGCCGCATCGTGTACCAGGAGCTGACGCGCATCACGAAGGCGATTCAGGACGGGCCGTTCTTTGAGAACGAGGCCTTCCTCGCGGCGATTGAGAACGCGAAGAAGAACGACTCCTCGCTGCACCTGATCGGCCTGCTCTCCGACGGCGGCGTGCACAGCCACAACACGCACCTGTACGCGCTCGTGGAGCTGGCGAAGCGCAGCGGCCTCAAGAAGGTTTACATTCACGCGCTGCTCGACGGCCGCGACGTGCCCCCGGCCTCCGGCAAGGACTATGTCGCCGCGTGCTGCGAGAAGCTCGGCGAGATCGGCGTCGGCGAGATTGCGACCGTGATGGGCCGCTACTACGCGATGGACCGTGACAACCGCTGGGAGCGCGTCGAGAAGGCGTACGCCGCGATGGTGTACGGCGAGGGCGTGCAGGGCGGCGACCCGGTGCAGGCCGTCGCGGATTCCTACGCGCAGGAAGTGACCGACGAGTTTGTCGTGCCGGTTGTGTGCTCGAGGAGCGGCAAGATTCAGGCGAATGACTCCGTTATCTTCTTCAACTTCCGCCCCGACCGCGCGAGAGAGATCACGCGCACGTTCGTCGACCCGGACTTCAAGGGCTTCGAGCGGAGAAACGGCTTCTTCCCGCTGACGTACATCTGCATGACGCAGTACGACGCGACGATGCCGAACGTGCAGGTCGCGTTCAAGCCGCAGTCGCTGGCGAACACCTTCGGCGAGTACATTTCCGAGAAGGGCCTCAAGCAGCTGCGCATCGCGGAGACGGAGAAGTACGCCCATGTGACGTTCTTCTTCAACGGCGGCGTCGAGAAGCAGTATGAGGGCGAGGACCGCATCCTCGTCAAGAGCCCGAAGGTTGCGACGTACGATATGCAGCCGGAGATGAGCGCGATTGAGGTCACGGACAAGCTGGTCGAGGCGATCGGCTCGGATCTGTACGACGTGATCATCCTGAACTACGCGAACTGCGACATGGTCGGCCACACGGGCGTGTTTGACGCCGCGGTACAGGCGGTACAGGCGGTGGACGCGTGCGTCGGCCGCGTTGCGGAGGCCGTCGCGAAGAAGGGCGGCGTGATGCTGATCACGGCGGACCACGGCAACGCGGACAAGATGGTCGACGAGGACGGCTCCCCGTTCACGGCGCATACGACGAACCCGGTTCCGTTCTGCATGGTCGGGTATGAGGGCAAGCTGAGAGAGGGCGGCCGTCTGGCGGATATTGCGCCGACGATGCTGCAGATTCTCGGCCTCGAGCAGCCGGCGGAGATGGACGGAAAGTCGCTGATTGAGTAAGTAAGCCCAAGGCGGCC
>CALWIH010000075.1 GCA_944380675.1 uncultured Clostridia bacterium | reverse complement strand
GCCGCGGTCGAAGTAGATCTCGGAGCAGGGGCCGCAGGGGCCGGAGCCGTGCTCCCAGAAGTTGTCCTCCTTGCCCATGCGGACGATGCGGTCGGGCGCGACGCCGACCTCCTTCGTCCAGATGTCGAACGCCTCGTCGTCGTCCTGATAGATGGTGACCCAGAGCTTGTCGATCGGCAGCTCGAGCACCTTCGTGCAGAACTCCCACGCCCAGGCCGTGGCCTCGTGCTTGAAGTAGTCGCCGAAGGAGAAGTTGCCGAGCATCTCAAAGTAGGTGCCGTGGCGCGCCGTCTTGCCGACGTTCTCAATGTCGCCGGTGCGGATGCACTTCTGGCAGGTCGTCACGCGCTTGCGCGGCGGGGTAACCTCGCCGGTAAAATACTTCTTCATCGGCGCCATGCCGGAGTTGATGAGCAGAAGGCTGTTGTCGTCCTTCGGGATGAGCGAGAAGCTCGGCAGGCGCAGATGCCCCTTGCTCTCAAAGAACGAAAGATACTTTTCTCTCAGCTCGTTTAATCCTGTCCACTGCATTGTTAACCCGTCTCCTTATCCTGTCATTCGTTTTGGCCCCGATCCGCAAAAGAAAAGGGTCTCCCCCTCCCTCCATGGGACGGGGAAACCCGTGGTACCACCCAAATTGCGCCCGAGGACGCCTCTCTTGCTCCTTAACGCGGAAAACGCCGTGCTCCTCGCACAGGGCTCCGGGACGGCCGCCTCCGCACGCTGAGCGCAGCCCTCTCGCAGCGTCCCACAGGGGACAAGAGCCTCTCTGACCGCCTCGCACGGTGCGTTTCCCTTCTTCGCCGGAAGCCAGGCCGCCTGCTCGCGAAACCGGGCTCCTATCAACAAATGCCATTATAGCGGGATTTTTTGCGGTTGTCAACCGCAAAAAGCGACAGACTTTCCCAGAAAGCGCCGCCCTGTTCGGGCATTTTCGCTTTCAGCCGCAGAGCCCGGCGTCCCAGAGGGCGTCGGCGAGCTCCTGAAAGACAGGGCCGCAGGCCGGGCCGCCGCCGGAGCCCGTCTCGGAAAAGACGACGGCGACGTATTTCGGCTCGTCATACGGGAAAAAGCCCGCGAACCAGGAGTAGACCTCCTCGACGCCGTCCTCGCCGTACCGGCCCGTCTGCGCCGTGGCTGTTTTCGCCCCGGCTCCGCCGTGCTCCGGCGCGTATTTCTGGCTCGTCCCCTCCGTCACGGAGGCGAGCATGAAGTTTTTGAGCAGGGCGGCGTTGTACGCGCTCAGAATCCGCACCGGCTCCGACGGTCTGGCCTCAGAGAGCGTCGAGAGGTTCGCGTCGACCGTGCGCTCGACGAGAGATGGCGCGGCGTACTCCCCGCCGGAGACGACGGCGTTGACCATCGCGGCGATCTGCAGCGGCGTGGCCGTGAGCTCGCCCTGGCCGAACGAGAAGTTCGCGAGCGCCTTCGGAACAGCAAGCGAGCTCTCCGAGGGCAGAACGCCGGCGCTCGAGGTGTAGCCGGGAGCGAGCGTTACGGCGCTGCCGAAGCCGAAGCGGCGCGCCATGTCAAGAAAGAGCGACGGATCCACCTGCTGCATCAGCGAAATGAAGTAGGTGTTGCAGGAATTCGCAATCGCCATGCGCATATCCTCCGCGCCGTGCGCCTCGCTGTCATAGCAGCGGAAGGCGTCCCCGGAGACCTCGACGCTGCCGGTGCAGGTGAAGGAGGTGTCGGGCGGAAGACCGGCCTCGAGCGCCGCCGCGGCGGAGACAAGCTTGAACACGGAGCCGACGCTGTACGCGGCGAGGCAGCGGTTCATGAGCGGCGAGGACTCGTCCTCGAGAACGGCGGCAACGTCGTCCTGATCGAAATCGGGAAGGCTGACCATCGCGCGAATTTTGCAGTCGGGGACCTCCGCGATGACGACGGCGCCTTTCGTCAGGTGTTCCTTTGCCGCCTCCTCCGCAATCCGCTGGACGCGCTTGTCGAGCGTAAGAACGACGCCGGCCTTTCCGAGGGCGATGGTATCCGTGACGGAGGAGCCCTCCCCCGCGAGAGCGCGGTTGAGCGCGTCCACATGATAAGTGACGGAAATCTCGCCGCGCTGCTCGGAGAGGAATTCGTCGTACGCCTTCTCGATCCCGGCGACGCCCCGGCCCGAGCCGTCGAGGTAGCCGATTGTGTGCGGGGCGAGCGCTTCCCCGCCGTACCGGTCGGGAATTTGAAAGGTCAGAATCCCGTCTCCCGAGACGTTCGACGGCAGCGAGAGGGCGAACGGCCTGCCGTCCGCGAGGAGGGAGGCGAGGGAAGCGACGCCGTCGTTTCCGAGAGCGCGGCTGAGATCCGCCGCCGTCTGGACACCGGGCGCGACGGCGGCAACCCAGCGATCCGTCTCGCAGGTAAGAGAAAGCAGATTGCAGTCGTACACCGTGCCGCGCGTCTGCGCGACCGTGAGCCGGTAGACGCTCTGCTTCTGCGCCGCTTCGGCGAGAGAGCCGCCGCTCGCGATTGAATAGACGCTCAGCGCACAAATCAGGAGGCCGAGCATCACGGCCCCGAAAAAGGCCGCAGTCCTGCGTTCCATCGTCATTCCCCCTTCGAGGGACAAAAAGGGAGGGACGCGCGGGCATCCCTCCCCGTTTGCCCGGATAGAGGAAGTATGCCCCTTTCCCGGCAATATTATTCTGTTGCGACGGGATTCGTCCGCCTGCGCAGGATGGCGCCGGGAGCGACCGGAACGTCCGAGCGCAGCAGGACTCGCATGGCGGGATGCGGCGCGGACGCGATCGGCGCGCCGCCGGCGTCAAACAGCTCGCCGAGCGGGAGCGCGTACGGCTCCTTTCCCGGCTCGAGGACGTCCGCCGTCTCGCCGCGGAAGAAGCGGTTCTTCTGCGTGAGGAGCAGGAATTCCCCCTCGCGGCCGTCGCAGACCGCGGCGACCTCATAGTCGCGGACGTAGCCGCCGTTCACCGTCTCCTGCCCCGGCTCGGTGCCGAAATAGAAGCCGGTGCTGTACGGACGGTGGCTGATCTTCTCCGTCTCCTCCGCGATCCACGCGGGGAGCTCCTCGCCGGGATGCGCGAAGCACCAGTCGACGGCGCGGCGGTAAGCGTTCGTGATGACGGCGACGTAATACGCGGACTTCGCTCGTCCCTCAATCTTGAGGCTCGACACGCCGGCGCGCACGAGCTCCGGGATATGGCGGATCATGCACATATCGCGGGAATTGAGGATGTACGAGCCCTCGTGCGCCGTCTCAACCTCCATGTACTGGCCGGGGCGCTTCTCCTCGACGAGGGAATACCTCCAGCGGCACGGCTGGGCGCAGTCGCCGCGGTTCGCGTCGCGGCCCGTGAGGTAATTGGAAAGCAGGCAGCGCCCGGAAAAGCTCATGCACATCGCGCCGTGGACAAACGCCTCCACCTCAAGCTCCTCCGGGATGTGAGCGCGCAGCCCGGCAATCTCCGTGAGCGGAAGCTCCCGCGCCAAAACGACGCGCGACGCGCCCATGCGGTGAAAGACGTTGGCAGAAGCCCAGTTGGCGACGCCGGCCTGCGTCGAGACGTGCAGCTCCACCCGCGGGGCGGCCTGCTTCGCGAGCTCGAAGACGCCGAGATCCGTCACGATGAAGGCGTCCGCGCCGACCTCCTGCGCGTCGTGAAGAAACGCCGGAAGACGCTCGAGCTCGCCGCAGCGCGGCACCGTGTTGCACGTCACATAAATCCGCGCGCCCTGCGCGTGGGCGAGGGCGCACGCAGAGGCGAGCTCCTCCATGGTGAAGTTCGCGGGGGCGGAGCGCATCCCGAACTCGGTTCCCGCGAGATAGACGGCGTCCGCGCCGAAGCGGAGCGCCGCTTTGAGGCACTCCATATTTCCGGCGGGAGACAGAACCTCAGGCTTTTTCATCAGCGCAGACCAGCCTCCACCAGATTCTGCTCGTGCTCGGCGGCGGTCGAGGCGTAGTAGGCGTTGCCGTCCGCGTCATGGCAGAAGTAATAATAGTTGGTGCTCTCCGGGTTCAGCGCGGCCTGGATAGCGTCGAGACCGGGATTGCAGATCGGCCCGGGCGGCAGACCGCGGTTGTTGTAGGTATTGTAGGAGCTCACGAAGGAGTCGCGTTCGCTCTCAGGAATCTCGTCCCTCTTCCAATAGGGATAGTAGGTCGTAGAATCGCAGTCAAGCGTATAGATGTCGTACAGCGAGCCGTTCTCCAGACGGTTGTGCAGGACGGAGGAGACCATGTACATATCCTCGGTGTTCGCCGCTTCCATCTGGATGATGGAGGCGAGCGTGATCACCTCGTCCGCCGTGAGGGAGGACGCCTCGAACTGCTCCTGCATCTCGTCGGTGAGGAGCTTCTTTCCGCAGTTGTTGACGAGCTTCATCAGGACGTTCATCACGTCGTCGTTCTGATAGAATTCGTAAGTATCGGGGAACAGATAGCCCTCAAGATGGTAATACCGCTCTCCCCTGTCCTCGATGTAGGAAAGGACGTCGTAGCTCTCGTCGAGCTCCGTCGTATTGCACGCCTCGAGGAAATCGTTCGCGGAGCACACGCCGTTCTCCTCGAGCAGGGCGGCGAGCTGCATCACGCTGGTGCCCTCGGGGATCATGACCTTCACCGTGTCGAGACGGTTGGAGGTGCGCTGCAAAGCGTTGATGATCGCCTGATAGTCCATCGAGGTGTCAAGCTCGAAGGTGCCGTTGCTGTAGTACTCGCTCGAGTTCGTGAACCGGGCGTACAGCTGGAAGAAGGATTTCTCCTGAATGACGCCCTTCTCCTTGAGAATTTCGGCGACCTCCTCGTTCGTCGGGTCGACGGGCAGGTCGACCGTCACCTTGACGGCCTCGCGCCCCGTGGCGAGCATATCGTTGATGCCGTCGACGGCATACCGCGCGGCGACGAGCGAGAGCAGGACGGCCATGACAAGCCAGGCCACGCGGAAAAACCGCTGGTTCGCCTTGCGCTTCTGCTTGTTCCGCGCCTTGTGCGCCTTCGCGGCGCGCTTCTTCGCCTGCTTTTCGCTGCGGGTCGCCTGCGCCGTCTGCGCCTTCGCGACGGACGGGTCGCTGTAGCTGCTGATGGAGGCGGACTCCTCCGCCTCCTCCGGCGCTGCGAAGTCGTCCTCCGCAATGTTCAGTGAAAAGCTGTTCACCCGCTTTTCCCGCAGGCGGCGGCTGAGCTCCTCGTCCGACGGGGGCGGGGCGTTACGATTTTCTCTGTTTTCGTTCATGGCTTGCTTTTCCTCCGTTGCCCCGGCGGGGCGCTCGATTGCTGACGTTGCGGATGCCGCGCTCCGTGATCAGAATGTCCACCGGCCTGTCAAAGTAGCCGTGCGGGAGAATGCGGCGCACGCAGCCGCTGTAGCAGGCTCCCACCGTGACGCCGCGAAAGCGCGACAGAAAGCGGTCGTAGTAGCCCTTGCCGTACCCGAGCCGGTAGCCCTCCTCGTCGAAGCTGAGCCCCGGCACGACGCAGAGGCCGCCGGTGTCCTCCTCCACAAGACGGGAGCGTCCCGGCACCGGCTCGAGCACGCCGAACGAGCCCGGCTCGAGCTCCTCCAGCGCGCGGATCTCGTAAAATTCCATCTCCCGCGTACCGGGCACGCAGCGGGGCACGGCGACGTGCTTGCCGGCCTCGAGCGCGCGCCGGATCAGGGTTACGGTGTCAACCTCGATCGGCTTGCTGACGTAAGTATAAATCCAGTCTGCCTGCGCATACTCGCGCAGCGAGAGCAGGCGGCGCAGGATAGAGGCGTCCGCCCTCTCCTTCCTGCTCTGCTCCATCTGCTCGCGGAACGCGCGGCTGCGCAGGCGCAGCGAATTCTTGAGCTCCTTGATATTTCTCGTAACCATCTGTCACTCTTCCCTGCGGCTCATCCGGGCGGCCCGATCAAAGCCCGGGAACGCACATGGCGGCTCCGACCTTGCGAGCCTTCTCCTCCCCGCACAGCGCCTCGCCGAGCTTGAGCGCGAAAGCCATCGCTGCGCCGGCTCCGCGTCCCGTGATGAAATTGCCGCTGACCTCGACGGGCGCGCCCGTCACCTCCGCGCCGGTGAGCTCCTGCTCAAAGCTCGGATAGCACGTCGCTTTATGTCCCTTGAGAAGGCCGAGGTGGCCGAGCACGGAGGGCGCGGCGCAGATCGCGCAGACCCACGCGCCGTCCTTCGCGGCGGCCTCCACCGCGGCGCGGACGATCGGGGATTTCTCAAGATTCAGCGTGCCGGGCAGACCGCCGGGCAGGACGACCATCTCAACGCCGTCCGTCTCGACGTCCTTTTCCTCCAGATCGGCCTTGACCGTGACGCCGTGCGAGCCGGTGATTTCCGATCCGCCGACGCCGACCGTCTTCACCTCGCAGCCGAGGCGGCGCAGCACGTCGACCGGCGTCAGCGCCTCCACTTCCTCAAAGCCGTTTGCCAGAAATACATAGATCATACCAATGTCCTCCGTTTCTTCTATCGTGATTTGCCTGCCGCAGGACTCCGCGGGGGAAGCGCTCCCCCGTCGACCCAGACGTCGATCTCCTCTCGGGAGGGCGCCTCGAACAGGCCTTCAAATTTTCGATATAAATTCGCGTCGACGAAATACGCGGAGCAGCCGCCGGCCTTCACCGCGGCGTTTCGTTCGCGGAGACGGCGCTTCCACTCGGCGTCGGGGACGTCGAGGTAATGGAATTCACAGGGGACGCCGCGCGCCGCGTAGAACGACCTTGCCTCCTCGCGCAGACCCTTCGTCCAGAAGCCCCAGTCGAGAATCGCGTCGACGCCGGACTCGATGAGCTCGAGCGATTTTTGAAAAAGAATGCGGCGCGTAATCTCGACGCAGGCGTCGTACCGCTCGCCTGGATTCTGTCCGAACAGCGGCAGAAGAAGCTCGTCTATGGAGAGCACCGCGCCGCGCCGCGACCGGCGGAGCGCATGGGCATAGGTGCTTTTGCCGCTGCAGAGCCTGCCGCAGATGAGAATTGCCTTCGCCATGGTTTTCTCTCCTTTTTCAGTCGAGAGACAGGCCGAGATACGGCGGCCTCTCCGGGAAGACGGCGGGAAGCGCGTTTTCCCCCAGGGCGCGCAGCATACCGAACGGCTGCTCGGAGCGCTCGCTTCCCGAAAACAGCGGCTCTCCGCCAGCCGGGAGGCGGAAACGGCAGGACGGCGCGGGACACGCGCGCAGCAGCAGGCCGAGGAGCTCCGCTTTTTTCGCGGGATGCGCCATCCATTCGGCGACCTCGCAGCATCCGTCCGCCATCCCGCACAGCGCCCAGGAGAGCGTCTCCCCCTCGCCGCAGACGAGCAGCTTTCCGCCGTAGACGCGGGCGCTCTCCGCCGCATAGAAAAAGGCGTTCTCGTCCCAGAGGACGCTGCCGGGACGCTCGGAAAGAACCTCGCGGCGGCGCGCGCAGAGCTGCGAAAACGAGGCGAGACGCCGCCCGGGAGCGGGAGGCGAGGCGTTCGCCGAGATAAGGCGCGCGTCCGCCGTCTCCTGCGTGACGGAGAAAAACGGGGCATAGCCCGCCTTCTCGTACAAGGGGACAAGCCCCTCGTGCGCCGGCAGGACGACGGAATACGCTTGGCCGCGCGCGGCGCCGAGCTCTGCGGCGAACCCCAGCAGGGCC
Organism: uncultured Clostridia bacterium; assembly: GCA_944380675.1. Classification (GTDB taxonomy): domain Bacteria; phylum Bacillota; class Clostridia; order Oscillospirales; family Acutalibacteraceae; genus Caccousia. The sequence goes on along the minus strand of CALWIH010000075.1, from coordinate 5,711 downwards.
GTCATGCAGCCGCGGCCGCGGAATTCGGGAAAGGTGGCGGCGGCGTAGACGTAGTGCGCCTTCGCCTCTGCGCCGCCGGGCAGCAGAACGCGGCACGGCAGCAGGTGCACCGCCGCGGCGAGCCTTTCGCCCTCGAGCAGCACGGCGCAGTTTTCCGGGCGGAAAGCGGTGCGCAGGAACAGGTTCACGGGGCGCGCGGGCTCCTCAAAGCACGTCTGCCACAGGCGGCGCAGCTCGCGCGTCATGCCGGGGGAGGCGAGAGATATCACAGCGTTTCCCCCTTCGGGACGGCCATATATTTTTCAAGCAGGAGCTCGGGGTAATAGGAAAGCTTCGCCTTCCGCAGGCCCTCGATCCCCATGTCCTCCTCGCGGTTGATCCACTCATACTGCGAGAGAGCTCGCGCGGCAAATTCACGGTTGATGGCAGGATAGAGGCCGTTGTAGCCGTCGACCGCCTTTTCAAAGTGAACGACAAAGCAGCGGGGATTGATCTCCTCGCCGACGGAGAACGCGACGGGCTTGCCCTCGATGCGGATGAGGCCGCCCTTCATGTGCAGCGCCTCAAAATTGTGCAGCGACGCGGCGACGGCGCAGTTCTCCTCGCTTCTGCCGTCCTCGCCGCAGGCGCCGTTCTTCCGGCACCATTCGTGGGCGACCTCGAGGCAGTCACGGAAATTGTCGCGGGTTACGTCCTCGTACGTCCAGTCGTAGGTTCGGTTGAACTGCGCGAGATGGTTCCGCTTTCCGTGGAGCCTGCGCCCGGCGAGGGTGATGAGCGACTCCGAGCGGTAGAGGTAGTCGGCGTCGTCGCGCAGCGGCAGATAATCGAACCGGCCCGGGAACAGGCTCTCGTACTCGTCGAGCGTCTCCTTCGTGACGCCCCACATCCGGAACGGCACGCCGCGCTCGCGGGCGTCCGCCATCATCACCTCGACCGCCTCCCGCTTGTCTCCGACGCCTTCGGGAACCACATAGGAGCGCAGCTCCTGGCCGAAGGCGGAGAGCAGAAAATCCTTATAGCGGCAGATCCGGCGGGCGTACGTCCAGCGCCAGATGTACATCGTGCCGAACGCGCACTCGCTTCCCAGTCCGCCCGAGGCGGTGAGAATGGGCTGCACCCATTCCCTGTCCTTCAATTTGGGGTAATAAAAATCCAGCATACAATCTGTGCGGCGAAAAGGCCGCAAGCCTCCTTTGATTTGGTCAGTCCCTGTCTGTTTCGTATCGGGAGAGCAGATCGGAGAGCGAGGCGAAGACCTCGCCGCGGATCTCCTCCACCGTCTTAGGATTGTTCCCCGACGCGCAGGAGATCATGCGCCAGGAAAGCTCCCCGGCGGCAAACAGCGCGGCCCCGCGGCACGCCTCGAGATAGGCGCGGCTGCTCTCGTGAATGTCCTTTTTCGCCTCGTCTCCCCCGTACCGCCCGCTGAGGAGGCTCTGGGAGACCTCGATCGGCATATCGAGGTAGACGGTGGCGTCCGGCTCCGGGAGGCCGAGCTTTCCGTACTCAAAATCGCGCACCCAGGACAGAAAGCCCTCCCACTCGGCGCGGGGAAGCTTGCTGAGCTGGTAGACCATGTTCGACGTCGTGTAGCGGTCGGCAATCACGCACTCGCCGGAGAGCAGCGCATCCCGCCAGTATTTGCGGTAGCTCGCGTAGCGGTCGACGGCGAAGAAGGACGAAGCGGCGTAGGCGTTGACGTCTCCCGGATTCCCGCCGAACTCCCCCGCGAGATACATTTTGACGAGCGCGGAGGACGGATGGTCATAGTCCGGAAACGAGACGAGCCGCGCCGGGACGCCTTTTTCCCGCAGCGACTCGAGCAGAAGCCGGGACTGCGTCCCCTTTCCGCTGCCGTCGAGCCCCTCCACGGTCAGAAGCAGCCCTCTCACGGCCTTACTCCGAAGCGCTCGCGCACCTCGTTCATTTTCCCGCAGGACATCTTCCCCTCCGGGCACGCGCCGCGCAGGCACGGCGGGCCGGCCTTCTCGAAGATGTGGGGAGCGGCCTCCTTCACGAGGGCGAGCATCTGACACGCGACGTCGCGGATCTCCCACTGCGCGCGGCTGCAGCAGCGGTGGGAGAAGAAATTGAGCAGGCTGCGCGCGTTGAATGTGCAGATCATCTTCGTGTCGCACGCGTTCGGAAGCACGAAGCGAGCGTCCTCGATCGCCTTCTTCTGGGCGGCGCGGGAGGCCTCCTTCTCCGATTTCCCTTCGCGCAGGAGCGTCTCGCGGTGCTTCGCCTCGAGCAGCGCGGTCAGCCTCTCGTAGTGGCGCTGATCCTCGCGCATGGCGGAGAGAAACTCCTCCTTCGCCTCCGGGATCGCCTCGATCTCGGGCGGGACGACGTACTCGAAGGCATTCTCCGCCACATAACGCTGACTCTGGACGCTGTACGACGCGATGCGGTGACGCGTGATCTGCGCGAGGAACGAGCGGGACACCCCCTCGATGCCGAAGGTAAAGCTCGCGTGCTCGATCGGACTTTCATGGCCAATCTCGGCCAGCATATGCACAAAGGAGGAGGTTTTCTCCTCCGTCAGCCCGTCGCGGATGGTGTCGATTGAGGACGGCGAATAACACAGCTTCGCCGACGCGGCGATCAGCTTCTCCGGCTCAGGGGTGCAGGCCAGAAGCGTCACTTTTGCCATAGGAATCATTGCCTTTCCTCAGAAAATTCGCTGCATCTCCCCCGTCAGTTTGCAGGGGAAAAAGCAAAATACGGATATAGTATAGCAAAAAAGCTGCCGCCGTTCAAGAATAAAGCCCCTCTTTCCCTTTTCCGGACAAAAAAATCCCGGCAAAACGCCGGGATTCTCACATATCCTGTTCCGCGAGGGAGCGCAGCAGCGCAATCTCCTCCGCGTAGCCGGGCAGCTCGTTCGGCGTTTCCAGACAGAACGGAAGGCCGCGCAGCAGCGGGTGGCGGACGACGCGCGCGAGGGCGTCGAGGCCGATTTCCCCTTGGCCGATGCGCTCGTGGCGATCCTTTCTGCTGCCGAGCGGGTTCTTGCTGTCGTTGAGATGGACGGCGCGCAGGCGGTCAAGGCCAATCACGCGGTCGAACTCGCGCAGGACGCCGTCGAGGTCATGGACGATGTCGTAGCCTGCGTCGTGGACGTGGCAGGTGTCGAGACAGACGCCGAGGCGGTCGGAGAGGGGGACGCGGTCGATGATCTCGCGCAGCTCCTCAAAGCGTCCCCCGATCTCTGAGCCCTTGCCTGCCATCGTCTCGAGCAGGACGACCGTGTGCTGCCCGGGGCGCAGGATGCGGTTGAGCTGCTCCGCGATAAGGCGGATTCCCTCCTCTGTCCCCTGGCCGACGTGGCTGCCGGGGTGGAAGTTGTAGAGGACGCCGGGCAGAGCTTCGAGGCGCGCCAGGTCGTCGGCCATCGTCTGCTCGGCGAATTCGCGCGTCTCCGGGGCGGCGGAGCAGGCGTTGAGCGTGTACGGGGCGTGCGCCACCGCCGTCGGGAAGGAGTGCTCGCGCATCAGCCCGAGGAGCGCGGCGGCGTCGGCGGGGTCGAGCTCCTTCGCGCGGCTGCCGCGCGGATTGCGCGTGAAGAACTGAAACGTGTTCGCCCCGATCGAGAGGGCCGTCTTCCCCATGTGGAGGAAGCCCTTCGACGAGGAGAGATGGCAGCCGATGGTCAGCATGAGGCGGATCTCCTTTCCAAATCGAGCAGCGCGCGCTTTCGCTCCAGTCCGCCGGCATAGCCGGTGAGCGAGCCGTCCGCGCCGACGGCTCTGTGACACGGGACGGCAATCCAGACGGGGTTTCTCCCGCAGGCCGCTCCCGCCGCGCGGCAGGCGCGCGGATTGCCCGCCCGCGCGGCGAGCCAGGCGTACGTCCGCGTCTCCCCGTACGGAATATCGAGAAGCGCGTTCCACACAGCCCGCTGGAACTGTGTCCCCTCGAGCAGAAGCGGAAGGGAAAACGGCTCGCGCGACCCGGAAAAGTACGACAAAAGCCACCGCCCGGCGGCGTCGGTCAGCGCGGAACGGGAAAGAACGATCCCGTCCGGCGGAGTGCCGAAGCGCAGCGCGCAAATCGCGCCGCCGCGCTCGCCGATCCAGCCCTCCCCGAGCGGGGAGGAAAACGGCGCGGCCGTCACGGCTTCTCCGCTCCCACGGCGTCAATCTTCTTTTTCAGAAACTCGATGCGGTTTTCGTGCGCCATGATGGCGTTCTTCACGCGCTCCTGGGTGTCCTTCGGCTCCGTCTCCATGCCCTCCTCGTACGCCTTGCGGAGGCGCTCGAGGCGCGTCTCGAACTCCTCGAGCTCAATCTGCAGCGGAACGGGCTCGCCGAGCGCGTCGCCGTAGATGGCGAGAAGCGTCTTCTTCGCCTCCGGGTAGGACACCGTGTCGTTGTCCTTGAGCGCGAGGCTCTCAAGCGCCTTGAGCAGAAGACGCTCCACCGGCTCCCCGCACTGCAGGCCCTTCATCACCTCAACCTGCAGCTGGTTGGCGTGGGCGAGCTCGCTCCTTCTCTCCTGTGACAGCTCCTGCGCCATATCGCATCGACTCCTTTTTCTCATTGGAATAGAATCAGTATACCGTCTGCCTCTCCCCTTGTCAAATGCGCGGACGGCGCGTTTGAGGCGCACGCCGCGGAAGCATCGCCGCATCGCGCGGAATTCTCGCCGTTTTTTCCTTATTTTTTTAAAAAAGGTGCTCATTTTTCGTTTTCTCTGGTATAATGAGAAACAGAGATCCGAAAAGGACGTCCGCTCCGCGGCGGACGCAGATTTCGAGAGGAGGAATCTCACAGTATGAAATGTCTCAGATGCGGCACCGATTTTCCTGATTTCGCGCCCTCCTGCCCGCAGTGCGGTTATCCGAACGGCCAGGCCGTTCCTCCCGCCCCGGCGCAGCCGTCCGTTTCCGCTCAGCCGGTGATGCAGGCCGCCCCGCAGCCCGCCCCTCAGGCGGCCCCGAAAGCCCCCGTACCGCCCGCAGAGCCCGACGTCAGCCTGCGCTTCGTCGCCGACAGCTTCCTGAAGCTCGTCAAGGGCTTCGAGCTCGACCCGATCCGCAAGGCGGCGGCCATCGTCTCCGCGTGCGCGTCGCTGTTCTTCCTGATTGCCGTTGCCTATTCCCCGATGCTGTGGTTCTGCGCGATTGCCTCGATCTTTACGACGTGGCTCTGCGTGCGGAAGGTCCCGGTCGACACGTTCGCGTTTGCCATCGCCTGCTCCGTGTTTGCCCTGAACGCTCTGTTCTCCGGGCTGCGCGGCCTGACGTATCTCGGCGGACTGTACTTCTTCTATAATCTGGACTCGTTCATCGTCCACCTGGTTCTCTACGCCTTTCTCGCGCTTGTGTGGCTCATTACGGTGCTCCGCCGCGTGAACCGCCATGCGCTTCGTCTCTCGGCCTTCATCGTCGCGTGCGTGATCGGCGCGTATGAGTTCATCGACATCTTCCTTTCCCTGCGGTACGGCGTTCTGGCCGCCGTCGCGAATCTCGGCTGGATCTGCTTCCTCGGCGTCTATGCGATTCTGATTTTCTCGCAGGATTTGGCTGAGATGAAGGCGCGCCGCGCCGCGGCTCCGCAGGCCGTACAGCAGCCCGCTCCGCAGACGGTCCCGCAGCAGAGCTGGGCGCCGTCCGCGCCGGCGCAGCAGCCCGTCCAGCCGGTGCAGCAGGCTCCGTATGTGCCGCAGCAGGCTCCCTTCGTTCCGCAGCAGGCTCCCTTCGTTCC
>CALWIH010000074.1 GCA_944380675.1 uncultured Clostridia bacterium | reverse complement strand
GAAAAGCCGGAATACGAAAACCTCCTTCCGCTGATGGAGGACTATATGAGCCGGTACTGCGTGTTCTGAGGAAAGCGAGGAAAAGAGGGGCCGGGGCGGCAAAAGCCGCTCCGTCCCCTCGGCGTTTTTGGGGAAAACGAGCGCGCAAAATCGTGCGCGGACGCGGAGAATCAGGTGAACAGAGGGCTGACGGGCTTGTCCTCGTTGATGCGGGAGATGGCCTCCGCGAAGACGGGGGCGGCGGAGAGCTGGCGGATCTTGGGCAGGCGCTTTTCGGGCGGCAGCTCGATGGTGTTGAGCAGGACAATCTCCTCGATGGGGCTCTCCTCGAGGCGCTCGAGGGCAGGCCCGGAGAGGACGCCGTGGGAGGCGCAGGCCGTGACGCTCCGCGCGCCGTGCGCCATGACGGCCTTCGCGGCGTTGCACAGGGTGCCGGCGGTGTCGATCATGTCGTCGACGAGAATGACGCGCTTCCCCTCCACTTCGCCGATGAGGTTCATCACCTCGCTGACGTTCGCCGACGGGCGGCGCTTGTCGATGATGGCCAGAGGACAGCCGATGCGCTCGGCAAAATTGCGCGAACGGGTAACGGAACCGAGGTCGGGCGACACGACGACGTACTCGTCCCCCGAACTGCCGATGCGCTCCTTCATGTACGCGGCGAGCAGGGGAGCGCCGAGAAGATGGTCGACCGGGATGTTAAAAAAGCCCTGAATCTGGGAAGCGTGAAGATCCATCGAGACGACGCGGTCGGCGCCCGCCGTCGAGATGAGGTCGGCGACGAGCTTCGCGGAAATAGGGTCGCGCGCCTTGGCCTTGCGGTCCTGGCGGGCGTAGCCGAAATACGGGACGACGGCGGTGATGCAGCCCGCCGACGCGCGCTTCATCGCGTCGATCATGATGAGCAGCTCCATCAGGTTGTCGTTGACGGGCGCGCAGGTGGACTGGATGATGAAGCAGCTCGAGCCGCGCACGCTCTCGAGCAGGGAAACGCTCGTCTCGCCGTCGCTGAACGTGCCGACGGCGCAGCCGCCGAGCCGAAGGCCGAGACAGCCGCAGATCTCGTCCGCCATGTTCCTGCTCGCTCCGGCGGAGAAAATTTTGATGTCCTTCCCGTGAAGATTCAACTGCAATTCTCCCTTCCTGTAAATTGGTTTCAGGCGTCCTCCGGTTTTTCGTTCGGGGAAAACAACTTCTCCCCCATTCTATCTATTATTATCGCAGTATCGCGCCGTTTTTGCAAGACCAATCCCCCCTCCCCCGAAAAAAAGAATAAATTGTTCAATCTTTCACAAAATCGCGGAAGGAAGCACAAAATATTCCTTTTGTTTTCTGCAAAAATAATATGGAATTTGTCCCCAAGTTTTGTTATAATACATGATAGCAGACTTCGCATTATGGGAATGATGCTCATTACGCCAATACTATTTAGGAGGTAATTATCATGAGCCACAAGTATGTGTACCTGTTCTCCGAAGGCAACAAGGACATGCGTGAGCTCCTGGGCGGCAAGGGCGCGAACCTCGCCGAGATGACCAAGGCCGGCATGCCGGTTCCCCAGGGCTTCACCGTCTCCACGGAGGCCTGCACCCAGTACTATAAGGACGGCCGCCAGATCAACGATGAGATCCAGGCGCAGATCTATGAGTACCTGGGCAAGATGGAGGAAATCTGCGGCAAGAAGTTCGCCGATCCGGAGAACCCGCTGCTCGTTTCCGTCCGTTCCGGCGCGCGCGCTTCCATGCCCGGCATGATGGACACCATTCTGAACCTGGGCCTGAACGACGTCGTCGTCGAGGGTCTCGCCAAGTTCACGAACAACCCGCGTTTCGCGTATGACTCCTACCGCCGCTTCATCCAGATGTTCTCCGACGTTGTCATGGAGCTTTCCAAGAAGCGTTTCGAGGAGATCATCGACCAGAAGAAGGCCGAGAAGGGCGTCAAGCTCGACGTTGAGCTCGACGTCGACGATATGAAGGACCTTGTGAACCGCTTCAAGGCGTTCTACAAGGAGGAGAAGGGCGAGGACTTCCCGACTGACCCGAAGGTTCAGCTCATGGAAGCCGTCAAGGCCGTTTTCCGTTCCTGGGACAACCCCCGCGCGAATGTGTACCGCCGCATGAACGAGATCCCCTATGACTGGGGCACCGCCGTCAACGTGCAGGCGATGGTCTTCGGCAACTCCGGCAGCAAGTCCGGCACGGGCGTTGCCTTCACCCGCAACCCCGCCACCGGCGAGAAGGCGCTCTTCGGCGAGTACCTCATCAACGCCCAGGGCGAGGACGTCGTGGCCGGCGTTCGCACGCCTTCCCCGATTTCCCAGCTGAAGGAAGATATGCCCGAGGTGTATGATCAGTTCGCCGCCATCGCGGATCGTCTTGAGAAGCACTACAAGGATATGCAGGACATGGAGTTCACCATTGAGAACGGCAAGCTCTATATGCTGCAGACCAGAAACGGCAAGCGCACCGCCGCCGCCGCTCTGAAGATCGCCGTCGACCTCGTGGACGAGGGCATGATCGACGAGGAGGAGGCTGTCCTGCGCGTGGAGCCGAAGCAGCTCGACGCTCTGCTCCATCCCCAGTTCGACGCTGAGGTCGTCAAGAAGGCCAAGGCTATCGGCAAGGGCCTGGCCGCTTCCCCCGGCGCCGCCTGCGGCAAGGTTGTCTTCTCCGCCGAGGATGCCAAGGAGTGGCATGAGAGAGGCGAGAAGGTCGTTCTCGTCCGTCTTGAGACCTCCCCTGAGGACATCGAGGGCATGGTCGTTGCCGAGGGCATCCTGACCGTTCGCGGCGGCATGACCTCTCACGCGGCCGTCGTCGCCCGCGGCATGGGCACCTGCTGTGTCTCCGGCTGCGGCGAGATCGTTGTCGACTATGAGAACAAGCAGTTCACCCTCGCCGGCCTGACCATCAAGGAAGGCGATTACATTTCCATCGACGGCTCCACCGGCAACATCTATGCCGAGGCCATCCCGACCACGGCCGCTTCGATCTCCGGTGACTTCGGCCGCTTCATGGGCTGGGCGGACAAGTTCCGCAAGCTGCAGGTCTGGACGAACGCCGACACGCCGCGCGACGCCAAGCAGGGCCGTTCCTTCGGCGCTGAGGGCATCGGCCTGTGCCGCACCGAGCATATGTTCTTCGAGGAGACGAGAATCAAGGCCATGCGCGAGATGATCGTCGCCGACAACACCGAGGACCGCAAGAAGGCTCTCGCGAAGATCATGCCGTATCAGCAGGGCGACTTCGAGGGTCTGTACAGAGCCATGGAGGGCTGCCCGGTTACCATCCGCTTCCTCGATCCGCCGCTTCATGAGTTCCTCCCCACCAAGGAAGAGGACATCAAGGAGATCGCCGACGAGCTCGGCATCACCGTGGAGCGCCTGCACGAGGTTATCGCGAGCCTGCATGAGTTCAACCCGATGATGGGTCACCGCGGCTGCCGTCTGGCTGTTTCCTATCCGGAGATTGCCGAGATGCAGACCACGGCCGTCATCAACGCCGCGATCAACGTCACCAAGGAAGGCCAGTACAAGATCACGCCTCATATCATGATCCCGCTCGTGGGCGAGGTCAAGGAGCTCAAGTTCGTCAAGGACGTCGTCGTTGCTACGGCGGACAAGATCATCGCCGAGTCCGGCCTCGACATGAAGTATGAGGTTGGCACGATGATCGAGATTCCGCGCGCCGCTCTGACCGCTGACGAGATCGCTCAGGAGGCCGAGTTCTTCAGCTTCGGCACCAACGACCTGACCCAGATGACGTTCGGCTTCAGCCGTGACGACGCCGGCAAGTTCCTCGACTACTACTACGAGAACAAGATTTACGAGTCCGATCCGTTCGCTCACCTCGACCAGAAGGGCGTGGGCAAGCTGGTGAAGATGGCTGCCGAGCTGGGCCGCAAGACCCGCCCCGACATCCACCTCGGCATCTGCGGCGAGCACGGCGGCGACCCGACCTCCGTCGAGTTCTGCCACAACGTCGGCCTCAACTATGTGTCCTGCAGCCCGTTCCGCGTGCCGATCGCACGTCTGGCCGCCGCGCAGGCCGCTGTCAAGGAGAAGCGCAGCAAGTAATTTGCTGACGGCTCCGGCCGGCTTCGTCCGGCGGTGACAGTGTAATTTTCTCAGCATCAGAGCTCCCGCGTATTCCCTCTCGGGGATGCGCGGGAGCTTTTTTGTTTTTTCCGCAGAAGGTACAGATTTCATTCTCGTTTCGCCCAAATTCCCATTCAGCCGAAAGCTTACATTCCGGGGAAATTTGTGGTATAATAGAATCGGAAAGCCTGAGCGGGGGCTTCGCAGCGCATGAAAGCACGCGGCCCGGCGACCGGAGGGAGCGTGCGCGGATTTGCTCACCGAAGGGAAAAGCCGCGAGCCGCAGAAAGCCCGTTCGCGGGCTTCGCAGCGCATGAAAGCACGCGGCCCGGCGACCGGAGGGAGCGTGCGCGGATTTGCTCACCGCAGGTGCGTGAGAGGAAAGGTGGATGGAATTGGCTAAGCATCAAGTGCATGAGTTGGTAGTCTACGGATCCAGCGGCGTCTATCGCATTGAGGAGATCTGCAAAAAGCAGGTCGGAAAGACGAACGCAGAATATTATGTGCTCAAGCCCGTCTACGAGCGCGGAGGCTCGACGGTGTACGTCCCGATCGGCAGCGAGCAGCTTGAGGGAAAGCTGCGGCCTCTGCTGTCGAAGGAGGAGGTTGTACGCCTCATTGATTCGCTGCCGACGATGCAGGTTCCATGGATCGAAAATCAGGACGCCCGCCGCGCCCGGTATAAGGAAATCCTCCATGACGGCGACCGTACCGCCATGATTCGCGCCGTGCGCGCGCTCCACCTGAAGCGGCGGGAGCAGCAGGCTGCCGGGAAGCGCCTCTATCTTGTCGACGAGCACTTCCTCAAGGACGCTGAGCGTCTTCTCTACGACGAGTTTGCCGCCGCCCTCGACATGGAGCCGAAACAGGTTCTCCCCTACATTCTCGAACAGCTGCAGATCAGCTGAGTTCACGTATTGCGCATTGACTTTATCCGCAAAAGACTTTATAATAAAGGAAGCGCGCGATGCGCGCTTCCTTTTTCCCTGTCTCCGTAGCTCAGCAGGATAGAGCGTCCGCCTCCTAAGCGGAAGGCCGTGGGTTCGAATCCCGCCGGGGACGCCAGAGGGCTGAGCCCGGACGCAAGCTGCGTCCGGGCTCAGCTTTTCTTTTTTGCCGGTCAGCAACAATGCCGCTGTAAACCGTCGACGGTTTACAGCGGCATTTTGCGCTTGTTATTCGACAGGCTCCCCCATGAAGCGCTGCGGCTTTCTTCCGAAATTGACTGCGCTGACCGCTTCGAGGATTTCCTCTCTGCGGCTTTGCGCGTCCGGCAAATCGCACACAACGTCGAGGAGATCATACGGCCCGTTTCGGAAATGTCCGACGGCGGCCCCGCGGAACTCGCCGTCTATCAGCAGAAACTGCAAGGGCTCGTGGTCGTATGGGAGTCCTTCGGTCAGCTTCCGCGCCATTTCCAGCAGATCGTGCTCCTGCGTCTTAAAAAGAAAGTCGCTTCGATGAACGGCATAAACAAAGTGCATGGTCTTCGGCTGATAGCTTCCCAGGAGCGCGGCGTCGCTTCGCAGCACATAGCCCGAGCCGAGCGCTGTCAGCACGCCCTCGGCGGAGAGCTCGCCGATCGCCTGCCTGATTTCTCTTTCGGGAATTTTGTAAAACGACCTTGCCATCGCCGTATTAAACCAGACCAGTCGGTACGCGAATCTTTGCAGGACGATTTTGAGCGCTTCCAATCTGGAAAAATGCTCCGGGTTCACGGACGGGAACATCTCCCCGAACGGGTACCAGCCGCGATCCCACTCGCCGTCATACTGATCCTCATAGACCAGAAACGCTTCCTGCAGACGGTGCAGAACAGGCGTAATCTCCTTCACGAGCAAGCCTGTCGCTTCCTTCATCTGCCGGATGGTGAGCGGCCCTTCCCGCTCAATCAGCTCCAAAAGCCGCAGCTGGATTTCCTTCGCCTTCCCGAGCGGCTTGCGGTAGAGAGCCAGAAACAGCTCCATATCCTCCGGCACAATCCAGCCGAGATTGCCGCCGGAAAATCTGCCCTTTATCAGCTCGCGTTTCAGCTGACGGCCCCGATTGTATGCAATGTCGTCGAAGGCCGCGCGAAAGGAAAGCGTCGGGGGCTGCCCGAAGCCGTTCCAGTACACGTTTTGTCCCGGCTGGGTGTCGCGGTACAGCCGGAGATACTCGTCCTCATCCGCCTTTTTCAGGAAGCACTGGCGTTCCATGCGGAGAGAGAGGATTTTTCTGTCCATTTCGTTCCTTCCTTTCGATTCGGCCTCCCACCTCAAAACGCCGGAAACGGCGGAAGCGCTCTCGTTCAGCGGCAATTTCATTCTCCCGACCGGACGTCGCTTCGCGCCGATGTGCTGCCCGGGAGGGTGTGGGATAAGAGAACTACCGTCTCAACATGGCTCGTCCTCGGGAAGAGGTCGACGGGCCGGGCCATTTGCGGCTCGTAGCCACGGGAGGCGAAAAAGATCAGGTCGCGGGCGAGGGTGGCGGGGTCGCAGGAGACGTAGACGACGCGGGAGGGAGCCATCTGCGCCACGATGGAGACAAGCTCCTCGCCGCAGCCCTTTCGAGGCGGGTCGAGGACGACGACGTCGGGCGCTTCCCCGCGGGCGCGGAGCATGGCGGCGGCCTTCGCGGCGTCCCCGCAGAAGAATTCGGCGTTTTTGACGCCGTTTGCCGCGGCGTTCGCCCGCGCGTTTTTGACGGCGTCCTCCACAAGCTCGACGCCGACAAGCCGCTTCACCTTCCCCGCCATCGAGAGGCCGATGGTGCCCGCGCCGCAGTAGAGGTCGAGGAGCGTCTCCTCCCCCGTGAGGGCGGCGAAGTCCGCGGCGACGCCGTAGAGCCGCTCGGCCTGATCGCGGTTGACCTGATAGAACGAGTGCGGCGAGAGCGAGAAGCGCAGGCCGCAGAGCGTATCCTCGAGCGTCTCCGCACCCCAGAGGACGCGGTTTTTCCTTCCGAGCACGACGTTCGTGTCCTCCCGGTTTTCGTTGAGCAGCACGCCGGAGAGACCGGGCACCGCCTCGCGCAGCAGCGCGCAGAGGCGCTCCTCCCCGCGCAGCGCGCCCGCGTTCGCGACGACGCACACCATCACCTGTCCGGACGAAAAGCCCATCCGCAGATACAGATGGCGCAAAACGCCGCGCCGTGTGCCCTCATCGTAGACCGTCTCGCCCGTCTCCGCCTGCCAGCGGCGCACGGCCTCCATCGCGCGGGTGAACGATTCGGGCTGCAGCAGACAGTCCCCGCACGCGATGATGCGGTGGCTGTGCGGCGCGTAAAAGCCGAAGAGAATGCCGCCCTTCCCGTCCGAGCCGATGGGGAACTGCGCCTTGTTGCGGTAGCGGTCGGGCTGCGGCGCGCCGAGGATCGGCAGCACGGGCAGACCGGAAAAGCCACCGATGCGGGAGAGCGCGTCGCGCACGCGCTGCTCCTTCGCGCGCAGCTCCGCCTCATACGAAATATGGCGGAAGACGCAGCCGCCGCACTGCCGCGCGACGGGGCAGTCCTCCGCGACGCGGTCGGGCGAGGGCGTGAGGACCTCCTCCACCCGCCCGAAGGCGTAGGTGCTCAGCGGCTTCACCACCCGCACGCGCAGCACGTCTCCCTGCGCCGCGCCGGGGACAAAGACGGGGACGCCGTCCGCCCGCACGACGCCCGCGCCCTCGGCGGTGTAGCCCGTGACCTCTGCCTCATAGACGGCGTTCTTCTCAAGCGCCGCCCCGTTCTTCTTCTTACCCATGCTCTGCTCTCCCTGTCGCGTTTTTTGTCATTATAACACAGCGCGGGGCGGCTGCGCAATCAGCCGTCCTCCGCGGTCAGAAGGCCGAGGCGAAGCAGCCGCTTTTCCACCTCGCGCGCGGGGCGGTTGAGCTTCGCGGCGATCTGCTTGACCGTGGCCGGCTTCTGGAAAAGGTTGATCAGCTCCTCCTCGTCCTCGCGCGTCCAGGGGCGCTTTTTCTCCCGCTTCCGCTCGTCCCGGTATTTTTCGGTGAAGGCGAAGACGGAGTCGAGGTTGTCCAAAAGGAACTCCTGCGCCTCCCGGCTGTACACGGAGACCTTATACACCCCGTTTTTGCTGAAGCGCTCCTCCTTTCGGATGCCGATCGCCTCTCCCTCCGGGGTGACGTCCTTCCGGCGCGCGCCCTTCTCATCCGTGAAGACGGACAGAAAGCCGCCGTCCACGAGCCATTCCGCCGCGTCGTTGTACGTCAGCTTCTTCATGCTGCCGGGATCGATCAGGTCGTTGAGCCGCCGGACGATCTCACTCAGGGGGATAGCCTCATCAGAAAACGCGAAGCCGCTCCGCTTCTCCTCCGAGAGGAAAAAGGGAACCTTCTTCCCCCTGCCCTCCGCCTCCGGCGGACGGACGCCGCCGTTCTCCACGACCTGGCGCAAAATGTCCGCGACATAGAAAAAGCAGCGGGAAATCCGCACGTTGTTGACAAGCTCCCCGTCCGGGACGGGCTGATCCGTCAGCGGATCGACGCCGTTGGCGAGCTTTTCGATGAACCGGCGCGCGTAGTCGATTTTTTCGAGCTCCGTCATATGTCCTCCTTCTCCCGCGCGGACGGCCTGCGATGCGCGGGGCTGCGTTTCGTTTTCTCCATTATATCCCCTCCCTGCAAAGGATGCAACGCGCGTTTGCTTTCTAAGAACAGCGCAGCGACGCGTCAGTGCGAAAAAGAATCTTTTCAGAATTCCCAAAAAAACACTTGACAAACTAAAAAAATGCAGTATAATGAAGAAAATCCGACAAACCGATGAGCGAGGAGAGTACCCGGGCGGAAACGCCCTCACAGAGAGCCGCCGATGCTGGAAATGCGGCAGGGAGTGCACGGGGAATGGTCTTGCGAGGGCGGAGGCGAACGGGGCTCGTCCCTGAGTAGCCGACGACGGGAGCTTCACCCGTTACCAAGGAAGCGTGCGTGATGGCGCGCGGAGCAAGTGGCGGCTATGCCGCAATCTGGGTGGTACCGCAGGAGTTTACCGGCTCTTGTCCCTGAGGAAGGGACAGGAGCCGCTTTTTTATTCCCCCGGCCCGGAGCCTCCATCAAATTGATTTTGAAAAGGAGCCGATTTTCATGACGAAGATTCCCCACAGACTGATTCTCACCGAGGACCAGATGCCGAAGCAGTGGTACAACCTGCGCGCCGACATGAAGGAGCAGCCCGATCCGCTGCTCAACCCGGCTACGCTCAAGCCCATCAAGACCGAGGAGCTTTATCCCATCTTCTGCGAGGAGCTTGCGAAGCAGGAGACGGACTGCACCACGCGCTATTTCGATATTCCCGAGCCGGTGCTCGACCTGTACAAGGCGTACCGCCCCTCGCCGCTGTGCCGCGCGTACAACCTCGAGAAGTACCTCGACACCCCGGCGCACATCTACTACAAATTCGAGGGCAGCAACACCTCCGGCAGCCACAAGCTGAACTCCGCCGTCGCGCAGGCGTACTACGCGAAGGAGCAGGGCCTGACGAGCCTGACGACCGAGACCGGCGCGGGCCAGTGGGGCACGGCGCTCGCGGAGGCGTGCTCGTACTTCGGCCTTGATCTCGACGTCTTCATGGTGAAGGGTTCGTACAACCAGAAGCCGTACCGCAAGGCCGTCATGCAGACCTTCGGCGCGAACGTCGTCGCTAGCCCGAGCGACACGACGCGCGTCGGCCGCGCGATTCTCGCGAACGACCCCGACACGACCGGCAGCCTCGGCTGCGCGATCTCCGAGGCCATTGAGAAGGCGACGACGACCCCCGGCTGCCGCTATGTGCTCGGCAGCGTGCTCAACCAGGTGCTGCTGCACCAGTCCATCATCGGCCTCGAGAGCAAGGCCGCGATGGAGATCATCGGCGAGTATCCGGACGTCGTCATCGGCTGCGCCGGCGGCGGCTCGAATCTCGGCGGCCTGATTGCCCCGTTCATGCAGGATAAGCTGCTCGGGAAGGCAAACCCGCACTTCATCGCCGTCGAGCCCGCGTCCTGCCCGTCGCTCACGCGCGGCAGATACGCCTACGACTTCTGCGACACCGGCAAGGTCACGCCGCTCGCGCGGATGTACACGCTCGGCAGCGGCTTCATTCCGTCCGCGAACCATGCCGGCGGCCTGCGCTACCACGGCATGAGCCCGATTCTCTCGAAGCTCTTCCATGACGGCTACCTCGACGAGGCGCGCTCCGTGGAGCAGACGAAGGTCTTCGAGGCCGCGTCGCTCTTCGCCCGTCTCGAGACGATTCTCCCCGCGCCGGAGAGCTCGCACGCCATCCGCGGCGCGATCGACGAGGCCATCCGCTGCCGCGAGGCCGGCGAGAAGAAGGTCATCCTCTTCGGCCTGACCGGCACCGGCTACTTCGACATGACGGCCTACACCTCCTACCTCGAGCACACCATGAGCGATTACATCCCCACGGACGAGGACCTGCAGCCCGGCTTCGACTCCCTGCCGAAGGTCGACTGAGTTTTTCCCGCCGGCGCGCCGCATTCCGCGGCGCGCCGGCGTTTTTAGTCATTCTGTCTGAAATTCCCCGGAGAAATTTGACGCGGTTTATCCGGGAGGGAGATTTTCGGAAAAACCGTGTGTAAGCGGTTGACATACGGGGGGAATCGTACTATACTAGTACCAGAGCAAAGGAAAGCTCAGTTTTGAAACCGCTTACAAGCTTCGCGGCAGCGTCTGCCGCACCTTTTCAATACAACTCCTCCCCAAAAAACGAAAACCGGCCGAAAGGCCGGTTTTCGTTTTTAAACCATTTTTACGCGAAGACGGACGCGGCGCTCGATCCGTCCGGGAGACGGGAAACGCGGATCTGGCGCGGGATGCGCGCGCGCAGCTCGGCGACGTGGGAGATCACGCCGACCGTCCGCCCCGCGCCCTGTACCTGCGAGAGCGCGCGCATGGCGATGTCGAGCGTCTCCTGGTCGAGGCTGCCGAAGCCCTCGTCGATGAAGATCGAGTCGAGCCGCACGCCGCCCGAAACGCTCTGGACGACGCTCGAGAGGCCGAACGCCAGCGAGAGCGAGGCGAGGAACAGCTCGCCGCCGGAGAGCGTCTCCACGGCCCGCGCGCCGCCGCACTGGGCGTCGAGCACCTCGAGGTCGAGGCCGGTCAGGGCGTGGCCTCCTCCCGTCTCGCGCACGCGGCGCAGCGCGTACCTTCCGGAGCTGAACTGCGAGAAAAAGAGGTTCGCCGCGGAAAGGACGTCGTCGAGCATGACGCCGAGGACGAACTGCTGCAGCGGCAGACGGCGCGCGTTCTTCCCGGAGAGCAGGGAGCCGAGGCGCTCGGCGCGCTCGTACGCATGGGCGGCGGCGGCCGTCTTCTCCTCGAGCGCGCGCAGCGACTCGAGCGACGCCCTTCCGCCCGCTATCCGCTGCGCGAGGGCGGCGGCGCGGCGGACGGCCTCCTCCTTCGCCGCTCGGGCCGCGTCGAGCGCGGCGCGCGCCGCGGAAAGCTGCGGGCGCTCCTTTCCGGCAAGCTCCCGCGAGGCGCGAAGCAGCTGCTCCTCGCAGGCGGAAACGGCGGCGCGGTACGCCTCCTGCTCCTTTTCGCGGCGCTCGAGCTCCCCGTCGGGCGGCAGCAGCTCCGCGAGCGGAAGATCGCGGCCTTCCTCGGGCAGGGAGGCACGGAAGTCCTCCTCGGCCTGCTTTTTTTCGGCGCGCGTGCGCGAGAGAGCGGCCTGCGCAGACTCAAGCGACGCCCTTCCGGCGGCGAGACGCGCCTCGCACGCGGCGTGGTTGGCGCGCGCTTTCTCGAGCGCGGCGGCGGCGTCCGACTGCTCGCGGCGGCGCTGCGTGAGGCGCTCCTGCGCCGCCTCCTGCTTCCCGGCGGCGGCGCGGGCCTCGGCGAGCTCGCGCTGCGCCTGCTCGAGCTCCGGCGAGGGCGCGGCGGGCGCCGGGTGATGGACGGAGCCGCACACGGGGCAGGGCGCGCCCTCGCGCAGCCCGGCGGACAGCGCGCTCGCGGCGTTCTGCCGCGTCAGCTCCTCCACGCGCTCCGAGAGCGGCGCGAGGCGGGCGGCCTCCGCGAGCAGCGCGCGCAGGAAGGCTTCGCCCTTCTTGCAGCGCTCCTCGGCCTCGGCGCGCTTTTGCTCCTGCTTTTTCTCCTCGAGCGCGAACCGCTCCGACTCGGCGCGCAGCTTTTCGAGCTCCCGCGCAAGGCGCTTCTCCGCCTCCGCCTGCTCCTTCTCCGACGCCTGCAGCGAGTGCAGATGCGGGGCGAAGGCGGCGGCCCGGCGGCAGACGGCCAGCCGGCGCGCCGCCTGCTCCATCGCGGGGCGGCGCTGCGCGAGGCTCTGCTTTTTCACCTCGAGCTCGGCCATCAGGCGGAACTGCCGCTCAAGGAGGGAGGCGGCGTTCCACGCTTCCGTGGCGCGGGCCAGCTCCTTATCGAGGCGCTTTGCCTCCCCGGAGAGGCGCTTCTCCTCCGCGCCGAGGGCCTCGAGCGCGGCGGCAAGCTCCTCCGGCGTCGCGGCGCTTTCCCGCGCGAGGAGGGCGGCGCGCTCCGCCGTGAGCCGATCCGCGTCCGCCTTTCTCACCGACGCGAGCTCGCGCAGGCGGCGGGCGGCGCGCTCCCAGCGGTCCGCGCCGAACAGCGTCTGAAACATCGCGGCCTTCTCGCGGGAGCTCGCGAGCAGCAGCCGCAGAAAATCGCCCTGCGGCAGGACGACGACCTGCGAGAACTGCTCGCACGTCAGGCCGAGAAGCTCCTCGGCCTTCTCGCGGACGCGGCTCTCCGCGCCGGAGACGAGCAGCTTCCACTCCGCGCCGTCGAACTGCCACGCGGCGTGCTCCTCGCGCACCTTTCGCTCGCCCGTCCCCCTTCCCTTATAATAGGTACGGGCGCGGCGGAAGCGGTAGCGCTCGCGGCCGAGGGAGAACGTGAACTCCACGAAGGTTTCCTCGTCGTCGGGAGCTTCCATGCAGCGCATACTGCCCCAGCTGCGGCGGCCTCCCGTCGCGCGGCAGTACAGGGCGAAGCACATCGCGTCGAGCAGCGTCGTCTTGCCGCCGCCCGTCGCGCCGGTGATGAGAAAGAGCGGGTTCTCGCCGAGCTCGGCGAAGCGCAGCTCCGTCAGGCGGCGATAGGAGCCGAACGCCCGGAATCTGAGCGTTTCCGCCTTCATGCTTATGACCATTCCTTTCCGCTACGCTTCAAGGCACCAAAGGAAATGAAACTCAGTGTCTCTATCGCAGCAAGTCGTAATTTGTTAGAATGTACTTGGGA
>CALWIH010000073.1 GCA_944380675.1 uncultured Clostridia bacterium | reverse complement strand
CCTCCGCTGCACCGGCTGCTGGGCCGCGGAGTACGGCAACAAGCTGAATCTCTCCCTTGAGGAGATGGATTCCATCATCACGCAGGGTAAAAAGCTCGGCACCTATATGTACATCTTCACCGGCGGCGAGCCTCTCGTGCGGAAAAAGGACGTCCTCGCGCTGTGCGAGAAGCACTCCGACTGCGAGTTCCTTTCCTTCACGAACGGCACGCTCATCGACGAGGAGTTCTGCCGGGAAATGCTCCGCGTGAAGAATTTCGTCCCGGCCATCTCGCTCGAGGGCTTTGAGGACGCGAACGACGGCCGCCGCGGCCAGGGCGTCTATGAGAAGGTGCATCGCGCGATGGCTCTGCTCAAGGAGCACGGCCTGCCCTTCGGCATCTCGACGTGCTACACGAGCGCCAACTGGCAGGACGTCTCGAGCGAGGCGTACTTCGACCAGATCATCGACGCGGGCGCGCTGTTCATCTGGTTCTTCCACTATATGCCCGTCGGAAACGGCGCTGTCCCCGCCCTGCTGCCCACGCCGGAGCAGCGCACGGAGATGTACCGCCGCATCCGCGCCTTCCGCTCCGCGAAGCCCATCTTCTCGATAGATTTCCAGAACGACGCCGAGTATGTCGGCGGCTGCATCGCCGGCGGACGGCGCTACCTGCACATCAACGCGCGCGGGGACGTCGAGCCCTGCGTGTTCATCCACTACTCCAACGTGAACATCCGCGACTGCTCGCTGCTCGACGCGCTGAAGTCGCCCCTCTTCATGGCGTACCACGACCAGCAGCCGTTCAACAGGAATATGCTGCGCCCCTGCCCCATGCTCGAGAATCCCGAGAAGCTGCGCGCCATGGTCAAGGAGACGGGCGCACGCTCCACGGACTACGAGGCTCCCGAGGACGTGGACACCCTCTGCGGCCGCACGACGCCGTACGCGGAGAACTGGAAGCCGACCGCCGACCAGCTGTGGGCCGCCTCCGGCCGTGCCGATCCGGAGAAGAAGGCGGACTGAGCCCCTTTCCCCTGAGACAACCGATTCGCCCCCGGCGCTTTGCCCTGCAAAGCGCCGGGGGCGTTTTCTGTCTGCGGACGTTTCTGCCGGCGAAGCTGAGTCACGCGTATTTCCCGCGGTACTCCCGCGGCAGGCAGCCGGCATACCGCTTGAAAACGCGGGAGAAGTGGCTCGGCGAGGAGAAGCCGAGATAGCTGCTGACGGCGGTGAGCGATTTGTCGGAATAGCGGAGGAGGCGCTTGGCCTCCTCCGTTTTTTCCCTGAGGATGAAGTCCGTCAGCGTTTCCCCCGTCTCCTCCCGAAACCGCCTCGAGAGGTAGGGACGGCTCAGGAACAGCGCCCGGGCAAGCTCCTGTGCCGTGATCGCCTCGGACAGATGGCGCCGGACGTAGTTCGCCACGTCGAGGGCGAGCCTCGTCGGCTGCCTGCCGCGCCGCAGCCGCCCGACGCGCTCCGTATAGTCGAGAATCATCCGGTATTGGAGATTGGTGACGGCCTCCGGCGCCGTCAGCATTTCGCATTGCTGGATATAGGAATCGCTTGTGGAAAAGGCGTCCTCCACCTCCATACCGCCCTGCACGGCGGCGCGCGAGACCAGCGCCGCCGTCACGATGAAGGTGTTTTTCTGCTGGCGCAGCTGCTCCGCCGCAAGCACGCCGCCGCGGATCGCCGGAGCCGCCGCCTTCCACTCGCCGAGGGCTGCGCTGTCCCCTTTCCGGATCATATCGAGGATGAGCTGCTCCTGATCAAAGGAATTGTGGACGCTCTGCCCCTCCTCCGGCGCGGAGGACAGACGCCGCTCCGCCTCCTTTCTCTCTTGAGCCGCCGCCATTTTTTCCTGCTCGGCGTCGTAGATCGCGATATCCGTCAGGGAGAGCTTCTCCCCGTTGAGGACATGGTTGACGGTGCAGAGGATTTGCAGGACGCCCTCGAAGGGCATCCGGACGATCCCCTTCATCCCCGCGAGAAAGGCGTCCGTCTCCTCCGCGGGGACGTCCGCGCGGAAGGCGAGCTCCCTGAGCTCCCGGTCGCTCTCCGCGATCTGCCGCGTGGGGCCGATGACGATTTTCAGCTCGCCGGAATTGACGATGCCGTAGCAGTGGAAATGGCGCGTCGTGACGTAGCCCACATGGTCGCGGACGGCGAAGATCTCGCCGCGGTACACGTTCATCGGGTCGCGCGGAAGCTTCGATATGGAATAGAAAAATGTAAGCTCTCCCCGCTCGAAAATCCGGATCGGGACGCCGGAGAGGCCGCCGATCGCGGTGCAGAGATACCGAATGTCAACCTCCATGCGGATACGCCTCCCTTTGGTTACAATTATACGAATTCAGATACCAATATGCAAGAGAAAGCGGGAGAATCCTGCTATACTTGACAATAGAAATCAAAAATGTGGTTTCCTTTTGGGACCCTTGCGGAAAACGGCGCACGGAAAACCGCGCGCAAAACAGGAGGGGCAGACATGACACTGCAAAAGCTCATGGAGCGCAGGGCGTTCCGGTCCAAAATTCATTCTCCCGACGTGAGGCCCGCCGAAAAATGGCTTGGCTACCTGCTCGGGCCGGCGGGCGCGCTGCTGCTCAACGCGGTGCTCGCCACCTATCTGAACGTGTACTACACCGACGTGCTCAAGCTCACGTCGCTGTGGGGCGGCGCGTTCCTGGTGGTCTTCCCGATTCTCTCGAAGATTGTGGACGCGTTCACAAACGTGATCATGGGCTACGTCATCGACAGGACGCGGACGGCGCAGGGCAAGGCGCGCCCCTGGCTGCTGCTCTCCGCGCCGCTTCTGGCGATCACCGGCATCCTGCTCTTCACCGTGCCGCAGAGCTCCCAGACGGTCCAGGCTGTCTGGGTCATGGTGAGCTACAACCTCTTCTACTCGTTCGCCTACACGATCTTCAACATGAGCCACAACCTGATGGTGCCGCTCTCCACGCGCAGCACGACGCAGCGCGGCGGCCTCTCGGTGTTCAACCAGATCGCGACCATCATGATGAGCGGCATCCTCGTCGCGCTCGTCTTCCCGATGGTGGTCATGCCGGTGATCGGCGCGGATCGCGTCAAGTGGATCACGCTCATGAGCATCCTTTCGATTCTCGCGCTGCCGCTGACGCTCCTCGAATACTACTTCACGCGCGAGCGCGTGACGGAGGAGGTACAGAGCTCCGGGGAGGAGCAGATCTCGTTCGCAGCGCAGCTCAAGGCCATCGTGAGCGACAGGTATATGCTCCTCATTTACGGCTATTTTCTCGTCACCACCGTCAGCACCAGCATCAAGAACATCAGCCTCGTCTATTTCTGCAACTATGTGCTCGGCGCCTACAACGACGGCGTCACCCAGACGCTGATCTCCGTCATCGGCGGCATTCCGATGGGCATCGGCATCTTCGCCGTCTGGCCGCTTGCCAAAAAATTCGGCAAGCGCAACGTAACCGTGGTCGGCTGCCTGCTGATCGCCCTGGGCAGCGCCGTCTGCTGGATGTTCCCCACCGACATGACGATGATGCTGATCGGCCAGTTCATCAAGAACATGGGCGGCCTGCCCGGCTCCTATGTGTTCATGGCGCTGTTCGCCGACGTCCTCGACCACCTCGAGTGGAAGACAGGCTTCCGCAGCGACGGCCTCGCAATGTCGCTCTACAACATCATCGCGGTCGCGATGGTCGGCATCTGCACCGGCATCTTCAACGGGATGATCGCCCAGGCCGGCTACGTCGCGCCGGAGCTCGTCAACGGCGTGACGGTCGCGGCGGAGCAGTCTCAGGCCGTGAAATCGGCGTTCACCTTCGGCTTCGTGGGCCTCGAGACGATCACCGGCCTCATCGAGGCGGGGCTCCTGCTCTTCCTCGGCGTGGAGAAGAGCATCGGGAAAAAGCAGGCGGAAATCAAGGCGCGCCGCGAGGCGAAATAACGGCGCGGACAGGGCAAGCCGGACGGAGGAAAGCACATGGAAGCAATTCGCTTGAAAACGGAATATCTGACGAACCCCATCGGAATCGACTGCGCCGCGCCGCGGCTGTTCTGGAACTGCGCGGGCGGCAAACGGCAGACGGCCTGCCGCATCCTCGCGGAGGGCGACGGCGGCGTCCCGCTCTGGGACAGCGGCAAAACAGCCTCAGCCTCCATGCGCGCCCGCTGGGGCGGCGCGCCGGTGCCGCCGGGCACGCGGGTGACGTGGAGGGTGCTCCTCTGGGACGAGACCGACACGCCCGGCGCGTGGAGCGAGGCAGCCTTCTTCGAGACGGGGATCGGCGCATGGCGGGCGCAGTGGATCGCGGGAGACTACCGGGTGCGCCGCGGGCGGCGCTATCCGGTGGACTGCTTCCGGAAGACGTTCTCCGCGCCGCCCGTGCGCAAAGCAAGGCTCTACATCACGGCCTGCGGCCTGTATGAGGCGAGGCTGAACGGCGTCCGCGCGGGCGAGTCCGTCCTCGCCCCGGGCATCACCGACTACCGCAAACGGGTGCAGTACCAGACGTACGACGTGACGGAGCTGCTGCGCGAAGGCGCGAACACGCTGACCGTGCAGCTCGCGGACGGCTGGTATCGCGGCTCCTGCGGCGCGTGGGGCCGCAAGAACCAGTACGGCACGCAGACGAAGCTCCTCGAGCAGCTGGAGATCACGGGAGAGGACGGCTCGGTGACGACCGTCGTCAGCGACGGAGGCTGGGAGTGGAGCAGCGACGGGCCCCTGCGCTTCGCCGACATCCAGGACGGCGAGCGAGTCGACGCCGCGCGGGTTCCCTCCTACGCCGGCCGGGCGCGGACCGTCTCGCACCGCGCCGCGCCCGCCGCGTCGAACAACGTGCCCGTCACGGAGCACGAGCGGCTCAAGCCCGCGCGGCTTGTGACGCCCTCCGGGAAGATAGTGCTGGACTTCGGCCAGAACATCGCGGGGTATGTGGAGTTCACCGTGCACGCGGCCGCCGGGCAGCGGATTTTCCTGCGCTTCGGCGAGCTGCTGGACCGGGACGGCGAATTCACGCAGAAGAACATCCAGTGCTCGAGCAAAAAGGTCACCACGCCGCTGCAGCAGGTCGAATATTTCTGCCGCGAGGGGGAGAACCGGTACAAGACAACCTTCGCGATCTTCGGCTTCCAGTATGTGCTGGTCGAGACCGACGTTTCCTTCCGCCCGGAGGACTTCACCGCCGTCGCGGTGTATTCCGACCTCGAGCGCACCGGCTGGTTCGAGAGCTCCAACGAGCTGCTCAATCGCTTCGTCGAGAACACGGTGTGGAGCGCCAAAAACAACCACGCCGATCTCCCGACCGACTGCCCCACGCGGGAACGCCACGGCTGGACGGGCGACGCGCAGATCTTCTGCTCCACCGCCTCCTATCTCTTCGACTACGCCGCCTTCGCCCGCAAATACGAGCGGGATCTGACGGACGCGCAGCACAAAAACGGCTGCTTCCCGCAGATCGTCCCGGTGGGCGGCACCGACTTCTACATGAGGTCGATGGACGGCTCCGCGGGCTGGTCGGACGCGGGCGTGTTCCTCCCTTGGGAGATTTTTCATCGGTACGGAGACGACGCCATTCTCAAGGATAATTATGACGCGATGAAGGCCTACGCGCGCTTCAAGGTGAAATCGCTCGGGCGCTGGTATCCCACCGCGCGGCCCACGGGCGTGCACGGGAAGCCGCGCCGCTGGATCTCAAACTACGGCCAGTCCTACGGCGAGTGGGCGGAGCCGGCGGACGTCAAGCCGATGGTCATCTCGGACTTCGTCTCCCCGCACCCGGAGGAGAGCACCGCCTATCTCGTCCTCCTGCTCGACCGCATGGCGGAGATCGCCGCCATCCTCGGGAAAAAGGCGGACGCGGACGAGTACCATTCCCTCGCGGGGAAGGTACGGCTCGGCTACCAGGCGCTGGTGCGCACCGAAAAGCACAGCCTCGACACGGACCGGCAGGCGAAGCTCGTGCGCCCGCTCGCGCTCCGCCTGCTCGACGAAACGCAGACCGTCTTCGCGCAGCGCCGCCTCGTGCAGGCGCTGGACCGGTATGGTTGGCGGCTCGGCACCGGGTTCCTCTCGACGCCGCTCATCCTCTACGTCCTCGCGGACATGGACATCGCCTTCGCCTACCGCCTGCTCGAGAACGAGGAGATCCCCGGCTGGCTCTCGATGCCGAAGAACGGCGCGACCACCATCTGGGAGAGCTGGGAGGGGCCGGACGCCCAGGGAGGCGTGGCCTCGCTCAACCACTATTCCAAGGGCGCGGTGTGCCAGTGGCTGTTCGATACGATGTGCGGCATCCGCGTCGCGGGAGAGAACCGCTTTCTCATCGCGCCGCGGCCCGGCGGCTCGTTCACCCGTGCCGGGGCGAAGTACAACAGCGTGTTCGGCATGGCGGAGAGCGGCTGGGAAAAGACGGAGACCGGCTGGCGCTTTCGCGTGACCGTCCCCGCGGGCTGCACGGCGAAGGTCGTCCTGCCCGACGGCTCCGCGCGGGAGCAGGAGGCCGGAACCGCGTCCTTTACCGTCTGACGGCAAAGCCGTATGGAGGAAGCCAATGGACAAGATTGCGGAAATTCTGAAACAAATGACGCTTGAGGACAAGATTTCGCTCTGCACGGGGCAGGACTTCTGGCGGACGAAATCGTTCGAGGGGTACGGCATCCCGTCCGCCTACCTGTGCGACGGTCCGCTCGGCCTGCGCCGGCAGACGGACCACGCCGATATGCTCGGCGTCAACGACTCGCTGCCCGCCACCTGCTTTCCGGCGGAGGTCACGACGGCGGCGAGCTGGGATCCGGCGCTGCTCGAGCGCGTCGGCGCGGCCTTCGCGGAGGAGGCGAGGGAGCTCGGCGTGGATCTCGTGCTCGCCCCCGCCGTGAATCTCAAGCGAAACCCGCTCTGCGGCAGAAGCTTTGAATATTTCAGCGAGGATCCGTATCTCGCGGGAAAGCTCGCGGCGGGCTTTCTCCGCGGCATCGAGGGAAAGGGCGTCGCGGCGAGTCTCAAGCACTTCGCCGTCAACTCGCAGGAGCTGTGCCGCTTCACCTCCGACAGCATCCTCGACGAGCGCACGCTGCGCGAGCTGTATCTGACGGCGTTCGAGATCGCCGTCCGGGAGGGAAAGCCCTCGTCCGTCATGTGCGCGTATCCCAAGCTCAACGGCGTCCACTGCAGCGACAGCAAGACGCTGCTCGCCGATATTCTCCGCGGCGAGTGGGGCTTCGACGGCATGGCCGTCACCGACTGGGGCGGCATGAACGACCGGATCGAGGCCTTCCGGGCCGGGTGCGACCTCAACATGCCCGGCGGCAGCGATTACATGGAGAAGGAGGCGCGGGAGGCGGTTCGGACGGGCGCGTTGTCCGAGGAGGAGATCGACCGGTGCGCGGCGCGCATCCTGCGGTTCGCGTTCCGGGCGGAGGAAAGCCGCAAAACCAGCCTGCCGTACCGCCGGGACGAGCATCACGCGCTCGCGCGGGAGGCCGCGGAGGCCGGCGCGGTGCTGCTTCAAAACAGAGACGGCCTGCTCCCGCTGCCGGAGGGGGCGCGCCTCGCCGTCATCGGAAGCATGGCGAAGCAGATGCGCTTTCAGGGCGCGGGCTCGAGCCGCATCAATCCCGTCCGGCTCAGCCAGCCGCTCGATTTCCTGCCCGGCGCGGTCTACGCGCCCGGCTGCGACGAGAAGGGCGCCGCCTCGCCGGAGCTGCTCGAGGAGGCCGCGCGCGCCGCGCGGGAGGCGGACGCCGCCGTCGTGTTCGCGGGGCTGCCGGATCGGTATGAGTCGGAGGGCTTCGACCGGGAGAGCATGGCGCTTCCCGAGGGGCACAACCGCATGATCGAGGCCGCGGCGGCAGCGAACCCGAACACGGTCGTCGTGCTGCTCTGCGGCTGCGCGGTCGAGTGCCCCTGGGCGGACAAGGTCAAGTCCATCCTCTACCTCGGCCTGCCCGGACAGGCGGGCGGCGAGGCCGCCGCCAACCTTCTCTTCGGCAGGGCCAACCCCGGCGGCAGACTGGCGGAGAGCTGGCCGTACCGCTATGAGGACGTCCCCTCCTCCGAAATATACGGCCGGACGGCGGACGCGCTCTACGAGGAGGGCGTCTATGTGGGCTACCGGTATTACGACAAGGCGGGCGTGCCGGTGCGCTGGCCGTTCGGCTTCGGGCTGAGCTACACGAGCTTCGCGTATGCCGGGCTGCGGGCGGAGGGCAAAACCGTCTCGGTGACGGTGAAAAACACCGGCAGCCGCCCCGGTGCGGAGGTCGTACAGCTGTTCGTCCGCGCGCCGCAGGAGGGACTGCACCGGCCCATCCGGGAATTGAAGGGCTTTCAGCGCGTCTTTTTGCAGCCGGGAGAGAGCAAAACTGTCTCCTTCGCGCTCACCGAGCGCAGCTTCGCCGTCTGGCACGGGGGCTGGACCGTCCCCGGAGGCGTATACACCGTGGAGGCGGGCGGCCTCACCGCGCCGGTTCGCGTCGGCGGCGCGCCGATTCCCGCGCCCGCCTGGCAGCCGGGCAGCTTCTACGAGTCCTGCCGCGGCAAGCCCGACCGGGCGCAGTGGGAAGCCATGCTCGGGCGGCGGGTTGAGCCGCCGCGTCTGCGGAAGGGCTCCTTCACGATGGACAACACCGTGCAGGAGATGAAGGAATTCAGCCTTGTCATGAAAATCATGTACCGTCAGGTGGAAAAGACGGTCGCCAGGGGCTTCGGCGGCAAGGCGGACTACGACAACCCTGATTTCCGGATGCTGATGGCGTCCTCCGCGGGCTCTCCGCTGCGCAGTATGCAGATCAACGGCGGCATTCGCGGCGGCCTCCTCGCCGGACTGCTGGACATGGCGAACGGCCATTTTCTCAAGGGAATCCGCAGGATGATCCGGGGATGAGGCCCTGCCGGGAACAGACGAAACGGCTCCCTTCGCGGGTCAGCGCGGGAACGCGCTGTCTTTGCGGAGGGAGCCGTTTTTGCCGCGCCGGATTTTTCTCCGCCGCGCGTGCTTTTCCTGCGGCGGGGACTTGACAAGCGGCAGAGATCTTTACTATAATTACCAACGGTAACTATCGAAGCAAGGGAGGAACGCGAGTGACAATTGAGACGATCAAGGCGCTGCTCGACGCGTGCTATCAGGCCAAGCGGATCCGGGATTTGCTTCCGCCGCTGCCGAAGGGCGTCAGCGCGTCGTACATCCACTATCTTGACGTCCTCTCGTCTCTGGAACGGCAGGGAATACGGGTCAAGGTCTCCGACATCAGCGACGCGCTGCACCTTCCCCGCCCGGGCGTCACCCGGACGGTGAAGGAGATGGAGGCGAAGGGCTACCTCTGCAAGGTGGCTTCGCCGGAGGACGGGCGCATCATCTATGTGTCCGCCACACCGGCGGGCAGGGAGCTTGCCGAGAAATACATCACCCGGTATTTTGACAGACTCTCCCCCTTCCTGGCGGAGTTCTCGGAGGAGGACGTCAGCTGTACGATTCAAACGATTGAGCGATTCTATCGCATCATGTCTGAAAGGAGAATCCCCCTTGAATAAGAACAGCACGGATTTCACACAGGGCAGCATCCTGCAGAAGCTGGTCTGGTTCATGGTCCCCATCCTCGGGGCGCTGATTCTGCAGGCCGCCTACGGAGCCGTCGACCTGCTGGTCGTCGGACGGTTCGGCTCCACGTCGGGTCTCTCGGCGGTCTCGACGGGCAGCCAGGTTCTGAATCTCGTCACCTTTGTGGTGACGTCGCTCGCGATGGGCATCACCGTCCTGATCGCGCGGTACCTCGGCGAAAAACGGCCGGACAGCATTCCCAAGGTGCTCGGCGGCGCGTCTGTCATCTTCGCCGCGATCTCCGTCGTGCTGTGCGTCGTGCTCGTCTGCCTCGCGAGGCCGATCTCCGTGCTGATGCAGGCGCCGGAGGAGGCGCTCGACCTCACGGAGAGCTATGTGCGCATCTGCGGCGGCGGCATCTTCTTCATCGTCGCGTACAACGTGCTCTCCGCCATCTTCCGCGGGCTGGGAGACAGCCGGTCGCCGCTCCTGTTCGTGCTCGTCGCGTGCGTGGTCAACATCGTCGGCGATCTTGTGCTGGTGGCGGGCTTCCACATGGACGCCGCCGGCGCGGCGCTTGCCACCGTCTTCGCGCAGGCCGTCAGCGTGGTGTGCGCCGTCGTCATCCTGATAAAGAAGAAGCTGCCGTTCTCCCTTTCGAGGAAGGATTTCCGCCTGAACCCGCAGTGCTGGAAGTTCCTGCAGATCGGCCTGCCGCTCGCGCTGCAGGAGTGCCTGACGCAGGTCTCCTTCCTCGCCCTCTGCGCGTTCGTCAACCGGCTCGGCCTCGAGGCGTCCTCCGGGTACGGCGTGGCCAGCAAGATCGTCAACTTCGCCATGCTGATTCCCAGCGCCCTGATGCAGTCCATGGCCTCCTTCGTCTCGCAGAACGTCGGCGCGGGCAATCCGAAGCGCGCAAAACAGTCGATGCTCACGGGGATCGGCGTCGGGCTCGCGTTCGGCTGCGTCGTCTTCGCCCTCGTCATGCTCAAGGGCGACGTGCTGGCCGGATGCTTCTCCACCGACGCCGCGGTGATCGCGAAGGGCTACGACTATCTGAAGGGCTTCGCGCCGGAAACCATCCTGACCGCCGTCCTGTTCAGCATGATCGGCTATTTTAACGGGAACCAGAGGACGGTCTGGGTCATGGTGCAGGGTCTGGTGCAGACGCTCCTCGTCCGCCTGCCGATGGCCTACCTCATGAGCATCCAGCCGGACGCGAGTCTGATGAGCATCGGCCTCGCCGCCCCGGCCTCCACCGCTGTCGGCATCCTGCTGAATATCGGGTTCTATGTCTGCTTGAACAGGAGGAAGGCGGAGCGGTAGTAAAACACCTCACCGTCCGCCGTGTCTTCGGATGCGGCGCGGCGTCATCCTCTCAGGAAGATCACTTTGATCAGAGCGGCGGGGATAAGCGCCCAGCCAAAGACAATTCCAACCGCCAGCTTTCGGCCAACGATAGCCGAGGAGCTTCCAACGAGGATTTTGTTGGCGTAGACAGTTCGTCCGGTTGCCCAGTATCCGAGAGCCGCGTAAACGAGAAACAGAATCGACATTTCCATAACCTCCGCTTTTGCCCGCGCCACGCACGGCGCAGGCTGGTATCTCGGAAGCACCCGCCTTTTCGCGCGGCGCTGTCCGAAGAGTCACCATCAGTATACCACCTGAAAAGGAGCTTTTGGTTTGCTGCCGGCAGACCAATTCGGATCCGAATCGTGGTAGAATAGGTCGGGAGGTGTAAGATGCATGAAATCCACTGACGAGCTGACACATGAAATCCGAAATGCCGCAGACATTTTGGAATACCTGAAGGAAAACAGGCAGGAAATGATGCTGCAGAGTCTGCCCGAATCTCTGGAAGCATGGCTGAAAAATAAGGGCCTCACCCGCGCGGACGTGGTGAGGCGCTCCAATCTGAACAAAGCCTATGTGTATCAGATATTTTCGGGGAAAAATATCCCTCGCGCGACAAGGTTCTCGCCCTCGCTTTCGGCCTGGGGCTGGATGTTGAGGAGGCGCAGGCGCTCCTCAAGCAAGCAGGCTACCGGGAGCTCTATCCCCGCGACCCAAGAGACGCGCTGCTCCTCTTTGCCATCGGGCAGGGCAAGTCTATTCTCGAGGCTAACGAGCTTCTGTACGACCGCAACATCGAGGTTCTGGAATAAGCAAAGGCCGCTGACCGCAGGTCAGCGGCCTTTGCTTATTCCGCGAGACGCGGCATCTGCTCGATGGTTTCATAGATCGCGATTCCCGCAGGGGCGTACGCGTCAAACTCCCCCGTCTCCACGGCGGAGATGGCGCCGTCCGGCGCGGCGCGGACAATCGCGCGCAGCCCGTCGAAGGTGTAGGCTCCCTCCCGGATGGAAAAGGTCGTATCGATGCAGCCGTACACCAGCGCCCCCTCGCGATCCATATAGCCGGAGTAGACGACGAGGCAGTCAGGGTAACGCGCGCTGACGTCCTCGTAGCGCGCGAGCGCCTCGGAGCCGTTGTACTCATACATCAGCGGAGCGCTCCCGGACTCTGCCGCCGCACGAAGCGCCGCGGGGTCAATCGCGTCGTCCTCCCATACGGCGGTATCCGACGCGCCGAGCACTGCGAAGATAGCAAGACGCGAGGACAAATTCGCAAAGAGGGAGATGACGAACGCCGCACACAGTCCGACAACCACGAAACACGCCGGACGCACCGCCCAGCGCAGCACCCTCCCGCGATACACCGCCCGCCGCACCTGCCCGGCGGAGGCGTACCGATCCTTCGGGTCGAGGGCGGTGCACCGGCGCAGAAGACGCTTCCACCGCCGCTTCCTCGCCACCGGCCCGAGCAGATGACGGAACGTAGCTCCGAGCGCGTAAAGATCCGCGCGGGCGTCCGTCTGCGAAAAGCCGTACTGCTCCGGCGGAGCGAAGCCTCGCGTGCCGAGCAGCCGCGTATCCCGATCACCCTCCCCCCTTCGGCTCGCGGGCCGCGTCGAAGTCAATGAGCCGAATGTGCCCATCCGCTGCGAGGAGAATGTTGTCGGGCTTGACGTCGCGGTGCATGATCCCGTTTTTGTGGAGAAACTCGAGCGCCGCGCAGACCTCCAGGAACGCCTTCGTCAGCGCCCGCTCCGGCAGCGAGATCTTCCCAAGGCGCGCTCCTTCAATATACTCCTCCGTGACGAGCGTCTGCCCGTTTTCCCGCGTTACGGAAAGGACGCGCGGCAGATACGGATGATGCAGCGCGAGCAGCCGCTCGTACACCGGGACGTCCCCCGCCAGCGTCTTGCAGATCACCTGCCGACCCGTCTCGCTGTCGAGCATCCGCACGACGGTGCTTTTGGGCGAGCGCTTCAGCACCTCTATTTCCCGCAGCATGGTGCGAATCTCCTCCTTATTTACCTTTCTTCTCGAGCTTCAGGCTCACGCCCCGCCGCTTTGCCGCCTCCTGCAGCAGCGCCGCGGCGGCGAGGGCGCGCTCCTTTACCGGCTGCTCCCCGCGCCCCGGGCGGCTTTCCAGGGCTTCCAGCACGGCGCGCAGCTCCTCGATTGGGAGAAGGTACGCCGCAGCGTGAAACATGGTCTTGCGCCGGCCGTCGTTGTACCGCCCGAGGAGCGCGTCCAGCGCGGCGCGGCGCTCCTCGAGCCGCGCAAGATACGCGTCCAGCCCCAGCTCCCGCGCGAGGGCGGCGTCCTCCGCCCGGGTTCTGTGGGGGACAAAGGAATCCGCGGCGTCAAAATCCTCGTACCGGCCGCAGGGGTAGGACGGGCATTCCCAGCAGAACGGGACGGCTCCGTGCTCAAGCGAGCACCGCGCGATGGCGCAGCTCTGGTTGCCCTCTCCTCCGCCGCAGCCGGGGCAGTACCCTCCCGTGCGCATCGGGCACAGAAGACAGTTCAGCCCGCAGAGGGAAAATCGCGTTTCATCCCGTGCAAAATCTTTCATAGCGTCCTCCTTTCCGATCCCAAGCCGGCCGGATGATCAGCCGCCCCGACGGGGGCGCGGCGCGCCGCCTGTGCGCTGTTATTATAGCACAAAAACCGGCGGCTGTTGGCGATGCTTCAAAAGATTCTGCGGCGGCAGAAAAAATCCCCCGGCGCCAAAAGCG
>CALWIH010000072.1 GCA_944380675.1 uncultured Clostridia bacterium | reverse complement strand
TCGCCGTCGGGGTTCATGAGCTGGCCGAGCTCCGTCTCCATCGAGGCGAGCTGCTCCTCGTTCATTCCCATCTTCTCGAGAATATCGTTGACAGGCTTGATCCCGAGCTCCCTGGCGCACGTCAGGCACAGTCCCTGCGGCTGTCCGGAGCCGTCCGTCGGGGAGATGAACACGACGGCGGGGCGTTTATGGCATCTGGAACATAACATCATGAATCGACCTCTTTTCCGGCGCTGCGATCGGGGCAAATCCCGTCACGGCTCGCGCCTCGCTTTGATATCCGCCTTCAGATCAATAGAATCCTTCGGATCCGTCGAGTGAAGGAGGGTAAGGAAAATGCGGAAATAGCGGTACAGAGCGTACAGCATGAAAATCGCGGTGATGGAGAGCAGCGCGACGTCGAGCGGCAGGATTTTGATTTTCCAAATCCCGCGCAGCGCGACGATCACGCCGAAGGAGATGTAAAACAGGATCGTCCCGACCTTGCCGTACCACATCGCCCCGCTCGGGCGCTTCTTCGCCTTCAGGACGAGGTAGGTGCCGCCGATGAGCATCAGCACCTCCTTGATGACGAAGACGGCGAGCAGCGGCACGAGGATCGGGTAATCAACGGCCAGGCAGACGGCCACCGTCGCCTGGGTCAGCTTGTCGGCAATGGGGTCGAGCATCTGGCCAAGCTCCGTGGACTGGTTGAAGCGGCGGGCGATTTTCCCGTCGAGCATATCGGAAAGTCCCGACAGCACAAGGCAAACGACGGCCGGGACGATTTGTCTGGTGCAGTAAAAATACACGAACGGCCCGATGAGCAGAATGCGCAGCAGCGTGAGCGCGTTGGGCACATTGATATTCTTGTTCCGGATTTTCATCCTTTCATCTTCCTCTCAAACAGCCCCGCCCCCATCGGGCGGAGCGTTTTCTGTTATTCCTGTGAAAACAGAAGGGCGACGGGGTTATTCTCATACAGCTGGCGGTACAGGAACGATTCCTGCAGCGTCTCCGGCGGGAGGGGCTCCTCCCCCTCCGCCTTCATGTAGGGCAGGGCGAGCGTCAGCACGACGCAGAGCAGAGCGGCGATCACCGCGCCGCGCAGCGCGCCGAACGCGCCGCCGATCACGCGGTTGACGAGGTTCAGGCCGGGGAGCTTGAAGACCTGGTCGAGGGCGCGGCCCGCGAGAAACACGAGAAACTGCAGGCCGACGTACAGAATCACCGTCGCGATGACGCGGATCAGATTGTACTCAATGGGCGTCGCCTCGTGGCTCTGGCCGACGAGGCCGCAGAACACGTCCGCGGCGAAGCCCGAGAGCATCGCGGAGGCCGCCATCGCGAACAGTCCGCCCGCGAAGCCGACAAGACTGCGGACGACGCCGCTCCTGACGCCGAGCAGGAGCGAAATCACCATGGTGCCGAGGAGGATAAGATCCAGCAAAATTCCCATAAAATTCTCCTTGTTCGCCGCTCAGGCGGCTGATATCGCGGGGAGGACGCCCGTCAGCCGTTGAGGGAGACGGTGCGCACCTCCGAAACGCCGAGGATATAGGCCGCGCTCTCGTTCGCGAGCGTCAGCGCGACGGCGTCCGCTCCCGCGTCGGCGGAGGCGAAGGCCGTGCCGTCCGCGATGGAGTAGGCCGTGACCGTGCCGCCCGCGAGGACGGCCGCCGTGTTGCCGTACACGGAGACGCTGTCCGGCGCGGCGGGGAGCTGCGCCGCGAGGACGGCGCGGCCGGAGGAGTCGAGCAGGACGAGCTTCCCGCTGTCCGACCCCGCGTAGGACGACAGCGCAATCGCCGTCACGCCGTTTTCGCCGGCGTAGGCGCACAGCTGCCAGCCGTCATAGCTGTATTTCGTGATCGTCCCCTCCGGGGAGACGAGAGCCGCCGTGTCGTCGCCGATGGCGGCGGCGCTGCCGTCATTGTACCAGAGGGCGTCGAGGAGCGTCGTCTCGGGGAACGTCGCGGCGGGCGCGCCGCCCGCGTCGCTGTTGAGATCGATGAGGTAAAGGGACGAGGCGAAGGCTCCGCCCTGGGCATACACGCCGCAGACAAGCGCCCGCGTGGCGTCGGCATTCAGCGCCGCGGCGACCGGATAGCACGACGAGAAGCGGTAGCGGAACTGCTCCTTGCTGTCGTGCGTGAAGACGGTCAGCTCGCCGAAATAGTCGGCGCTTTCCGTCAGGAGGGCGTACGCCCCGTTCCCCGCGACCGCGCCGCCGAGGATGTTCTGCTCCATATCGCCGCGCAGGACGGTCTCGCTGCGCCTCTCCACCTGGTAGCCCTTGCCGCCGAGGTTATAGATCAGCGCCCGGTCTCCCCCGAGCCGGAGGACGGGAAAGCTCAGGCTGTGCTGGCGGCTGAGCACCTCGCCCGCCGTCGAGTTGAGCACCGTCAGATGGGTGTCGCTCACCATGACGAGGTCGCCGTCCGTGCTCCGGAAATTGCCGGCGAGCACCTCGCTGCCCTCGATCGAGACGGGATAGCCGTCGCCCTCTCCGGCGCCGACGACGCGCTCCTGCACCCAGGCGGAAATGCGCTCCGGCGTCAGGGCGTCTCGGTTGACATAAATCACAAGGCCGAGCACCGCGACGAGCAGGACGAGCGCGATACGGTACACCCAGGAGGGGATCCGCCGCTCGCGCCGTCTGCGGCGCTTGCGGCGGCGCGCGGGCGCGCCCGTATCCTCTGCGTAATATTTGGCCTTTTTACTACTCATCGGATTCCTCCTGAAAGCCCTCCGCGGAGCAGGACAGCCCGCGGTAGAAGACCCGGTTGAGATACAGCCCCTGCGGCGGGGCGGTAGGGCCTGCGCGGGAGCGGTCCCGCGCGAGAAGGATGTCCGGCAGCTCCGCGGGCAAGAGCTTCCCCTGCGCCGCGTAGAGCTGCGTCCCGACGAGGATCCGCACCATATTGTACAGGAAGCCGTCGGCGGCGACGGTATAGATCACGCAGCCGCCCTCGCGCCGCCACGACGAGCGCGTCACGGCGCGCGAGAGGTCGCCCCTGTCCCGCCCGTCAAGCGTGCAGAACGACGAGAAATCATGTGTGCCGAGGAACTGCGCCGCGGCCTCGTTGAGCAGGCCGAGGTCGAGCGAATAATAGTAATGGAGCGCGCGGGACGCGAGAAACGGATTGCGCGCCCGCTCGTTCCAGATGACGTATTCGTATTCCTTGCCGAGGCAGTCGTACCGCGCGTGAAAGCCCTCCGGCGCCTCGCGGACGCCGAGCACGGACACGCTCTCGGGCAGAAAATGGTTCAGCGCCGCCTGGAGCCGTTCGCATGGGATCTGCCGCTGCGTGCGCAGACTGACGCAGAAGCAGCGGGCGTGGACGCCCGAGTCGGTGCGGCTGCATCCCTTGCAGTCGGGGCGCTCGCCGAGGACGCGCTCGACGGCGTCCTGAAAGGTCTGCTGGACGCTCACGGCGTTCCTCTGCACCTGCCAGCCGTGAAAGCACGCGCCGTCGTAGGCGAGGGCGAGCAAAAGCGTTCGCATGAAAGGCTCCTTTCTCCGGACGCGCAGCCGGGGCAGGCTGCCCCAGTCTCCATTATATCCGGGGAAGCGCCGAAATTTATCAATAAAATACGAAGAAATTCTGAATTTAATCTGAAAACCCGCCCGCAGCAGGGCAGAACGCTGCAAGCTCCGTCAGCTGAGCGCGCCGGGGAGGAAAATATTGCTCACCACGACGCCCGCGCAGACGAGGACGACGAGCACCGCCGCGAACGCGTCGCGCTTTCCGGCACGGAGCACCTTGAGCTTCGTGCGGCCCTCGCCGCCGTGGTAGCAGCGGCACTCCATCGCCATCGCGAGGTCGTACGCGCGGCGGAAGGAGGAGACGAAGAGCGGAATCAGGATCGGCAGCAGCGCCTTCGCCCGCTGGACGAGGCCGCCGCTCTCCATATCCGCGCCGCGCGCCTTCTGGGCGCTCATGATCTTGTCCGTCTCCTCGAGGAGCGTCGGGACGAAGCGCAGCGCGATCGTCATCATCATGGCGATCTCGTGCACCTTCACATGGAAGACCTTGAGCGGCTTCATCAAACGCTCGATGGCGTCCGTGAGCGAGGTCGGGGACGTGGTGAACGTCAGCACGGCGCTCAGAAGGATCAGGCTGACGATGCGCACGGCGATGAAGATCGCGTTGCTCACGCCGCCGGACTTGATTTCCATAAAGCCGATTTTCAGCAGCGTTTCGCCGCCGCCGTAAAACAGGTTGAGCACGGAGGTGAACAGGACGATGAACAGGATTGCCTTGACGCTCCTGAGATAATGGCGCAGCGAGATGCCGGAAAACAGCATCGTGACGGCCACCGAGACGACGAGCAGCAGGAGCGACACAAAATTCTGCGCCACAAAGAGGAAGACGATAAAGAGGAAGATGAGCACAATCTTGACGCGCGGGTCCATGCGGTGGATCACCGAATCGCCGGGAATATACTGGCCAAGCGCAATATCGCGGATCATGCGCGCACGCCCCCTTTCTCAAGCAGCGGGAGAAGCTCCCGCACGGCCTCCTCCATGGTGAGGGCGGTGCCGACCGGCCAGCCGCGCTCGCGCAGGGAGGCGAGAATCTTCGTAATCTGCGGCACGCGCAGGCCCATCTGCTCGAGCTCCGCGCCGCGGGCGAAGATCTCGCGCGTCGGGCCGAACATGGCGGCGTGCGACGAATTCATGACGAGAATGCGGTCGGCGATGCGCGCCACGTCCTCCATGCTGTGGGAGACAAGCAGCACCGTGTTGCCGCGCACCTTGTGATAGCCGATGATCTGCGAGAGCAGGACGTCGCGGCCCCTCGGGTCGAGGCCGGCCGTCGGCTCGTCGAGAATGAGAACGTCCGGGTCCATCGCAATCACGCCCGCAATCGCCACGCGGCGCTTCTCGCCGCCGGAAAGCTCAAACGGGCTCTTCTCATAGAAATCCTCGGACAGCCCGACGAAGGCGGCGGCCTTTTTGGCGCGCTCGATCGCCTCCTCGGGCGTGAGCCCCATATTGCCGGGACCGAAGGCAATGTCTTTGAGGACCGTCTCCTCAAAGAGCTGGTACTCCGGATACTGGAACACCATGCCGACCTGGAACCGCACCTGGCGGATCTTCTTCGGCTCCGCCCAGATGTCCTTCCCGTTGAGGAGCACCTGGCCGGACGTCGGCCTGAGAAGGCCGTTGAGCGTCTGGATGAGCGTCGACTTGCCCGATCCGGTATGGCCGATGACGCCGATCAGCTCCCCCTTCTCGATCGAGAGGGAGACGTTGTCGACCGCCGTCCGGCAAAAGGGAGTTCCCTCCCCGTAGGTATAGGTCAGGTTCTTTAACTCGATAACCGCCATAGCAATTTGCCCTTTCTGCGTCATTCCCGCATAGGATGCCGGCCTGAGACGGTCCGGCTCGTAGGATGGCAACCGTTTCCCCCGCTTATCCGACGGGCGGCAGGTACGCCGCGAGCGCCTCGACGCACTCCTCCGCCGTAAGCGTGCACGGCATCGGGAAGCCCATGCCGCGCAGGCGGTGCGTCAGCTCCGTGGCCTGCGGCACGTCGAGCTGGTGCTGCTTGAGCAGCTCGACCTGCGAGAAAACCTCGCGCGGATCGCCCGTCATCAAAATATGCCCGCCGTCCATCACAATCACGCGCCCGGCCTGGACGGCCTCGTCCATATAGTGCGTGATGAGGACGATGGTGATGCCCTTTTCCTCGTTGAGGCGGTGGATCGTCTCGAGCACCTCGGTGCGGCCCTGCGGGTCGAGCATGGCCGTCGGCTCGTCGAGGACGATGCAGTCCGGCTCCATCGCAATGATGCCCGCAATCGCGATGCGCTGCTTCTGTCCGCCGGAGAGCTTGTACGGCGCGTTGAGCCGGAAGTCGTACATCCCGACGGCACGGAGCGCCTCGTCAACACGGCGGCGGATCTCCTCCGGCGGGACGCCGAGGTTCTCCGGGCCGAAGGCGACGTCCTCCTCGACGACGCTTGCGACGAGCTGGTTGTCCGGGTTCTGGAGCACCAGGCCGACGCGGCGGCGGATCTCGAAGACGATGGCGTCGTCGACGGTGTCCATCCCCTCGACGAAGACCTTCCCGCCCGTGGGCAGGAGCATCGCGTTGAACATCTTCGCCATGGTCGATTTTCCCGAGCCGTTATGGCCGAGCAGGGCGACAAACTCGCCGCGGCGGATCTCCATGCTCACGCCCTCGAGGACGTTGCGCGGCGTCTGCCCCTCCTCGGGCTCGTACGCGAAGACGACGTCCTTCGCGCTGATGAATCCGTTCTCGCTCATGTCTGCGCTTCCCCTTTCCGTCATTCCTGCCAGATGGCGGTGCTGCCGCACGGCAGGACAAGGCCCGTGGCTGTGACAGGCAGGCCGATCTCGTCCGACGAGACGGCGCCGCCGAATTTTTTCCCCAGCAGAACGCCGAGCAGATACTCCATGACCGCCGGGGAAAGACCCGTCGTATAGGAGTTGAGCAG
This sequence comes from uncultured Clostridia bacterium, assembly GCA_944380675.1. GTDB lineage: Bacteria > Bacillota > Clostridia > Oscillospirales > Acutalibacteraceae > Caccousia. Next base: position 7,159 of record CALWIH010000072.1, on the reverse strand, counting down.
GAAAAACAGCGGGCGCTCCGACAGGATCGGCACGCACTGGCTCACCAGCGAATAGAGCTGCTCCTCCAGCTTCCAGACCTCGCCGCCCGGCCCTCTGCCATAGGACGGCGGGTCCATGATGATGGCGTCGTACGTATTGCCGCGCCGCTGCTCGCGCTGGACGAATTTCATGCAGTCGTCGACGAGCCAGCGGACGGGCTTGTCCGCGAGGCCGGAGGCGGCGGCGTTCTCCCTCGCCCAGGAGACCATCCCGCGGCTCGCGTCGACGTGGCAGACGGACGCGCCCGCCGCGGCGCACGCCAGCGACGCCGCGCCCGTGTAGCCGAACAGGTTCAGCACGCGGATCGGCCTGCCCGCCCCCCGGATCTTGTCCATCGCGAAATCCCAGTTTACGGCCTGCTCCGGGAAGACGCCGGTGTGCTTGAAGCCCATCGTCTTGAGCTGCAGCGTCAGCTCCCGGTAGCGGATTTTCCATACCGGCGGGACGCGGCGGTATTCCTCCCACGCGCCGCCGCCCGACGACGAGCGGTGATAGCGGGCGTGCGCCGCCTTCCAGCGCGGATCGCGCTTCGGCGTTTCCCAGATGATCTGCGGGTCGGGGCGGATGAGGACGACGTCTCCCCACCGCTCCAGACGCTCCCCGCCGGAGGTGTCGATCAGCTCATAATCCTTCCATTGTGCGGCTCTCACGGCATTTCCCGCCTTTCCACTGTTTTCCGTCGCGCCGGTTCCGCGCAAACGTCCGGAGCTCGCGGGCGCTTGCGCGGAACCGGGGCGCGCCCCGGTTCGGATCTTCTTCTTACGCGAGGCGGCGGCGCAGCACGTCCGCGACCTCGTTGGCCAAAGCGTTGATCTGCTCCTCGTCCTCGCCCTCGACCATCACGCGCAGCAGCGGCTCCGTGCCGGAGGGGCGCACGATGATGCGGCCGGAGTCGCCGAGGGCGGCCTTCGCCTTCTCGATGCTCTCCTTGACCTCGTCGTCGGTGTAGAAGCGCAGCTTGCCCTCCGGGCCGGTCGTGACGTTGACCATGACCTGCGGAAAGCGCTGCATGATGGTGGCGAGGCTCGAGAGCTTCGCCTCGCGGCGGCGCATGAGGCTCAGCAGGTGCGCGGCGGTCATCTGGCCGTCGCCGGTGGTGGCGAAGTCGAGGAAGATGACGTGGCCGCTCTGCTCGCCGCCGAAGTTGTACCCCTCGAGCAGCATTTCCTCGAGGACGTAGCGGTCGCCGACCTTCGTCGCGGAGAATTTCATGTCGTTCTCGGCGCAGAAGCGGTTGAAGCCCATGTTCGTCATGATGGTGCCGACGACGGTCGACTTCGCGAGCTTACCGCGCGACTTCATATCCGCGGCGCAGATCGCCATGATGAAGTCGCCGTCGACAAAATTGCCCTTCTCGTCGACCGCGAGGCAGCGGTCGGCGTCGCCGTCGAACGCGATGCCCGCGTCGACGCCGTGCGTCTTGACGTACTCCATCAGCGCGTCCATATGGGTGGAGCCGCACTTGTCGTTGACGTTCACGCCGTCGGGCTTGTCAAAGAGCATATCGACCTTCGCGCCGAGCTCGGTGAAAAGCAGCTCGGCGGTGCGGCTCGACGCGCCGTTCGCGCAGTCGATCGCGATGTGCAGGCCGTCGAGCGAGAAGGGGACGGTGCTCTTGACGTGGTCGACGTAATCGCGCACGGCGTCCGGCGCGGCGTGCACGGTGCCGAGATCGCCGCCGACCGGCACGGGCGGCGTGGCGGCGTGGTCGAGGACGATCGCCTCGATCTGCTCCTCCAGGGCGTCGGGAAGCTTGTAGCCGTCGCCGCTGAAGATCTTGATGCCGTTGAACTCGCAGGGGTTGTGCGACGCGGTCAGGACGACGCCGGCGTCGGCCTTGTACTTGCCGACGAGGTAGGCGACGGCGGGCGTCGGGACGACGCCGAGCTGAATCACGTTCGCGCCGACGCTGCACAGGCCCGCCGTGATGGCGGCCTCGAGCATATCGGACGACTTTCTCGTATCCTTGCCGATCAGCACGCGCGGATGGCGGCGGTCCTCATTCGTGAGGACCATCGCGGCGGCGCGGCCGATGTTCATGGCCATTTCACACGTCAATTCACTGTTCGCAATGCCGCGAACACCGTCGGTTCCAAAAAGTCTTCCCATAGGTTATCACTCCTCAGTTGAATTCTTGCGCCGGCGGGCGGCGCGTCAGTCTCGGAAGAAGCTCTGCTGGGGGTCGGCTTCGGCGCCGGGCGGCGTCAGGCCGAGGTGAAGGTAGGCCGCGCGGGTGACGCAGCGCCCGCGCGGGGTGCGGCTCAGAAAGCCGATCTGCATCAGGTACGGCTCGTAGACGTCCTCGAGCGTGACGGCCTCCTCGCCGATGGCGGCGGCAAGCGTCTCCAAACCGACGGGGCCGCCGTTGTAGAAGCGGATCATGGTCGAGAGCATCCTGCGGTCGTTCGCGTCGAGGCCGATCTCGTCGATCTCGAGGCGGTCGAGGCCGAGCTTCGCGCTCTCGTAGGTGATGACGCCGCCCGTCATCAGCTGGGCGAAGTCGCGCACGCGCTTGAGCATCCGGTTCGCGATACGCGGCGTGCCGCGCGAGCGCGAGGCGATCTCGAGCGCGCCGTCCGCCTCGATCGGGATGCCGAGGATCTGCGCGCTTCTCGTCACGATGCGGGCAAGCTCCTCGGGCGTGTACAGCTCGAGGCGCAGCACGACGCCGAAGCGGTCGCGCAGCGGGGCGGAGATCTGCCCGGCTCTCGTCGTCGCGCCGACGAGGGTGAAGCGCGGCAGCGGCAGATGATACGAGGCGGCCATCTGCCCTTTGCCGGTGATGATATCAATCGCGAAGTCCTCCATCGCGGGGTAGAGGATTTCCTCCACGCTGCGGGAGAGGCGGTGGATCTCGTCGATAAAAAGCACGTCGCCCGGGTTGAGGTTCGTCAGGAGGGCGGCGAGGTCGCCGGGCTTCTCGATCGCGGGGCCGGAGGTCACGCGGAAGCCGACGCCGAGCTCGTTGGCGATGATCCCGGCGAGCGTCGTCTTGCCGAGGCCGGGCGGGCCGTAGAGCAGGACATGGTCGAGGCTTTCCTTCCTCTGGCGGGCGGCCTCGATGAAGACGGCGAGGTTTTCCTTCGCCTTCTCCTGCCCGATATATTCAGAGAGCGTTTTCGGGCGCAGCGGGTTCTCGACCTCGGCGTCCTCCGGGACGTATTCCGGGGCAACCATCCTGTTTTCGAGGTCGTACTCGCTTTCCCCGTACGCGGAAAAATCGCGTTCGTCGTTCACGGATCAGGCTCCCCCTTTCACAGCCTCGAGCCCATCTCGCGCAGGGAGAGGCGGATCAGCTCCTCCGTCGGGAGGGCGCTGTCAAATTTCGCGACGACCGAGGCGGCCTCGCTCGGCGTATAGCCGAGCACCGCGAGCGCGCTGACGGCCTTTCCGGCGTTGTCGGAGGCGCTCGGGACGCCGCCCGCCTGTCCGGGCGCGAAGGACGCGTCCCCCGAGACGCCCATCTTCTTGACCTTGTCCTTGAGCTCGAGGGCGATGCGCTGGGCGAGCTTCACGCCGACGCCGCTCGCGCGGGTGAGGGTCTTCGCGTCGCCGGAGGCCACCGCGAGGGCGACCTGCTCCGGGGCGAGCTCGCTCAGAATCGCCAGCCCGACGCGCGGGCCGACGCCCGAGACGGCGGTCAGCATATTGAAGCAGCCCAGCTCCGCCGTCGTGGCGAAGCCGAACAGCTCCATCGCGTCCTCGCGGACGTTGAGCTTCGTGTAGAGCTTCACCTGCGCGCCGATGGCGGGCAGGCGGCGCTGGGTGCCCATGGAGGTCAGGCATTTGAAGCCGACGCCGCCGCACTCGACGACCGCGACGTTCGGCTCCAGATGCACGAGCGTACCGGACACACTGTATATCACTTCGGATTCCTCCCTGTCGTCATTTGGATGGGGCCGGCGAGCAAGCGGCGCAGCTCGCTGCCGGACGCCTGCGCGTGCGTGATCGCCATGGCGAGGGCGTCGGCGACGTCGTCGGGCTTCGGCGTCTCGCGCAGGCAGAGCAGTCTTCTCGTGACCTCCATCACCTGCGGCTTTTTCGCCTGTCCGTAGCCGGTGACGGCCTGCTTGATCTGCAGCGGGGTATATTCAAAGACGGGCACGCCGCATTGCTGCGCCGCCAGCAGGATCACCCCTCTGGCCTGCGCCACGCCGATCGCCGTCGTCTTATTCGTCTGGAAGTACAGCCGCTCGAGGCTCAGCGCCTGCGGGCGAAGCCGCGTAAAGAGGAGCTTCGTCTCCTCGTAGATTTGCTCGAGCCGCGCGCCGAACTCCATCCCGGCGGGGGTGGTGATCGCGCCGTACTCGAGGGGGACGTATCTCCCGCGCTCCGCGCGGACGGCTCCGTAGCCGACGATCGCGTAGCCGGGGTCGAGACCGATGATGATCATGTGCGCCTCTGCTTTTCTGTCAATCTATCAAACTATATCACGTTTCGGGACGGGAAAGAACCTCCCCGGGGAAAGAAAGGAGTCCGAGGAGGTCGCCGGGGGCGGCGAGGACGGCGTCGGGGGACTGCACCCGCCCGAAGCCGTACGACGCGTAGACGAACGGGATCCCCGCGAAGCGCGCGGCCTCCTCGTCGACGGCGGCGTCCCCGACATAGACGGGCGAGCGCCAGCCGTTCCGCTCCATCACGAGGCGAATGTTCTCCCCCTTCGAGAGGCCGGTGCGGCCGGGGTGCTCGTAATCCGCGAAGACGTCGGCGAGGCCGTACGCCTCCAAAAAGGCTTCGATATAGCCCTCCATGCAGTTGCTCACGATGGCGAGCGGCGCCTTGCCGCGCAGCGCGCCGAGCAGCTCCCGCACGCCGGGCAGGAGCGTACTGCCGCGCCCCGTGCGCAGCACCTCGCACTCGCAGCGGCGCGCCTCCTCGCCGAAGGCCAGCCGCTCCGCGAGCGGAAGGTCCGGAACGAGGCGCTCGAGCGCTTCGCGCTCCTGCAGGCCCATGATGGCGTGCAGGCCGTCCGTCGTGAAGCGGTGCGGGATTCCGCAGCGCCGCGCCGCGAGGTTGAAGCCCTCGGTAACGCCGTCGCCGGAATCCCAGAGGGTGCCGTCGAGATCGAACAATATGGAGTCGGGAGTGAATGATGGAGATGGGAAGGTCATATGCAGCCTCCGGGAGGTTGAAGTAAGATGTAATAGTGAAGAGTGAAGAGGTGTGGTGGCGCGCCGGGCGGCGCGCGATTCTATATGGAGGGGAGACATTCGGATCGGGGTTTCGTTAATGAATAATGAATGATGAATCATGAAGAATGAATAATTGTGGTGGCGCGCCGTGCGGCGCGCAATCCTTATTTATTGCGTGAGGGGGGCGGAGGCGGCGTGGATGAGGTCGAGGAGAGAATGAGGGGATATTTCTACTTGGGAGCCGATTTTGCCGGCGCTGAAGATGATGGTATCAAAATTTAAGGCGGAGGAGTCGAGGACGGTGGGGAAGGGCTTTTTCATGCCGATGGGCGAGCAGCCGCCGCGGACGTAGCCGGTGGTGGGCAGGAGGTCGGCGACGTGGAGCATTGAGACGGCCTTCTCCCCGACGGCGCGGGCGGCGGCCTTGAGGTCGAGCTCGCGGCCCACGGGGATGACGAAGACAAAGAAGCCTCCCCGCTCGCCGCGCGTCACGAGCGTCTTGAAGACCTGCTCCGGGTTCTGGCCGAGCAGCGCCGCCACGGACTCGCCGTCGACCGGGCCGTCCCCGTGCTCGTAGGTATAGGTGCGGTACGGGATCTTCGCGCGGTCGAGGACGCGCATCACGTTCGTCTTCGTTTCCTTCTCCTTAGCCATGAGGCTCCCCCTTTCGCGTGGGTACGCTGTCATCCTATTATTATACTCGTTCTTTCGGCGCGTGTAAAGAAGAACGGGAGGCTGTCCGGGGGGAGAATTCTCGTCCTTTGTGGGGATGAACAAAAGGCCGCGCCGCTGTGGAGAAAAACAGGCGCGTTCGCAGAGAGAGCGCTTGACACGCTTCGCCCCGGCGTGGTAAGATAAGGGTACAGTCACGCGGAGAGAGAGAGCAGCACGACGGGCCTTCCTGTCATGCTGCTTTTTTCGTTTCTGACAAACAATTTGGAGGGGTCTTCATGGCAAGAGAGAAGCGTTTCATTGCGGCGCTCGACGAGGGCACGACAAGCTGCCGGTGCATCATTTTCGACCGCGAGCAGAACATCGTCTCCACGGCGCAGAAGGAATTTCCGCAGATTTACCCGCAGGCCGGATGGGTCGAGCACAACGCGACGGACATCTACGTCACGCAGTACGGCGTGCTGATGGAAGCCCTCACGCGGCTCGGCATCCACGGCGAGGAGCTGGCGGGCATCGGCGTGACGAACCAGCGCGAGACGGTCGTCGCGTGGGACAGGGAGACGGGCCTCCCCGTCTGCAACGCGATTGTGTGGCAGTGCCGCCGCACGGCCCCGCTGTGCGAGGAAATCCTCCGCGACGCGGCGCTGACGGAAAAAATCCGCAAAAAGACCGGCCTGCTCGTCGACGCGTACTTCTCCGGGACGAAAATCCGCTGGATTCTCGACAACGTCCCCGGCGCGCGGGAGCTGGCGGACGCCGGGAGGCTGCTGTGCGGGACAATCGACTCCTGGCTCATCTGGAAGCTCACGGACGGCGCGGCGTACGTCACCGACTACACGAACGCGTCCCGGACGATGCTCTTCAACATCCACACGCTCGAATGGGACGAGGAAATCCTCTCCGCGCTCGATATTCCCCGCTCCGTCCTGCCCGAGGTGCGCAGCTGCTCCGAGGTCTACGGCACGATGAACATTGCCGGGGCGGAGGTGCCGATCTGCGGCATCGCGGGCGACCAGCAGGCCGCGCTGTTCGGGCAGACGTGCTTTGAGCAGGGCGACGTGAAAAACACCTACGGGACAGGCAACTTCATTCTCATGAACACGGGCAGCGAGCCGGTCGAGAGCAGAAACGGGCTTCTCACGACGATTGGGTACGGCCTGAACGGCCAGATCACCTACGCGCTCGAGGGCAGCGTCTTCGTCGGCGGGGCGGTGCTGCAATGGCTCCGCGACGAGATGCGCTTCTACCGCGACGCGCCGGACGCGGACTATTTCGGCGGCCGCGTCAAGGACTCGCAGGGCGTCTATTTCGTCCC
>CALWIH010000071.1 GCA_944380675.1 uncultured Clostridia bacterium | reverse complement strand
TAGTTTCAAATTATATTCTTTTTTGATGGAGTTTGTTTTTCCCATAGAGCAAGGAAGCTCAACAAAAATGGCATTATAAGAATTGTATGTGAAATGATTGAAGAGTTGTTTTTATGATTGCCCTGCGTTGGCCTGCGATTTTTGAGGGGGATATGATTATGAGTGAGAAAAATGGTTTGTTAATTGTCAATAAACGAGTATGCCTGGATTCGTTCAAATAAGCCGTTGCGCAGATTCCGGGCCAGTCCGGCGGCGGCCCGCATGGAAGTCCAGCCGCTCACCAGCCCGGCAGCCAGCAGAACGGCTGCAATGGCCAGCAGCCGCAGGCCGTAGCCATAGATTTGTGACATCCCAGCCTGCTGGTTGGCCAGTGCGTCAATAAAGCGGCCGATGGTAACGGTGAGCAGCATGGAGCACACTGTCTCGATTACAACCATCAGGATTGTGGCGGCGCAATCAGCCCGAAAACTTTTGATGTAACGGAATATGATCTTCAAAAGTGAATTCTCCCTTCCAAAGGGCTCCGGACAGGCCGTGCTGTCCGGAGCCCTTTGTATTTGTGTGTTTTCCTGCAGCGGCCATTGGTTTACAGGGATGCGTTTTCAAACGCCTCTGCCACGTCCTTCAGGTATTTCTGGATTGGGAGCTTCTGGGGGCAGACCTCCTCGCACCTGCCGCAGCCGGTGCAGTCCGAGGCCTTGCCCGTCCCGGCAGGGAAGGCACCGTAGTAAACCGTTGCTTTCATCAAAAATGTACTTGTCCATATAATAAATCCTCCAGTATAATATATTCGCACATACGTCACAGTTCTCCGATTGCCACATTCTGTTATATCTTGTTATCAGATTTTCTTGCCCTTGTGTTTGCCCTTATCAGCTTCCAAGGGAAGAATAAAACAGTGTGAAATCGTATAATAAGTTAAGGTGAGCATTTTGCGATAAACCCTTTATTTTCAAGGCTTTTGGAGGATTTTATTAAAACCCTGTGAGGGTTAATAACCACTTATAAAATTGTGGTTTTCAAATTCCAATTTATTGAGTTTGAAACAAAAAATCGGGTGGCTTGCGAGTAGCCTGAAAATCCTCATCTTTTTATTCATAAGTAAAAGGGAGCGCTGCAGTTTTTCATTCTGCAGCGCTCCCTTTTTCGATTTTCAGTGGAAGCCGGAGTTCGGGAAAGCAAAGAAAAACGCGGAGTTTTCCTCAAAAATGGGCGCAAATCAACAGGCTCTGAGGCGCCGTAAATCATATGTTTGATTTCTTTCCTGTTGTCATATAGAACGGGTGTGGTTTTTCTGAAGATCCCAGCCTCCCGATTAAATGCTATTGTTCTTGTCTTCTCTTGATTTTTTCGCTGTATTTGCTATAATCAAATTAAATCAAGAATAAACAAGACAAAACAAGCTTTCGTTGGGAAGGATGTGCGATTCTATGTTCCTTGAAGAGAGACAGCAGGACATTGTCAGAAGGGTCACAGAGACGGGCAGAATTCTCGTCTCCGAAATGCAGGACCTGTACGGAATTTCCGCGGACTGTGCGAGGAGAGATCTGCGCGCTCTCGAGAGCAGGGGCCTGTTGCAGCGGACGCACGGAGGCGCTATCGCGGCAAAGCCGAAGGGCGTTTATCCCGATGCGGCATACAACCCAGAGGATCTTCCTGCCATCAAAAAAGAGTATCTCGCTGTGGCGAAGGAGGCGATTGGCTGCATCCGGAGGAACGACGTCGTCTACCTCACGACCTCGTCTGTCGGGTATGCGATGGCTCTGCGGATGGCCGCAAATTTTCCCGTCACCGTTCTGACGAATTCTGTGACAATAGCGGAGGCGCTTCGCAAAAAGGAGCAGATTTCTGTCATTCTTCTCGGTGGGGAGATGTCCCACCGGGGGCACTGTCACGATTATTATACTATCCAGATGGTGAAAAACATCAGGATTGACAAGGCTTTTCTGTCACACACGGCACTATCGGCGGAGTTTGGCGCGACGCTGCACAGCAGCGATGGCGTTGCCTTCGCGAGAGCGGTGATGGCGAACAGTTCGGTGAACATCGGGCTTTACCCGTCCGACAAAATCGGTCGTTCCTCCATCCACCGCGTGTGCGCCGCAGAGGACTATGACCTGCTGATCACGGATGGCAGCTGTCCGGAGGATTTCCCCGCGCAGATGGAGGAACTGGGCGTTCGCTGCCTGATAGCGAGGGGGGACGAGTAGTGTACTGCATTCTGATAGCCGGGATCCCCGCCTCGGGCAAGAGCACCGCTGCGGAGGAGCTGTCGAAGCGGCTTTCTCTTCCGTCTTTCTCCAAGGATCGCATCAAGGAGTGCCTGTACGATACGGTTGGCTTTCGGTCGAGGGGGGAGAAGGAAGCGCTCGGCCTGGCCTCCATGCGGATTCTGTATGAAACTGCGGAGCGGCTGATGCGGTGCGGGCAGCCATTCATTCTGGAAAACAATTTTGAGAACACGTCGCGAGATCCGCTGATGAAGCTGCTGGAGCGATATTCCTGCATCGGGATCACCGTCCTGCTCACAGGAGATTTCCCCACGCTGTATCGCCGCTTCCTGCGCCGGAATGCTGACCCAAGCAGGCACCGCGGCCATGTAGTAAACGACTCCTACCCTGAAAAGCCGGGCGGCAGACAGGAGATTCCGCTGTCCTGTGAGGACTTCGTGAAGGGCGTCACCGAGAGGGGCATGAATTCCTTTTCCGCGAACGGCCCGTGCCTGACGGTAGACACGACAGATTTTTCCACCGTCTCTTATGACGCGATTGCCGGACGGATCCGGGCAATTCAGAAGGAGGTTTCGAATGATTGACGCGCATATTCATCTGGAAAAAGGCAGTTACTGCTTCGATTGGATCTGGGAATTTGTGCGCGCCGCAGAAGCGAGAGAGGTTGATGAGATCTGGTTTCTGGAGCACACGCATTGCTTTCGGGAGTGCGGCTGCCTGTACGGCGAAATGTCACGGTTCAATGCGTACCAGCACGACTGGTTTCAAAGGAAACAGGCAAGCGCACGCCCCATAGAGGAGTATCTTCGCTTTGCAGAGCGCGCAAGAAGGGAATGCTTCCCTGTTCGGCTGAGATTTGGGCTTGAGGTTTGCTACTCGCCTGAGCATGAACGGGAAATTGCAAATCTCAGACAATATCCCCTTGACTTTCTTGTAGGTTCCATTCATTTCATTGACGGATGGGCTTTCAGCCACAAGCGTCAGCCGTGGCGTCTGGACGGCGCGGAGCTGGAACGGCTGTATCGGCGCTATTACGGACTGATGCTCCGGCTTGCCCGGAGCGGGCTGTTCTCGGGGTTGGCGCATCCCAATTCGCTGCAATGCTTCGGCGCGTCCCCGCCGGGGAATTTCGACAGGGAATACGATGAGATTGCTCTGGCGCTGCACGAACATCAGATGTATGTGGAGGAGAGCAGCGGGCTGGCTGTCAATTATGGAGACCGCGAGCTCGGCATGAACCGCCGGATGCTGCGCGCCATGCTGAAGCGCGGGGTTACGGTCTTGACGGCCTCTGACGCGCACATCCCCCGGGACACAGGCAGCCGGTTCCGGGAGATGTGCGCTCTGCTCGAGGAAACCCGCCTTGCCTGCCTCCTCACCCAAACATCAGATTGATCTTCCCGTTCGACGTCCTGGCGGTAAGCTTCTTCGGCCTTGCCGGATCGGCGGAGTTCTCGAGATTGCACGGCGCGTTCGAGGTGGCGGCATAGATTTGATACTCCATGGGGTTGCCGCGGACGGAGCCGGTGATTGAGGCGTTGCTTGTCGCGATGTGCAGCTCGTCTCCGGAGACGCCGTCGACGGAGACGGAGCCGTTCGAGGTGGAGAGCGAAAGCTGCTCCGCCTCGCAGTCCGATACGGAGATCCCTGCGTTCGAGGTCGCGGCGGAGAAGCCGATGGCACGAATTCCCGCCATCCGCACCGAGCTGTTGCTCGTCTCCCAGGACTGGCTGTCAAACGCGGCGTTCTGCGCGCGCAGACCGCCGTTGGAGGTGTGCGCCTTGAGCGTCTCGCCGGTGCAGTCCGTCACGCGGACGGAGGCGTTGCTCGTCGTGATGGTGAGCGTCCCGAACGAGGTCGACGCAAACTGAATTCCCGCGTTTGTCGTGACGGCCTCCACGCGAGAGAGAGGGGAGAGCTGCTCGCCCGAGATTTTCCCGTTCTGCGTCCTGAGCAGAAGCGTGCCGGAGAATTCTCTCGGCACCAGCACGGTGATTTCCCCGCGCCGCAGCCCGATGCCGAACAGCTCGCGGAAGCGCTTGCGCGCCGGCGTATGACGGAAATGCCACACGTTCCCCTCCGTCCACGATTCCACCTTTGCCCGCTCTCTGTCATACTCAAACCGGATCTGCAGCCTTTCTCCCTCGGAGGGAAGCAGACGGATGGGGACGTCCTTCGCGCCGCAGTCAAGCGTGTTTACCTCCCCGTCCGGGGAAAAGACAAAGGGTTCGGACGCCGCCTCCCGCGGGTTTTCCTCGAGGAAACGGGCGGCCTCCGCCTCGGGAGAGCCGAAGCGCGCGAGAACCTCCTCCTCGGAAAGCCCTTCCTCGAGACCGTCGCAGATCAGCTCCTCATAGTATTCGGAGATTTGGCTGCGCTCTTCGGGAGTGAGAGGCTCGAGAGCGCTGAGAAATTGTTTGAGAAATTCCTGCCGGTTCATTGTGATTCCTCCTCGTCCGCCTTTCTGACGAAGGCGTAAATGCGTTCCATCTCCGACCATTCCTCGAGGAAAACCTTGATCTTTTCCTCTCCGATCGGGGTGATCTGATAGTATTTGCGAAGCCTGCCGTTGTGCTCCTGCTTGAAGGTGGTCAGGCAGCCTCCCGCCTCCAGCCGCTTGAGAATCGGGTAGAGCGTCGACTCCGACACCGGGATGCACTGCGATACCGCGCCGATGAGCTCATACCCGTAGGACGGGCCGCACTTGAGCACCGCAAGCACGCAGGTGTCGAGCAGCCCCTTTTTTCGCTGCGCGTCCATGGCTTCCTCCTTTCATCGTCTTATTCTTAGTGATTGCATTATATCATGCATTGCATAGTATTGCAAGCAGTTTTTTCTGCGGGACGAAAAAAGAGCGCCGCGCTGTCTCTTGACCGGCGCGGAAAGATGGCGTACAATTTTACCAGATTGGAACGGCGCTCCGGGCCCGGAGCGCGGAAAGGGAGGAGTCAGGTATGAAACGCATCAGCTTTGCCATTCTCGGAGGAGGGTGGAGGAGCGAGTTTTACGCCCGCGTCGCGAACGCCGCGCCGGACCGCTTCGCGCTCAGGGGCGTGTGGGTGCGCAATCCGGAGAAGGCCGCGCGGTACGCGGAACGCCTGCGCGTCCCCGTCTTTTCGTCGTTTGACGAGCTGCTCTCGCTCGACGTAGACTTTTTCGTCCTCTGTCTGCCGTGGCAGGCGAATGACGAGTACAGCCGCCGTCTCGCGGAGCTTGGACGTCCCGTCCTCACCGAGACGCCGCCCGCGCCGACGGTGGAGGCGCTCAACGAGCTGTGGCGCTTCGCGGAGGAGCGGGGCGCGAACATCCAGGTCGCCGAGGAATACCATCTGCAGCCCTATCACGCGTCGGTGATCCGTCTGGCAGAGGAGGGGAGGATCGGCGTCCCGACGCACCTCAGCATGTCGATGATGCACGGCTACCACTGCATGAGCCTCGCGAGACGGATGCTCGGCGTCGGGATGGAGCGCGCCGTCGTTTCCGGTAAGCAGTACCCACGAGCCATCGCGCAGACGTGCAGCCGGGCAGGAGAATCCGCGGAACATCCGATCCAGCAGGTGACGCAGGACAGGGTGACGTTCGAGTTTGAGAGCGGGAAGACGCTGTTCTATGACTTTACCGGGGAGCAGTATTTTTCGCTGCTGCGCTCTACGCATCTCTGGCTGTGCGGCGACCGCGGCGAGGTCATGGATCGCACCGTCCGCTTTCTCAGCCCTTCGGGCGCCTGCATGGCGGAGGAGCTCCGCCGCGTCGACCTCGGCCAGTACGGCAACCTGCAGGGCTACGCCCACCGCGGCATCCAGTTCTGCGGCGAATGGCTGTACGAGAACCCGCTGCCCCTCGTCCGTCTGACGGACGACGAGCTCGCCGTCGCCTCGCTCCTTCTGAAAATGAAGCGCTGCGTCGAGACAGGCGAGCCGGTCTATTCGCTGCGGGAGGCCTGTCAGGACACCTACCTCGCCTTCGCCATGCGCGAGGCTCTCGAGACGGGCCGTCCCGTCGAGACGAAGCCCCAGAGCTGGAACAGTTAAACCCGCCTGAGCATAAAACAGCCGCCGCGCAGATCTCCCTGCGCGGCGGCTTTCTCATGCAGTTGTTCCGTTCTGTCTAAGGGAGGCTTTTACCCAAGAACCTCCTTCGCGATGTCGGCGCTCGCCTTCGCGTCCTTCGCGTAGTAGTCCGCGCCGATCTCCGCGGCGTATTCCGGCGTGAGCACCGCGCCGCCGACCATGACCTTACAGGCAAGCCCCCCGGCGCGCAGCTGGCGGATCGTTTCCGCCATGGAGGGAACGGTCGTCGTCATCAAAGCGGAGAGGCCGACGAGCGGCGCGCCGGACTCTCTCGCTGCCTCGACGACGCGCTCCGGCGGGACGTCCTTGCCGAGGTCGAGAATGTCGTACCCGTAGTTTTCGAGAATCACCTTCACGATGTTCTTGCCGATGTCGTGAATGTCGCCCTTCACCGTGGCAAGGACGATCGTCCCCTTCGAGACGGAGCGATCCGTCTTCTGCGCGGCAAGGCTCTTTTTGATCTCCTCAAAGCCGGCCTGCGCCGCCGTCGCGGACTGGATGAGCTGGGGCAGGAACAGCTTCCCCGACTCAAAATCCGCGCCGACGCGGTCGAGGGCGGGGATCAGAATCTCGTTGACGAGCTCCATCGGATCGCGCCCCTCGGCGAGCAGAGCGGCGGCCGCCTCGCCCGCGGCGTCCCTGAGGCCGCTGAGCACGCAGTCCGCGAGCGGCAGCCCTCCCGTCTTCGCGGGAGCCGGGGCGGCGGAGGAGGCCGCGTGGCGCTCGAGGTAGCGCACGGAGCCCTTGTCGCGGTTATAGAGCACGTTGAACGCGTCGATCGCGTCCATCATCGCCTTCGCGTTCGGGTTGAGGATCGGCAGGTCGAGGCCGTGCGCCATCGCGAGCGTGAGGAAGGAGACGTTCAGAATCTCGCGCTCCGGCAGGCCGAACGAGATGTTCGACACGCCGAGCACCGTCTTGACGCCGAGGCGCTCCTTGACGAGCTCCATCGCGCGCAGCGTCTCGCGCACCTCCGCCTGCTGGACGGAGGCCGTCAGCGTCAGGCAGTCGATGGCGACGTCCTCGCGCGGGATGCCGTATTCCTCCGCCGCCTTCACAATCCGCTCCGCGATGGCGAAGCGTTCCTCCGCCTTTGGCGGGATGCCGTTCTCGTCGAGCGTGAGGCCGACGACGGCGGCGCCGTATTTCCTGACGAGCGGCAGGATCCGGTCAAGGACGGCCTGCTCGCCGTTGACGGAGTTGACGATCGGCTTACCGCTGCAGAGGCGCAGCCCGCGCTCGAGGACGTCGGGATTGGTGCTGTCGAGCTGGAGCGGCGCGTCGACGACGCCCTGCAGCTGCCGGATGACCTCCTCCATCATCGCGGCCTCGTCGATCTCCGGGAGGCCGACGTTCACGTCGAGAATTTCCGCCCCGGCGCGCACCTGCTCAATGCCCTGGCGCAGGATGTAGCCGACGTCGCGGCGGCGCAGCGCCTCCTTGAAGAGCTTTTTGCCCGTCGGGTTGATCCGCTCGCCGATGACGCGCACGCCGTCAATCTCGACGACGCGGCTCGCGCTGCACAGAGCGGCGCGGCGGGGGACTTCCCTCGGCTCGACAGGCTGTCCGCCGAAGCGCGACGCGAGCAGGCGGATGTAGTCGGGCGTCGTGCCGCAGCAGCCGCCCATGCACGAGATGCCGAGCCTCGCGTATTCCTCCATCAGCGCGCAGAAGTCCTCCGGGCCGATGTCGTACGCGTTGGAGCTGAGGTTCGGCAGGCCGGCGTTCGGCTTCACGAAGACGGGCAGGCGCGTCCACGCGCACAGCTCGCGGGCAAACGGCAGAATCTCGGCGGGGCCGAGCGAGCAGTTGATGCCGACGGCGTCCGCGCCGAGGCCCTCGAGCGTGAGCGCCATCGCCGGGACGGAGACGCCGGTGAACGTCCGCCCGTTCGGCTCAAAGCTCATCGAGCAGAAGACGGGCAGGGAAGTGTTTTCCTTCGCGGCGAGCAGCGCGGCCTTGATCTCGAGCAGATCCGTCATCGTCTCGAAGACGATGAGGTCGGCCCCGGCCTCCGCGCCCGCCGTGACGGCCTCGCGGAAGATGTCGTACGCCTCCTCGAAGCGGACGGCGCCGTTCGGCTCGAGCAGCGCCCCGATCGGCCCGCACGACTGCGCGGTGAGCGCTCCCGTCTCCGCCGCGGCCTTCTTCGCGCAGGCGATGCCCGCCGCGATGACCTCGCGCGGGGAAAGGCCGCTGCCCTCGAGCTTGCGGCGGTTCGCCCCGAAGGTGTTGGCGTAGAGAATGTTCGCCCCGGCTTCTGCGTAGGCGCGGTGGATGGCCGTGACGTCCTCCGGATGCGTCAGGTTGAGCGCTTCCGGGTTTTTCCCGAGCGGCAGCCCGGCGGCCTGGAGCATCGTGCCCATCGCGCCGTCGAGAATGAGAATGCGATCGTTGAGCTTCAGCATGTCGTTCCTCTCCTTCGGAAAGCGCAGCGCCCCTGGTTCGGGCACCGGCTGCATTTGTCCTGTCTGCGCCCGTCGTCCGCGGCGGGCAGCGGCGTCACGCCGAGCAGGGCGGTGACGGATTTTCCCGGCGTCATCAAAAGGCTGTCCGTGAGCGTCAGCCCGATCCGCCGGGGCGCGTCGCACAGGCGGATGACGTCGCCCTGCGCGGCGAGCGGGAGGTCGCCGTAGCCGGGGCTGAACCGCCACGTCAGACCGTGACCCTCGGCGCGGCAGAGAGCGGCAATCTCGTCCTCGGCGAGGTCAGCCGTCTGCTCGATGGCCTGCGTCGCGCACGCGTCGAGGATGACGCTCTCCTCGGGGTTCGTCACCATCCGGCTGCGGATGAGCCGTTCCGGGCCGAGACCGATGGTGGCGCAGAGCAGAAAAACCTCCCCGCATCCGGACAGGTGGGCGGCGATGTCGTTCCCGGTCAGGAGCAGGGAGGAGGGGGAGAGCAGAAGGCCGCCCCCGGCGCGCGCGAGGGAGAAGCGGCGGTACACCCACGCGGGCCGAGCCGATTCGCACAGTTCCCGGATGCAGCGCCGCAGCGTCTCCTCGAGGGCGGCGGGAATCTCGCTTCCCTTCCACCCGAGATAGCGCAGCACCTCGGAGCGGTCAAGCGTTGTCAGAGTCTGCAAGGCTGGGCACGCTCCCTTTTACGCGTTTTTCGCGGCGATGATATTCTCGATGTTGTCGCTGATCCGCTTCGCGACCTCGACGTTGTTCATCGTGTAGAGATGGATGCCCTGCACGCCGTTCTCGAGCAGATCCATGATCTGCTCCGTCGCGTAGAAAATGCCCGCGTCCATCAGAGCCGCCGGATTGTCGGCGTAGCGGCTGATGATGGTGGCAAGCTTCGGCGGCACGCTCGCGCCGCACATCGTCACGGTGCGCTCGATCTGGCTCTTCTTCACGATCGGCATGATGCCGGCCTCCACCGGGACGTTCACGCCGCGGCCGCGGGCGAGTTCGAGGAAGCGGTAAAAGCTGTCATTGTCGAAGAACAGCTGGGTGATGAGATGCGAGACGCCGTTTTCAATCTTCAGCTTGAGGTGGTCGATGTCCTCCTCGAGGCTGTCGCTCTCGAAGTGGCCCTCCGGGTAGCACGCGCCGAGCAGGTTGAACGAGGGATCCTCCTCGCGGATGAAGCGGGCGAGGTCGCTCGCGTGAAGGAAGTCCGTCTTCGGCTCGACGCCCGGCGTCCTGTCGCCGCGCAGGGCGAGAATGTTGCAGATGCCATTCGCGCGGAGCTTCGCGAGCGTCTGGCGGATCTCCTCGTGGTCGGAGTTGACGCACGTCAGGTGAGCGACAGGCTCGATGTGGTAGGTACTGCGGATGAGCGACGCGATCTCGCACGTCTTCTCCCGCTGGGCCGGACTGCCGCCCGCGCCGTACGTCACGCTGATGAAGTCGGCGGGCAGGCCGCGAAGGCCGAGCAGAGTGTTGTAGATGACGTTGACGGAGGTATCCTTTTTCGGCGGGAAAACCTCGAGGGAAAAGACGACCTTTTTGGCCTCGAACAGGCTGGCGGTATACATGGCGTGTTCTCCTTTTTCGGATGAATTGAGAAGCGTCCGGCCGCACCGGACGGCGGATGTTATATTTGTATTATAGCACAGCTTTGTTTGTTTTGCAAAATACCCGCGTTGTTTTTGTCCGATCATTGAAATATTCTGCGCGGTATGGTATGCTAAAACAAATTGCAGCAAATATCGCGGCAAAAGGAGAGAAATGTGTTGAAAATGAAGCTTTTTGCGCTGGCGCTGGCGATAGTGCTCTGCCTTTCGTCCTGTTCAGGGAACAGCGGACAGATCACCGTCAAGCCGAGCGAGTTTTCCGAGGAGACGCAGGGCGTCCTGCAAATCATCGACAACGAGATCGTGTTCTTCGACTACGAGGTCTCCGACCTCATTCGCTCCGTCTCGATCGACATCTGGAACTGCGTCGACGGGAAATGGGTGAGCGTCGGCAAGAGCTACGGCAATCTGGCCTCGAAGGAGGGCCGCCTCGCCGTGCGCCTGCTCGACGGCTCCTGGGATATCTTTTTCATCGACGAGGACGGCAACAGCAGGACGAGCTATAAGGGCGCGCCGGACATGACGTCCAGCGTCGCGACGGCGTCCTACCGTCTGTCTCAGCCGACGCAGGTGGAGCCCGGCAAGGCCGTCACGCTCTGGGCGGTGCTCGGCTTTGACACGAACGCCGTGGTGCAGGTGTCGTCCGATTTCCGCGACGCGGACTGCACCGTGGGGACGGCCGCGACCGTGACCTTCTCCTCCGACGTCGTGGACTGAGAATCCTGCGCCGGCGCGGGAGGGCTTTGCCGTGCCAATCCACGCGGCATTTTAGAAAAGCTTTAAACAAAATAATCTGAAAATGCGGTATACTTGTTGTATGATTCAGATGGGAGGTCTTCGGCTCAAAATTGTGCTGCAAGGAGGGGATCGCGATGATCTATCTCGTAGACAAAAAGCGGCAGGGGGAATTTTTTCTTCCCCTGCTTCCGGACGCCCTGATTCCTCGCCTGACGGAGGAGCTCGTTTTTCTGGTCGGCTGCGTGGAGAACGAGACGCCGATCGGCGCCGCTCTGCTTGAGGTGCAGGGCGAGCAGGTCCAGCTTCTTTCGATTGCCGTCGATCCGCCGCAGCGCCGGCGGGGAGTCGGCACCGCCATCATGGAGCGCTGCGTCACGCTGCTGCAGGCTACCTGCACCCAGACGTTTTACGCCGTTCTCCCCGCGGAGCTGCCGGAGCTCGCCGCCTTTTTCTCGTCGCTGCCGTGGTTTTGCCCGCAGGAGGGAGCCTCAGGCTTTTCGATTCCTCTCGGGAAGCTTTTGCGGATTCCCCTGCTTCAGGGGCCTGCGCCCGGGGCCGTATCCGTTGAGGACGTGCCGAGCGCCGTGTATCTTGCCTACCAGAGAAACACCTTTCCCGCGGACACGTCGCAGTGCTCCAGGACGCAGCTCGACCAGCACGTCAGCCAGGTGATGCTGCAGGATGGCAGAGTCTCCGCAAGCGCGCTGTTTTCCCCGTCTGCCGACGGACTTTCCCTCGACTGGCTCCACAACAGGAGCTCTGACAAGCTCGCGCCCCTACTTCTTCTCCGCGCCGCCCTTGCGGCGATGGCAGAGCGCTGTTCGCCGGAAACCGTGGTTTCGTTTGTCACCGACTCGGAGATCGCGCTCCGTCTTGCGGAAAAGCTTCTCGGCGTCTCGGAGAAGCATGAGACGGTGCTGCGCTGGGAGATCTCCGCATACGCGCTGATGGAATTTGAAGCGGCTTCCGCCTATGGCGGCGAAAACGCCTGAGGGAGAGAAAGGAGAGCAAACGATATGCCGAACGCCCCTGAACAGCAGCATCGAAAAAGAGAGAATCGCCGTGCGGTCGTTTTTGAGCAGAAAGAGGTTTCCGAAGCGTTTCTTCATTATGATCTTACGGAAAAAATAACCGCCCTGCGGGAAGGAGGCCTTGTGCGGAATTCCGACGCAGCCGCAGACGCGAACGCTTCCCTGTCGGCGAGAGCCGCGGCGTCGACGGCTTCCGTTTTGCAGTCGCTTACCCGGTCGGGCAATGCGCCGCAAATCACCGCCCAGCCTGCCATGGCGCAGAAGGCGGCGCAGTCCGTCGCGTTTTCGCGGGAGATTCCCATCGAGTACCGAGACGACATTCGGCCTCTTGAGGAGCCGGATCCGCAGCTCTTGAAGCGGAGCGCGTCAAAGCAGGCGCGCAAAAAGGCCTGCGAGAAAAAAGT
This sequence comes from uncultured Clostridia bacterium, assembly GCA_944380675.1. GTDB lineage: Bacteria > Bacillota > Clostridia > Oscillospirales > Acutalibacteraceae > Caccousia. The sequence continues at coordinate 1,268 of CALWIH010000071.1, read as the reverse complement.
CGCGCGGGATATGAGGATATATGCGCAAATCTACGGCCACGAACCGACCTCGCGGATGTCGCGCCTCGGGAACAGCAACCTGGCTATGACAGGCCGGCAGTGTGTGGAGAGAGAGTGCCTGACGGCGTACAAGGACGTTCTGATGTGCCGCGCCGATCGTCTCGACCCTCTCAATCTCGATCCTGAAAACGTCGTCAAGACGAACGATCCCATCGGCCTGGAGTGGAGGCTGCACTGTGAAAAGTACCGCCGGATTTCGGACTCGGATTCCAAAAGCAGCTCGGCCATGGCGAAAATCCAGGCTTCCGCGCAGTGGGACGCCGCGAATCTGATTGATAACTGCAAGGTGGCGGAGATTCTCAAGGCCGAGGTTTCCGTTCCCGCGGAGTTCCGGAGAGCCGAACCCTACCATGATGTGAGCGTGCACGACAGCTTCCGCCCTCTCCTCGAGCGGCTGAGCGATACGGCGGCGCAGGTCGCTCCGGAATTCTTTTCCCATGTGAAGCAGGAGAAGGACAAGGGCGGCGCCCCGGTGTCCGATGAGGTGGATCGTCTGATGAACGAAGCGGGCTCCGCCGACAGCGCTGAGTTTGCAGAGGAGCTGAAAACGTTCAGCAAGAAGCTTGCGAGCATCGTTCTCATCATGAAAAACGAGGTTCGGTATGTGACCCGTTACATGAATTTCCGCTCGCTTCAGCACTCGGTGGAGGTAGCGCTCAAAACGGTGATGTGCGCGCCGCCCGGTGTGTATCGGGATATGATGGAAAAGGAGGTCCAGAAGCAGCTCGCCGCGCAGAAGGCGCTGACCGAGGAGTCCTACGAAGCGCTCTCCGTTCTCTCGGTTGACAAAACTCTGAGCCCGGAAATGAGGGCGCAGAAAATGCGGGAGATGACGGAGGGACGAGCGCTTCTCGATGAGATGGGCCGGCGCTTACAGGAAGCGAAAGGAACGCCCGCCGAGGCGGGCGTCAGCGACGTCAATTTTGCCGGCGCGCTGCGATACGCCGCGGAGGGTCTGAAATACGGGCCGCTGATTTCGGAATTGATGCGGTGGGAGAGAGTCAACATTCAGAATGAGGGCTGACGGATAAAAAAACATCAGCCGGGGCGCCGTCCGAAATGACGGCGCCCCGGCTGTTTTGACGGAAAATAAAAAATCCGAACCTCATGCATTCGCAGAAGGTTCGGATTTTGGTGGAGCATAGCGGGATCGAACCGCTGACCTCCACACTGCCAGTGTGGCGCTCTCCCAGCTGAGCTAATACCCC
>CALWIH010000070.1 GCA_944380675.1 uncultured Clostridia bacterium | reverse complement strand
ATCGCCGCGATCTCCTCCGGCGAGGCGGCGAAGAGCTCGTCCACGCTGCGGAAGCGCTCCGTGAGGAGCTTCGCCGCTTTGAGTCCGATATGGCGGATGCCGAGGGCGAAGATGAGGCGGTAGAGATCGTTCTCCTTCGTCTTCGCAATCGCGTCGACGAGGTTCTGCGAGCTCTTCTCCCCCATGCGCTCGAGCTCCATGAGCCGCGGGACGGTGAGGCGGTACAGGTCGGCGGGGGATTTGACGAGGCCCTTGTCGAGCAGCTGCTCGAGGACGGCGGGGCCGAGTCCCTCGACGTCCATCGCGTCGCGGCTCGCGAAGTGGATGAGGTGACGCAGCAGCTGCGCGGGGCATTCCGGGTTCACGCAGCGCAGCGCGGCCTCGCCCTCCTCGCGCGCGACGGGGCCGCCGCACGAGGGACACGTCTCCGGCATCCGGTACGCTTCGCCCTCCGCCGCGCCGTTCGTGACGGAGACGACCTCGGGGATGATCTCCCCCGCCTTGCGCAGCACGCAGGTACAGCCGATGCGGATGCCCTTCTCCTCGATGAAGTCCTGGTTGTGGAGCGTCGCGCGGCTGACGGTCGTCCCCGCGAGCGTGACGGGCTCGAACACGCCCGTCGGGGTGAGGACGCCGGTGCGTCCGACGTTTATCTCGATGTCGAGAAGGCGGCTCTCCTTCTCCTCGGGCGGGTACTTGTACGCCTCCGCCCAGCGCGGGAACTTCGCCGTGCTGCCGAGGGCCTCGCGCTGCGCGAAGTCGTTCACCTTGACGACCGCGCCGTCGATCGAGTAGCCGAGCTTCCCGCGCAGGCCGCCGATCTCGCGCACGCGCGCGACGACCTCCTCCATCGTGCGGCACGTCCGGTTGAGATCCGTCACGGGGAAGCCGAGCTCCTTCAAAAAGGCGAGCGACGCGTCGTGGCTCGCAAACGCCTCGCCGGGGGCCTGCTGGACGTTGAAGACGAAGATATCGAGGCCGCGGGCGGCGGTGATTTTCGGATTCTTCTGGCGCAGGGAGCCGGCGGCGGCGTTGCGCGGATTCTTGAACGGCTTCTCGTCGTTCAGCTCCTGCCGGGCGCAGAGAGCGAAAAAGCTCTCGTGCGACATATAGACCTCGCCGCGCACCTCGAGGAACGGCACGGGGCGGGAAAGCTTCTTCGGCACGGTGCGGATGGCGCGCAGGTTCTCCGTCACGTCCTCGCCGACGAGGCCGTCGCCGCGGGTGGAGCCGCGCACAAAGAGGCCGTCGCGGTATTCGAGGGAGACGGAGAGGCCGTCAAACTTCGGTTCGACGACGTAGACCGGGTCGCCGACGGCCTCGCGGACGCGGCGGTCGAAGTCATAGAGCTCGTCCTCGGAAAAGGAGTCGTGCAGGCTCTCCATCGGCACCTCGTGCGCGACGGGCGCGAAGGTATTGAGCGCCGGGCCGCCGACCTTCTGCGTCGGGGAATCGGGCGTGACGAGCTCCGGGTAGGCCGCCTCGATCGCCTGCAGGCGGCGGTAGAGCATATCGTACTCGTAGTCGTCGATCTCCGGCGCGTCCTCCACATAATATTTCTGATTGTGATAGCGAATCTGATCGCAGAGGGATTGGTATTCCCGCAGCGCTTCCTGCTTTTCCATAGCGGTTGCCTCCGTTTCGTCTGCCGGAGAGGGGCGGCGTGGCTCCTGTCGTCTCCGGCGGGCGCGTTTTTGCGCCTCTCTTATTATGCACGCCCGGCGGCGGTCTGTCAAAGGGTTCCTCTCCGCTTTCTTTTCCTCCACGTTCACAAATTTCTCCTTGAATTTGATCTTTCTATGTTGTATCATGATAGCTGAGGCAATCTTCCATCCTATCGTTGTGACGTTAGCGGCAGTATTCGGAGGTGTTTCCATGCTTGATAAGACCATGACCTTCTCTCTTGGCGGCGACCGCGAGGGGGACATCAAAAAGATTCTCACCATCGTTTACGACGCGCTTCGGCAGAAGGGCTACAATCCCATCAATCAGATGGTTGGCTATATTCTTTCCGAGGATCCCACTTATATCACGACACACAACAGCGCGCGCAGTCTTATCCGCAAAATTGATCGCGACGAGCTGCTCCAGGTGCTGCTCAAATCCTACCTGGACGCTTGATTTCCCTGCGCAGACTCACAACAGCGAATGGAATGTATTCCGCGTTCCGGCAGGAGCAGGCGCGCATCGTCTGATTTCCCGCCGCACGGCCGTCTCTGCTTGACAGGCGGCGCAATGCCGGAAAAGAAAGAAGGAGGATGACACAGATGAATGCGAAGAACGATTCCGCGTTCCCGACCTACAAGGGAAAACCCCTCGTGCGCTGCGGCGACGTGATTTACTATGGAAGCATGAAGGACAAGTACGTCGTGAAGCTGGAAATCAAGAGCAAGAAGAAGGTTCAGGACCTTGAGGTGGCCGACCGCGTCACCATCCAGCTGATGTACACCGACGCGAACAACCGCTCGCGCAAGCAGATTGTCAAATCGAGCGAGAAAAACGGCCTGTATCTGGCGATGGATATCGCCGACGCCTGGCTCAGCCGGGCGCTGGCCGAATAAAGCGGTAAGGAAACCGGCGCTCCCCGAAAAGGGCGGGCGCCGGTTTTATTGCGCGGAGAGCAGAAAAACACCCGCCGGGCTTGTCCGGCGGGCGTTTTGTGCGTCATGGAAAAAACGAAAATCAGCGCGCCTTGGAATAACCGTAGCCGTTGACCATCGCGTCGATCTTGCGCTTCTGCTGGCAGAACGGGCAGTCCCTGAACTCATAGGTGCGGTAGCCCTGAATATCATCCTGCGTGAAGAGGGAGTCGATGGAAATGCCCTCCTTCTCCGGGATGGCGCTGAACAGCGCGGCGATGCCGACCACGTTGGCGGCGTAGTACTTAAGGCACTCGAGCGCGCGGTTAATCGTCTTGCCGGTCGTCGCGGAAGCGAGCAGCAGGAGGACGCGCTTTTCCTTGATCATGGACTCCTCGATGTTCTCACGGAAGAACAGCTGACCCGTCGGCAGGAACTCCGGCGTGACGATGCAGATGTCGCTCTTCTCGTTCATGCCGTGCAGCGAGGACTTGCTCAGGGCGTTCGCGAGGAACGCGCCGATGATCTCGCAGCCGTCCATGCAGATAATGGTGTCGATGCTTGTATTGTTTTCGTAGAAGCGGGCAAGGGTCTCTCCGGCCTGCTTGGCAGCCACGCTGTGGCACTTGATTCCCGTAATATCGATATAGTGACTGATATGGGAATGGTTCGTCGCAAAATGACCGGGAATCACGCGGAGGGAGATGTTTTTATTCCTGCTGCATACGATCTGGATGCTTCTGTTTTCCATGGAATCAGCCCTTTCGAATTGTGTTGGTGCGGGTTTCTTGTTCTATTATAGCATTAGTATCTAAAAAATCAAGGAAGAATCCGACGAATTTTCAATAAGAAACACAAGCATTTCCACAAAAAAACAGCGTAACAGCAGGAAGACGGGCCGATCCGCTTTCCGGACGCCCGTCCCCCGGGAGATGAAGGATTCCTTCGGAAGGCTGCATCCCGCGCCCTTTGTCAGGACGCGAGAGCGGACAGCACGGCGCTCGCGACGGCTCCCGCGGAGCCGATGCCGGAGCTGCCCTCCTCCACCGCGGCGGCGAAGGCGTACGGCGTTTCCGTGTTCGAGCAGAAGCCGATAATCCAGCCCGTAGGCTCCTTCCCCTCCCCGACCTCGGCTGTGCCCGTCTTCGCGCAGACCTGCATCCCGGAGGGGAACATCCCGTCGCCGTAGGCGTTCGTCACGTTGTAGCGCAGGTACGTCTTGAGACGAGCCGCCGTCGTCGCGGAGAGCATCTTCTCCCCCTGCGCGGGCGTCCCGGCCTGCGTGACGAGGCCGAAGCTCGTGGTGACGCTGTCGACGAAGCGCGGCATGACGGGCGTCCCGCCGTTCGCGACGGCGCTCATGAGAATCGCCATGTGCATCGGATTCGCGAGGTCGGTGTACTGGCCGATGCCGCTCCACGCGAGCTCGTCCTCCGACGCGCCCGCGGCCCGGTAGGAGCTTTTCGCCGTCGTGACGCCGTCGAAGGAAAAGCTCTTGTTGAAGCCGAGCTGCTCGGCCAAGGCTGTCATCTTCTCCTCCCCGAGCTCGACGGCGAGCTCGCCGAAGGCGACGTTGCAGGAGTTGGCCAGCGCCGTCTTGAAGTCCATCTGCCCGTGTACGCCTGTGCAGTTGATCTGGTTGCCGTTGATGACGGTGCTGCCGGTGCAGGTGAAGGTGCGGCTGTCGAGATCCGGGATAGCCTCAATCGCCGCGGCGGCGGTCACAACCTTGAAGGTGGAGCCGGGGGTGTACGTCGAGGAGAGCACGTTGTTCAGATACACGCCCTCGTACTTGCCCGTTTCGTCCGTGTCGAGGTCGTCCGGCGGCGCGCCGGGGTCGAAGCCGGGGGCGCTCACCTCGCAGAGGATCTCCCCCGTCGTGTAATTGTAGACAATGACCGCGCCCTTCTTCCCGCCGAGCGCCTCGTACGCCGTCTTGCAGGCGTTGGCGTCGAGCGTGAGCTTCACGTCGCTGCCGTTCGTCTCGCCGAACGGGGAGACAAGCCCCGTCACGAGGTTGTAGCCGGAGAGCTCGGCGCGGTAGAGGTTCTGCACGGACGTCGCGATGTAGCCGCGCGTGTCGCCCACGACGTGGAGCAGGCCGAGGCGGACGCTCCTGTCGTCATGGTAGACGCGGCCCGTCTCGTCGCTGTAGGCGACCACCGTGTCGTTCCGGTCGAGGACGCGGCCTGAAAGATTCTGGCCGAGGGTGATGTGCTTGTTGAACGCCTGAATCGCCCAGCTGCCGCCGTCTCTCGCGTAGTCCGCGAGAAAAAGCAGCATTCCGGCGGCAAAGGCGACGGTCAGCAGAATCAGGATAAGCGATCGGGTTCCTGTCGTCTTCACCCGCCGTCACCTCCGTTTCTTCTGGCGGCGCGCGGCGTATGTCCGCTCGTCGCCGGCCTTCAGGAAAGCCAGCATTCCCCAGACGGACACCATGCTCGAGCCGCCCGCGCTGACAAACGGCAGCGTGACGCCTGTGAGCGGCAGCACGTCGACAACGCCGAACACATTGAGGCACGCCTGGAACAGCAGAAGCCCCGCCGCCGCGCACGCGGCGATCGAGTAGAAGGTCGAGCGGCTGCGCGTCGCGTCCGAGCGGGCGCAGAAGACGAGCAGCGCGAGCGCCGACACCACGACGACGGCCATCACCAGGCCGAGCTCCTCCCAGAGCATCCCGAAGACGAGGTCGCTGTTCGCCGCGAAGACGGACGTGCCGCTGCGGCCTCCGCCGAGCATCCCGTTGCCGATGCCCATGCCGAACAGGCCGCCGCTCGCGCCGTACGAGAGCACGCGCGTCTGCTGGTATCCCTGGCTCTCGTTGACGTACTCCCAGACGTGCCGCCAGCCCTGGAAGCGGCTCAGGACGTACGGCCTGAACTGCAGAATCAGGAACGCGCCGAACACGGCGGCGGCGACAGCGAGCACAATCGTGCGGATGCTGCCCGAGCGCATGAACGAGATGAACAGGAACGTGACGAAGAAGATGCACGCGGTGCCGAAGTCCTTCATCAGGAAGAGACTCAGAAGGCACGCGCCGGTCAGGAGCAGGAAGCCCGTCAGGTTCCGCCTCGTCTGGAGGCGGTCGAGCGTCGCGGCTCCGGCGAAAACGTAGGCCACCTTCACGAACTCGGAGGGCTGCACCGTCACGGGTCCGATGGAGATCCAGTTGGAGGCCCCGTGGAGCGCCGTCGCGAAGACGAGGTTCACGGCAAAGAGCAGCAGCGCTCCCCCGGCGACCCACGGGCGGAATTTCGTCACCCGGTCAAGATCGCCCATGAACCAGATAAGAAAGACGAACAGCACAATGCCCAGCAGCATCGTGAAAAGCTGCATATAGACGGTGCTCATCGTCGAATCGGCGACGGCCCACATTCCGGGCGCCTCCTGCCCCTCGGCGAGCTTGCCGCGCATCCCGGAAAGGAGCATGACGCCCGTCCCGGCAAGCAGGAACGCGATCGTCTCGAGCTCAAAGCTGACGCGGTTGAGCTTCTTCATGGAGAACAGGTAAAGCCCCCACTCCATCACCTGCAGGGCGAGGAAGGGAACGACGGGCAGAAAGGAGAACTCCCCGCCGCCGAAGCACGATTCCAGCAGGAGCAAAAACTGAATCACGCTCACCGTGAGCAGAAGGCCGAACGGCGAGGCGGCGTGCAGGACGCGCCGCTTCTGCTGCGGGAGCTTCGCCTCGCTTGTCCGCTGGAGCATCAGCGAGGTCGAGCCGAGCGTCATGATGTCCCCCGGCTTCACGGAGGCGGGCTGGCGCGTCATCCTGCCGTTGACGCGCGTACCGGCCTTCGAGCCGGTGTCCGTCACATACCAGCCGGACTCGCGGCGCATCAGGACGGCGTGGTCGCGGCTGGCCGTCATGTCGGACAGCACAATGTCGCAGCTTCTGCTGCGGCCGATGGAGTTTTCCCAGTAGAGGACGGGCACCGTCTCCTTCGTGACGGTGTTCTGCAGGACAATCACCGGTTCCTCGCGCCGCCGCCCCGCCTTGATGGAGTGGAACGCGCGCACGAGGACGACGATCGAGAGCAGAGGGATAACAATCCGGAGCACATACAGGACGGACTCCGAGACAGGCTGAAAATCCGGCATCGGTGCAGGCACCTCCCAACGAAATGATGCGCAGGCGGCTCAGAGCAGGCCGAGCGCGCGCTGAAAGCCCGGCAGCTCCTCCTCGAAGTCCACGCCGAAGCGCGGGTCCGTGCCGAGGCGCTTCGTGCGGAAGATCGAGCGGCTCACGAAATCGACGGCGGCCTGCATCGCCTCCCGCAGCGGAAAATCGCGCAGGAGGGCGGCGAGCAGGGCGGCGCCGAACAGATCGCCCGTCCCGTGGAAATGGCCGTCCGCGCGCGGGGCGTACGCGAAGCCGAGCTCGCCCGTCTCCCTGTCATAGCAGGCGGCGCCGATGCTGTCCGGAGACAAGGCGACGCCCGTCAGGACGGCGCGCTTCGGCCCCAGCGCGCACAGGCGCGGCAGAAGGGCGGCGGCGATGTCCGGCGACGGCAGGCCGGCGTGCGGGGGTTCGCCGAGAAAGAGAAGCGCCTCCGTGAGGTTCGGCAAAATGAGATCCGCCTCGCGGCAGAAGGCGAGCATCGCGTCCGCCGTCTGCGGAGTGATGCCGCTGTAGAGCCTTCCGCCGTCGCCGAGCGCGGGGTCGGCGAGGAACAGCGTCCCCGGCCTTCGCACGGCGCGCACGAGCTCCGAGCAGGCCTCTATCTGGCCGGGCGACGACATATAGCCGGTGTAGATTGCGTCAAAGGAGAGCGAAAGCTCCCCCCACTGCCGCGCAAAGGCGCGCACCCCGCGCGTGAAATCCTCGTGGTACACGCCGGGCAGACCGCCCGTATGCGAGCTCAGAACGGCTGTCGGCACGGCGCTGCACGCCACGCCCGCAGCCGAGAGCACCGGCAGCACGACGGTCAGCGAGCATTTTCCGAAGCCGGACAGATCGTGGACGGCCGCCGCCGTCCGCTGCGCGCCGCCCGTCACCGCTTCGCGGCGACCTCGCCGGGGCGCTTGAAGATATGCTCCGCGGGGACGAGGCCGCGCACCATCGAAAGCGGGTAGACGTTGCTCGAGCGGCCGATCACCGTGCCGGGGTTGAGCACCGAGTTGCAGCCGACCTCGACGAAATCGCCGAGCATCGCGCCCATCTTCTTGAGGCCCGTCTCGACGGCCTCCCCCGCTCCGCGCACCGTGACGAGCGTCTTGTCGGACTTCACGTTGGAGGTGATGGAGCCGGCGCCCATGTGCGACTTATAGCCGAGGATCGAGTCGCCGACGTAGTTGTAGTGCGGCACCTGCACGCCGTCGAACAGGATGACGTTCTTGAGCTCGGTCGAGTTGCCGACAACACAGCCCGCGCCGACGAGCGCCTTGCCGCGCACGAACGCGCCGGGGCGCACCTCGGTGCCGGGACCGATGACGGCGGGCCCGGCAATATAGACGTTCGGGTAAATCTTCGCGGACTTCGCGATCCAGACGTCCTCGGACGGGTGGTCGTATTCCTCGGGCGAGAGCGTCTTCCCGAGCGCGAGGATGAAGTCCCCAATCTTCGGCAGCGCCTCCCACGGATATTCGCATTCGCGCAGCAGCGGGGCGGCCTGCGTATGCGTCAGGTCATACAGGTTGACAATCTTGGCTTCTTCCATGTTGGATTCCTCCTGAAAATGGTATGTCTGTTATGTCCCGGCGGCGCTCTTTTTCTCCTTCGAGGGCAGGCAGGACGCGGCCAGACCTTCGAGTCTGGCCATATGATACCGCAGCAGCACCTCGCGCTCCGGCTCGGGGAGCCTCGCGTTCTCGGGCGACCGCAGGGTCTGGACGTTGTTGAGCTCCTGGCCGAGCTCGCGGAACGACGCGAGCTTGCAGGAGATGCGGAAGATCTGCTCGTCGCTGCCGCGCAGCAGACGGCGCTCGGAGACGTACGCCTCGATGCTGCCGGAAAGCTTTCCGATCTGCGCGTGGAACTCCTTGCTCGGGATGGGCGCGCCCGCCCGCGCGGCGTGCAGCGACTGGGCGGCGACGGCGCAGAGCGCCTCGTAATCGCCGCGCACCTCCCCGGCGTAGTGATGCGGCATAACGGCGAGGTTGACGGCGAGCGCGACGAGAATGCCGAGGAGCGAGTCCCCGGCGCAGGTCAGCGCGTACAGCCAGAGCGGCCCATCCGCCGGAATCAGCATCACGGAAAAGAAGGTGAGCTCCGCTATCAGGACGCCCTTCTCCATGCGCAGCAGGACGCACAGGTAGAGCGTGACGATGACGCCGATGCCGCACAGACCCGCGTTCCCCGGATCAAGAAACGCAAAAAGGCAGCCCGCCGCCGCGCCGAGCACGGCCCCAACCGCTCCGTCCCGCGCGGTGCGCAGGGAAAAGCCGATGGACTTTCCCATCACGGCGGCAGCGGCGATGGCCGAGGCGATCGGCTGTCCGAGCTGCACGGCGCAGGAGATGCACAGGCAGAGCGTCACGGCGATACCCGTCTTGACGACGCGCAGGCCGGGCGCGAGCCGCTTGCCGGAGAAGCGTTCCGGAAGCTTCATGCGCGTCCCTCCAAAGCGAGCGGGAGGAGCTCTGCCGGCGTCTCAATCAGATGGACCGCCCCGTGTTCGAGAAGCTCCTCTTTTCCGCGGAAGCCCCACAGGACGCCGACGGCCGTCATTCCGGCGGCCTTGCCCGTCTCCATGTCGACGCCGCTGTCCCCGATGTAAAGGCACTCGTCCGGCGAAACGCCGAGCGTTTGAGCGATGCGAAGCGCGCCGTCCGGCGCGGGCTTGACGGGGACGCCCTCCCGCTGGCCGAAGCACAGGTCGAACAGCTCCGGCGGGAACAGGCTCGAGACGACGGAGCGCGTGTCGCGGTCCGGCTTATTGGAGAGGACGGCGAGAGAAAGCCCGGCGGCCCTCAGCTTCCGCAGCACGGCGAGCAGGTCGGGGTACTGCTTCACGTCGTGGAGCGGGTCGGCGGCGTAGAGCGCGTCGTACACCGTGCGGAGGCGGCGAACGTCGTCCTCCGTATAGGCGCGGGCCTGACGGTCGAGCATCCGACGCATCAGGCGATCCGCGCCGTTGCCGACGAGAAAGCGGTATTCCTCCACCGGCTCGACGGGCTCCCAGCCGCACCGGCGCAGCGCCTCATTCGCGAAGCCCGCGATGGAGCGCAGCGTGTCGGCAAGCGTGCCGTCGAGGTCAAAAATACAAAGACGAACCATGGTTTCAGCTCCCTTACTGCCGGGGCGGGGCGGTCACGCCTGACCGGCGGACGCGCCTCCCCTGCGCAGGATTTTTTTCACGCTCTCGAGAATCTCCTTCGCGTTGAGCGCAAGCATGAGCGCCGTGAGGAGAAGCTCCCAGAGAATCCACAGCGGCGCCTCGAATATCATCAGCACAGCCTGCAGCAGCAGAAGCAGCGTGTTGACGACGATGCGCAGATAGCTCACGCGCATCCGGACATACTTCCTCGTGTCCGCCATGCGGATGACGAAGACGACGAGATAGCTGATGAGCATCGCGAGGACAGAGCCGTTGACGCCCCACCACGGAATCAGGAGGAAGTTCATCCCGATGTTGACCGCGGCGCCGATGATGGCCGTCATCAGAGAATGCATACTCTTCTTTTCCATCATATAGACGCTGCCGAGGAAATTGACCAGACAGGTGAACACCGTGGCCACGACGAGCAGCGGGATATACTGCCAGGAGACGTAATAGTCCGACGCGACGAGAATTTTCGTGATCACCTTGGCGAACAGGATGATCCCCGACGCGGCCATGAACATCAGCGCGTAGTACGCCGTGAAGACCTTCGTGAAGAAGCGGTTCTTGCCCTTCGTCTCCGTGACGGCGCTCATCTGCCACGCGTCCATGAAGATGCCCGAGACGAGGACGATGAGGTTCGGCACCTTGTACGCCGCCACATAGAGGCCGGCGTCCGTCTGGCTCATCATCGCGGCGATGAGGAAGCGGTTCGAGATGTTCGTGATCCACCAGAAGATGGTGTTCGGCACCATCGGGATGGAGTATTTGAGCATCGCCGCGGGGACGGCGCGGTCGACGCGCAGGGGCTTCAAATAGCGCAGGTTCTTCGTCGTGACGGCGAGGAAAACCGTCGAGCACGCGTCCGAGGTGATGATGGCGGAGATATAGCCGACGACGCCCATGTGGAAGACCATCACATACAGGCACGAGAACAGCACCGTCGTGAACGTGCTCAGGATGCCGTCGACGGCGAACAGGCGCACCATGCCGCGCGCGCGCGTGAACTGGGAAAACAGCGAGCGCATCGAGGACATCCCCACGAAGACGACGAGATACATCATGTATTTCGACACATACTGGGGATCGATCTCCATGACCTCCATGACGGGCGTCAGCACCGGCACAATCACGGGCTGCAGCACGAGAAGGAGCAGGAAGCCGAACAGAATTGTCAAAAAGCCCGTGGAGAAGACGTCGCTCTTCTTGACGCTCTTGTCGAGGCCGAAGCGGATAATCGAGTTGATGATGCCGAGCGTCACGAGGGGCAGAAGCAGGTTGCCCATGTCGACAATCATGTTCGTGATGCTGAACTCCGCGGGCGAAAGCGCGTGCGAGAGCAGCGGCGTGAGCAAAAAGCTCAGCACCTTCGAGCTGAACGTGCCGATTGCGAATATCAGGGTGTTTGAAATCAGCCTTTTATATTTGTTCACCGCAATTCCCCAGTTCGTATGATTTTTTCAGAAATCCCGCGCATCCGGCGTCGAAAAAAGGCGGGAGCTCTCTGGTATTATAGCTTTTTTCCGGAAAAAATGCAACGGCTCCGCCTTTCGGGCGCGAAGCCGCGCTTGTTTCTTATCATATAAAAAAGAAAAGAGGCTAAAATGGAAAAAGAATGAATAAATTATGAAGAAACGCCGTGCTCCTCCGCGTAAGCGCGCAGGACGGGCAGAAACTCCTCCCCGTACCGCTCGAGCTTCGCGCGGCCCACGCCGCTGACGGCGAGGAGCTCGTCCTCGCTCTGCGGGAGGCGGCCCGCCATCTCGCGCAGGGCGCGGTCGGTGAAGACGACGTACGCCGGGACGCCGGCGCGGGAGGCCAGCCGGGCGCGCAGGGCGCGCAGCTGCGCGAAAAGCTCCGGCCTCTCCGTAAGCTCGCCCTCCTCCCGCTTCGGCGCGGGGCGGCGGGGCCGGGCCGGCTCCCTGTCCGGCAGGACGGCGAGGAGCGTCTCCCCGCTCTCCAGAAAGGCGTCGCCCTCCGGCGTTACGCCGAGGACGGGATATTCCCCCTCGGAGAACGCGAGCAGCCCCTTCCCGACAAGGCGCTGGATGAGGTCGAGAATCGCGCTCCGGCCGAGGTGTGCGAGCGCGCCGTACTGCGGAAGCTGATCGAGGCCGCGGCGGCGAACCGTCTCGTTTGAGCGGCCCTCGTCTCCTCCGAGGAGGACGGCGGCGACGGTCGTCTTGCCATAGCCGCGCCCGCTGCCGCGCACGCACGAGAGCACGGCACGCGCCTCGCGGGTGATGTCCGTCTTCCTGCCCTCCTCGAGGCAGACGCTGCAGCTGCCGCAGTTCTCGGGCGCGGACTCGCCGAAGTAGCGCAGGATATAGGCGCGCAGGCAGCTCGCCGAAAAGCAGTAGCTCGTCATTTTTTTGAGACGCTCCTCGTCGAGACGGCGGACGCGCTCCCGCTGCTCCTCGTCAAGCTCCTCGTTCTCGCCGGAGGAAAGCTCAATCAGGCGGCGGTTCATCACCACATCCTGCGCGCCGTAGAGGAGGACACAGCGCGCGGGCGAGCCGTCGCGGCCCGCTCTGCCCGCCTCCTGATAATAGGCTTCCATGTTTTTCGGCATATTATAATGAACGACCATCGCGACGTCGGATTTGTCGATGCCCATGCCGAACGCGTTCGTCGCGACCATGACGGTCGCCCGGTCGTAGATGAAGTCGTCCTGGTTCTGCCGCCGCTCCTCGTCCGTCAGCCCCGCGTGGTAGCGGACGGCGTCGAAGCCGAGCTCCCGCAGGCGTGCGCAGACCTCCTCGACGGTCTTGCGCGTCAGACAGTAAACGATGACGCTCTTTCCCCTCTCCGCCGTGAGCAGGGAGACGAGCGCCGGGAATTTGCTTACCGGGCGCTTGACCTCGAAGCAGAGGTTCGGCCTGTCGAAGCCCGTGCAGACGGAGACGGGACTGCGCAGGCCGAGCAGGGAGACGATGTCCCGCCGCACCTGATCCGTCGCCGTCGCCGTGAACGCGCCGACGGGCGGCCTCTGGGGCAGCGCTTCGAGGAACTCGCGGATTTTCAGGTAGCTCGGCCGGAAATCCTGCCCCCACTGCGAGACGCAGTGCGCCTCGTCCACCGCGACGAGCGAGAGCGGCAGGCTCCGCGCGACGCGCAGGAAGCTCTCCGTCACAAGGCGCTCCGGCGCGACGTAGATGATTTTGTACCAGCCCTGCGCCGCGCGGCTGAGCGCGAGGCGGATCTGTCCGGGCGTCAGCGAGGAGTTGAGGTAGGCCGCCTTCACGCCCGACTGCAGAAGCGAGGCGACCTGATCCTTCATCAGCGAAATCAGCGGCGACACAACGAGGGCGACGCCGTCGAGCGCCAGCGCGGGCACCTGATAGCAGATCGATTTTCCCGCGCCCGTCGGCATCAGGCCAAAGACGTCCTGCCCGCGCAATAGGCCGTCCACCAGCTCCCGCTGGCCGGGGCGGAAGGAATCGTAGCCGAAGGTGTCCCGTAAAATTTGCCGCGCGTCGCGCATACTACTTCACTCCGATATCAAGGATTGCGCGTCGAAAAACGGCGCTTTCCTTTATTATCCGCTTTTTTCGCCCGTTTGTAAACCTCGCTTTTCCCGTCCATTCATTTCCACGCGTATCGGGGCGTTTTCTCCGCACAATACAGGGGCGGCGCAAAAACGCCGCGAACGCTGAGAAAACGGAAGGAGCAAAGCGGCATGGCACACGGATTTCCCGAGGGATTCCTGTTCGCAATCGCGGAAAATCCCGCCGCGGCGGAGGCGTTCCGCGCGATGGGAAGCAGCGAACGGCAGGCTTTGTTTCTCAGGGCACGCGAGGCGAAGGGAAAAGAGGACGTCCGCCGGATTGCGGATCAGCTCGCCGCCTCGATTCAGGAGCACCCGCAGGCGTTCTGACGTGCCGGAAAGGAGACGTTCATGCAATTTCCGTTCTCCCTCTACCCGCTCGCTCTCCTCGAGCCCTACCGCGGAGGCGAAGGGGCCCGGGAATATTTTGATTCTCTCCCCGAGGACAAGCAGCTTGAGCTGCTCCGCCGCGACATCATGGGCGGAGATTTCGAGCACGAGATCGACGAGCTGAAAAAGCGGGAATAAACGAAAAAGGCCCCGTCCGCTGCTGCGGACGGGGCCGGTTTCTGTACGGATTACTTCAGATCCTTGTCGATGACCTTCTGAGCCCACTCGACGACGGACTTCACGTCGGCGTCCGTCGGCATCCCCTTCTTGAACAGGGAGCCCTTCACCTGAACGGC
>CALWIH010000069.1 GCA_944380675.1 uncultured Clostridia bacterium | reverse complement strand
TTTCATTGACCTGTTTTCTCCGGAAACCTATCTGGCTTTTTCCGCATTCAATCGGGATATTACCGGGTTTCGCGAACGCCGGAGAAGAACCGCGGCCAACGTGAGACCGGGAGACAAGCTGATTTGCAGCATGACAAAGCTCACGGAGGAGAGCGGGCTCTGTTTGGAGCAGCATTTGACGGCGCGCTACCTATCCTGAACGACAGCATTCTGGAGGATTACGAAGAATTCGCGCAGGAATCCGATTACTGAAGGAGGACTTCCGATGAACGCAATCGCATACTGCGGGCTTGCCTGCTGCCTTTGTTCCGAGAAGGAAAACTGCGTCGGATGTCAGGACGGAGGGTGTGAGGCGCACGGATGGTGCAAAAATTACACCTGCTGCCGTGAGAAGGGGCTTGCGGGCTGCTGGGAATGCCCCTCGTTCCCTTGCGGCGAGGGGATGCTCGTGAAGCCGCGCATCAAGGCGTTTGCCGAATTCGCGCGCCGCTATGGCGCGGAGGAGCTCGAGCGCTGCCTCCTGCGCAACAGAGAAAGGGGCGTCGTCTACCATGACGCCGGGCAGCTCACCGGCGACTACGACAGATGCCCTGACGAGGAAGCAATCCTGCGCCTGATCCGAACGGGTCCCGTCTCCCCGGCCTCTCCGTAAGGGGGAGGCGGCCTCTCAGCGCCTTCCCGCACAGGATCCATTCCTCCCGCCTGCAGAATGCAGCGCGAAAAAACAGCGCGCACGGCGCTTTGAAAAGCACAGCAAAAGACGCGCCCCCTTCCGAGTGATGAATCGGAAGGGGGCGCGTCTTGGCAAAAAGGGTCAGGCGAGCAGGGCCGAGGCGGCGGCTTCGAGGGCGCGCGCCATATCGGGCAGGGACATCGACGGCGCGCCCGGCTTCTCCGCCGCCTGTGCCGCCGAATAGGGAACGTGGACAAAGCCGCAGCGCAAGCCGGGATATTCCGCGGCGGCAAGGTGCAGAAGGCCGTACAGAACATGGTTGCAGACGTACGTCCCGGCGGAATCGGAGAGGGACGCTGGCAATCCCGCGTCCCGGATCGCCCGCACCATCGCCTTGACGGGCAGCGTCGCGAAATACGCCGCCGGGCCGTCCGGGACGACGGGAACGTCTTCCGGCTGAAAACCGTCCGCGTCGGGGATGCGGTAGTCGTCGACATTGACGGCGACGCGCTCCGGCGTTACGCCCGTCCTGCCGCCCGCCTGCCCGACGGCAATCACGGCGTCCGGGCAGCGCTCGCGCAGCGCCTCCCGAATCCGGGCGAGAGCGCGCTCCCCGGCGACGGGCAGGAGCAGTCTGCGCACCTGCGCGCCGCCTATCGTCTCCGGCAGCAGGGACACCGCGTCCCACGACGGGTTGGACGTCTCGCCGCCGAACGGCTCAAAGCCGGTGAACAGGATTTCCATGCTCATTCCTCCTTTCGCGGTTCCGCCTGCAGCGAGGCAAGGAACAGCTCCCTCGTCACGTCGGGATCGGCGCGGCCCTGCGTGCGACGCATGGCCTGGCCGAGAAGCGATTGCAGCGCGGCCTTCTTCCCGGCGCGGTAGTCCGCCGCGGCGCGCGGGCTGTCCGCGAGAATCTCCCGCGTGAGCGGTTCGAGAACGGCGCGATCGGTGATTTTGCCGAGTCCGAGCCGCCCGACGGCCTCGCGCGGATCCTGATCCTCCTTCCAAAGCAGGGCAAGCAGCTCCTTCGCCGTACCGCTGCCGATCGTTTTCTCCCCGAGAAGGTCGGAAAGCGCGGCAAGATGCTCCGCGGAGACGGGGATCTCCCCCTCCGCGAGGCGGGCGGGGTCGGCGGCGAGAAGCGTCGCGAGGAGCTTCGGGAAGCGCGTGAGGGCGGCGGCGCGCTCAAAGGCCTCCGCCGCGGCGCGGGTAACGGTGAGCGCCTCCGCCGTCTCGCGGTTGACGCCGTACGTCGCGCGCCAGCGCTCCCGCAGGACGTCCGGCAGCTCCGGCAGCTCGGACGCCCAGCGCGCGACCTGCTCCTGCGTGAGGACGATCGGCGGCAGGTCCGGCTCCGGGAAAAAGCGGTAATCGGACTGGCTCTCCTTGCGGCGCATGGGAAAGGTCTCGCCCGTCCCCTCGTCAAAGCCGCGCGTCTCGGGAAAGAGCGCGCCGCCCGCGTCGAGCACGGCGGCCTGCCGGCGCTCCTCGTACGCGATGGCCTTCGCGGCGAACTGGAAGCTGTTGAGATTTTTCAGCTCGGCACGCTCTCCGAGCGCGTGCGAGCCCAACGGGCGAATCGAGAGATTCACGTCGCAGCGCAGCGAGCCCTCGTTCATCCGGCAGTCGGAGAGTCCCGCGAAGCGGATGCGCTCGCGCAGAAGCTGCAGGTAGGCCGTGACCTCCTCCGCGCTGCGGAAATCGGGCATCGTCACAATCTCGATCAGCGGGACGCCGCAGCGGTTGCAGTCAAGAAGCGTGCCGCCCTCGCCGTGGATCAGCTTGCCGGCGTCCTCCTCGAGGTGAAGCCGTTCAATGCGGATGCGCTTTGTTCCCCCGCCGGACGGGATCTCGAGCCAGCCGCCGGTGCAGATCGGCTGATCGTACTGCGAAATCTGGTATGCCTTCGGCAAATCGGGATAATAATAATTTTTCCGATCCAGCTTCGAGCGCAGGGAAACGCGGCAGTGCAGCAGCAGCCCGGCCTTGACGGCGAACTCCACCGCCTTCGCGTTCAGGACGGGGAGCGCCCCCGGCATCCCGGTGCAGACGGGGCAGCAGTGCGTGTTAGGCTCCGCGCCGAACTCGACGGCGCACGAGCAGAACGCTTTCGTCTCCGTTTTCAGCTCGATGTGCGTCTCGAGGCCGATGACAGTCTCATATCGCGTGCTCATGCTCTTCCCTCCTCGACGGCGCAGGCGGCGCGCAGCAGCTCCCGCTCCCCGAACGCGCGCCCGACGAGCTGCACGCCCACGGGAAGCCCGTTCTCCTCCCCGAACGGGACGGAGACGGCGGGCAGCCCCGCGATGCTGGCGGGGACGACAAACAGATCGCTGCGGTACATGGCGACGGGATCGCGCTTCTCCCCGCGCTTCCACGCGACCTCCGGGGACGTCGGCAGCAGCAGAAAATCGTAATACGACAGCGCGGCGGCCATCGACGAGGCCGTCTTCCGGCGCAGGCGGCGCGCCTTTTCATACGCGTCCCGCTGCTCCTTCGTGAGGACGAAGGTGCCGAGCAGGATGCGGCGCTTGACCTCGAGGCCGAAGCCCCGGCTGCGGCTCTCGCGGATGAGCTGCCGCCAGTCCGAGACGCCGGAGGCGCGGAAGCCGTACCGCACGCCGTCGAAGCGCGCAAGATTCGACGACGCCTCGGCGGAGCCGAGAATGTGGTACGCCGGCAGCATATCCTTCAAAAACGGGAGGGAGAGCTCGTCCACGCGCGCGCCCAGGGACTCCAGCTTCGCGACGGCGCGCAGCAGCTCGCGGCGCACGCACGGCTCGGCCTCGGCGAGGCTTTCCCGCACGAGAGCCGCGCGCATCCCGCGCACGCCGTCCCCGATTCCGTCGAGGTACGCGCCGGGGGATTGGCGGGAGCTCGTCGCGTCGTGCGGATCAAACCCGGCCGTCGCGGCGAGGACGGCGGCGCAGTCGCGCGCGTCCTTCGTCACGAGGCCGACCTGATCGAGCGACGGCCCGAAGCCGACGAGGCCGTACCGCGAGATGCGCCCGTACGTCGGGCGCAGGCCGACGACGCCGCACAGGGCGGCGGGCTGGCGCACCGATCCGCCCGTATCGCTGCCGAGGGCGAACAGCGCCTCCCCCGCCGCGACGGCAGCCGCCGATCCGCCGGAGCTGCCGCCCGGCACGCGCGAGGGATCGATCGGGTTGGCCGTCGGCCCAAAGGCGGACGTGCCCGTGTCGCTGCCCATGGCGAACTCGTCGAGGTTGGTCTTGCCGAGCAGGACGGCTCCGGCCCGCCCCAGCCGGGACACGGCCTCGGCGTCGTACGGCGGAACAAAGCCCTCCAGCATCCGGGACGCGCACGTCGTGCGCACGCCCTTCGTGCAGAGGTTGTCCTTGACGGCCATCGGGACGCCGTCGAGCGGGGAAAGCGGCTCCCCGGCGGCGAGACGCCTGTCCGCCGCGTCGGCTTCGGCGAGGGCTTCGTCCCGCGAGACCGTCAGGTACGCGTGCAGCTGCGGCTCGCGCTCCTCCATCCGGGCAAGACAGGCGAGCGCGGCCTCCCGCGCGGAGAGCTCGCGGCGGCGCAGGGCGGCGGAGAGGCCGAGCGCCGTCATGCCGCAGACCTTATCCACCGCTCTCCCCTCCTATCGCGCGCGGCAGGACGAAGCAGCCGCCAAGCGCCTCGGGCGCGTTCTGCAGCGTTTCCTCCCGGGTGAGGGAGGCTGCGGGGCAGTCCTCCCGGAGAAAGGGCGGCTCGTCCTCCTCATGAGCGGGGCCGTCCGGCTCCTGCAGCGCGGAGGCAAAGCGCAGGATCTCCTCGAAATCGCCGCGCAGCTGTTCCTCCTCCTCCGGCGTCAGGCGCAGATTGGCAAGCTCCGCGACCGCCTTAATTGAAAATTCCATCGGGCTCCCCCTTTGCCATGCGTCAGTATTCTTCCCCGGCGTCGAGCAGGGCGGCCTCCTCCGGCGTCAGCGCGAGATCGAACGCTTCCGCAAGTCCGTCGAGCTGGCCGACGCTCGAGACGGCGGCGATCGGCACGGCGGGGAACGGCTTGGCGCTCATCCACGCGAGGACGAGCGCGGCAATCGAAACGCCGCGCGACGCGGAAACCTCCCGCAAAGCGGCGAGGCGGCGGTCATTGAGCGCGCAGCGGTACTCCGAAAGCTTCCCCTCCGCGAGCGTCCCCGCCGCCGCCTTCGAGAAATAGCCCTTCCCCATCGCGGAGAAGGCCATCGTACAGAGCGACTCGCGGCGCTCAAGCAGGAGACGGTACAGCTCCCCGTCCATCCAAACGAGCGTCTTGTCCCCGATGCGCTCGGGGACGACGCGGGCAAGGCTCCACTGGTTCTGCACGCCGACAAAGCCGGAATATCCGTGCGCGGCGGCGTAATCGGCGGCCTCGCGGATGCGCGCAGCCTTCCAGTTGGAGCCGCCCCAGGCGCGCAGCTTGCCCTCGCGGCGGAACTGCTCCAGCCGCTCGACAAGCTCGCCTACAGGGATGCTTTCGTCGTCGCGGTGGAGCCAGTACAGATCGACGCAGTCCGTGCGCAGCGCCGTGAGGCTCGCCTCGAGGTCGGCGCGGAGCTCCGCCTCGCTCAGGCGGCTGACCGTCATTGCGTTGAAGTTCGGGTGGCCGCCCTTGGTCGACAGCACGAGACGCGAGCGGTTTCCTCTCTCCCGCATCCATTTCCCGATGATCTGCTCGCTGCGGTTCTCTCCGCCGGGCAGCCAGCGGCCGTAGCAGTTCGCCGTGTCGAGGAAATTGCCTCCCTTTTCCACATAGGCGTCCATCACGCGGAAGGCCTCGGCCTCCTCCATGCCGGCGCCGCCGAACTGCGCCGTGCCGAGACACACGGGAGCGACCGGCGTCGAGACGCCGGGCATACGCTTCTGATTCATCCTTTTCTCTCCCTTTCCTTCGCCCCAAAACAGGCAGAATTATTTTTCTATTATATGCTTTCGAGGGAGGTTTAATTTTCTAAATAAGAATCATGAGAAATGGAAAACCGCCCTCCCTGCCGAGTGCAGGGAGGGCGGTCGATGCGGAAGACGAATCGCTTACACGTCGAGGTAGCCGGCGCGCGGGGTGAGCTTGAACTCCTTGCAGAGAGCGGCAAGCTCCGCGTCGGTGATCGACTGCTTCCACGGAGTATTCATAATTTTGATGTAGATTTCGGCGGCCTTCTCGACCGTCTCGATGAGGCCGAACGTCTCGTCCATGTCGCGGCCCGCGCCGAAGATGCCGTGCGCCGCCCAGAGAACGACGCGGACGTCCTTGATCTTCTCCGCGGTGGCCTCGCCGATCTCGTTCGTGCCGCACACCATCCACGGCAGGACGGACACGCCCTCAGGGAACACGACGATGCACTCGGTGCACATCTGCCAGAGCGTCTTCGTGAAGGCGCGGTCGTCGAGCTCGTGGACGTGCGTCATCGCGAGAGTGTTGGCCGGATGGCAGTGCATGACGACGCGGTGCGCCGGATCGACGGAGAGGCGCGCGATGTGGTTCATCAGATGGGTCGGCAGCTCGCTGGTCGGACGGCCGCCGTTCTCAAAGCCCCACAGAATGTCATAGCTCTTGCCGTCCGCGGCAATGCGGATGACGCCCGTGTTGTCCTGCGGGCAGCGCTCGACGTTGCGGAAATAGCGGCCCGTGCCGGTGACGATGAGATAGCGCCCGGCAAGAGCGGAGGCGTCAAAGCTCAGCGGCAGGGTGCGCAGGACGTGAGAAGGGTCGAGGTACTGCTCGACGGCGTCATTCTCGAGAATCCAGCTGATGTTGCCGCCGTTTCTCTCGTCCCAGCCCATACGGTACATATTGGCGGTGATGTGGCACATCTCACGCACAAAGGGCGCTTCAACAATAATATTATTCATGAAAAATACCCCTTTCTCTATCCTCTCTCGTCAGGCTCTCTCGGCCAGAATCTTCTTCTCGTAGGCGCGGACCTCCGTCAGCCAGTCAAGGCCGGTCGGGACATTCTGACGCGCGCAGAACTCGTCGAACACGATCTGCCACGGCATGGCCTTCATCTCCTCGAGGTAGGCCAGGCGGGCGGTGTAGTCGCCGTCGAGCTCCATCTTTTTCATCGCGGCGGTGGGCTCGAGCAGGGCGCGCAGCAACGCCTTCTGCATATTGCGCATACCGATGACCCACGCGGCCACGCGGTTGATGCTCGCGTCGAAGAAATCGAGGCCGATGTGGATGCGGTCGAGCAGGCCGTTGCGGATGACCTCGTTCGCGATCTCCTGCAGCTCGTCGTCGAGGGCGACGACGTGGTCGCTGTCCCAGCGGACGGGACGGGAGACGTGCAGCAGCATCTCGTCGCTGAACAGGAGCAGGGAGGACAGCTTGTTGCTGATAACCTCCGTCGGATGGAAATGGCCGGCGTCGAGGCAGACGGCGACGTTGTTCTTCATGGCATAGCCCATGTAGAACTCATGCGAGCCGACCACATAACTCTCGGAACCGATGCCGAACAGCTTGCTCTCGACGGCGTCAAGGTTTGCGTCGGGATCGAGCTTCTCGGCGAAAACCTCATCGAGGGACTCCTTCAGGCGGAGGCGGGGCGCGTAGCGGTCAACCGGGACGTCCTTGCTGCCGTCGGGAATCCAGACGTTCGTGACGCACTTCTGGCCGAGCTCCCTGCCGAAATACTCGCCGACGCGGCGGCTGCGGCGGCAGTGCTCCACCCAGAAGGAGCGGATGGACTCGTCGGCGCTCGAGAGGGTGTAGCCGGACTCCGCCTTCTCATGGGAGAAGCAGGTGGGGTTGAAGTCGAGGCCGAGGCCGCGCTCCTTCGCCCACTGCACCCACGACGCGTAGTGGCGGGGCTCGATGGCGTCGAGATCGATCTTCTCGTCGGTATCGGCGTAGGTGGAATGGAGGTTGACCTTGTGCTTGCCGCCGATCAGGGAGAACGCCTCGTCCATATCGGCGCGCAGCTCGTCGGGCGTGCGGGCGGCTCCGGGATAGTTGCCGGTGGCCTGAATGCCGCCGGACAGCTCACGGTCGCGGAACAGGAATCCCTTGACATCGTCGCCCTGCCAGCAGTGCATGGAAATTTTGATGTCGGACAGGCGGCGGATGGCCTCCTCGGTGTCGGTGCCGAGCGCCGCGTAGCGCTCTCCGGCTTCTTCATAGCTTCTCATATGAAATCTGCCTCCTTCAAAAAGTGGTGTATCGCTTCAAACTGCTTTCCGCTTGGAATTTACGCTTTCGGGGATCCGCCCGCCGGAATCAGGCCGATCGGGAAGGAGCGGCGCACGGCGGCGCGCGCCTCGGCGGCGTTTCGGAAGACGCCGCCGGCGATCATCTGGGCGAGCAGGTTGCCGACCGCCGTGCCCTCGGAGGGGCCGGTCGAAATCTCGAGACCGGTGGCCGCAGCCGTCAGGCGGTTCAGGTAATCGTCCTTGCTGCCGCCGCCGACAATGTAAAGGCGCGGGCAGGAGACGCCGGTCAGCGCCGCCAGCTCCTTCGCCGCGGCCTTATAGCGCTCCGCAAGGCCGAAGTAAACGCAGGACGCGAGCTCGGCTGGCGTCTGCGGGACGGGCTGGCTCGTGCGCGCACAGTACGCGCGCACCGCGTCAATCATGCTCTGCGGGGCGAGGAAGGACGGATCGTCCACGTCGACCTCGGCGGGGAATTTCCCGGCGGCCTCGGCCTCGTCGCAAAGGCGGGCAAAGCTGTACTCGTCGCCGAGCTCCGCGCGGATCGACTGGAGCATCCACAGGCCCATGATGTTCTTGAGGTAGCGGATCGTGCCGCCGAAGCCGCCCTCGTTCGTGAAGTTCGCCTCGCGGCTCTGCGCGGAGCAGTCCGGCTCGGGGCGCTCCATGCCGATGAGCGACCAGGTGCCGGAGCTCAAAAACAGGAAGTCCTTCTCCTCGGCGGGGACGGCGAGGACGGCGGAGCCGGTGTCGTGCGTCGGCGGCAGGACGACGTCGCAGTCAAAGCCGACCTCCTCCCGGACTTCGGGAGACAGGGAGCCGAGGCGATACCCCGGCTGACGAAGCTCGCCGAAAATACGGCGCGGCACGCCGAGGCGGTCGATGAGGTCGAAGTCCCAGGAGCGCGTCTTCGCGTCGAGAAGCTGGGTGGTGCTCGCGTTTGTGTACTCCGCGGAGATTTGGCCCGTCAGCAGGAAATGCAGATAGTCGGGAATCATGAGCAGGTGCTCGGCCTTTTCGAGGAGCTCGGGCTCCTGCTCCTTCACGGCGAGCAGCTGGTAAATGGTGTTGAAGATCTGCTTCTGGATGCCCGTCCTCGCGTAGAGCTCCTCCTCGGTGAGGATTTCGCGGAGCTTTGCGTCCATGCCGGCGGTGCGGCTGTCGCGGTAGGCGACGGCGTCGCCGAGGCGGTTGTTCTCCCCGTCGAGCAGGACGAAGTCGACGCCCCAGGTGTCGACGCCCATGCTCGAGGGCTTCTTTCCGATCTCCGCGCAGTGCCGGAGACCCGCCTTGATCTCGGAGAACAGCGCGTCCACATCCCAGCAGCGGCGGCTGTTCTTCTTTTTCGCGCCGTTCGGGAAGCGCCAGACCTCCTCGGTGGACAGCTTGTCCCCGTCCATCCGGGCCAGCACCATTTTTCCGCTGGACGCGCCGATGTCAACGGCGAGATAATACCGATCCATATTCCTCTCCCTTCCCCGCCCCCGCGGGCGGCGTTCCGATTCCGGACGGGGGCGCTTCCCCGTCCTCTTCCTCTTCATTGTAGGCGGAAACGGCGGCGATGAAAAGGACGCTGTTTGAGAAAAAGTACATCCTTATTTGTGGGAATGAGAGGCTCCCCCGGCGCGGCAGACGCTCGGGCTCATGCCGTAGATTTCGCGGAAGCGGCGGTGAAAATAGCTCGTATTGCTGTAGCCGACGGCGTAGGCGACGTCGGCGACGGGAAGCGACGTGCCTTGCAGGAGGGAAACGGCCTGCTGAAAGCGTTTTTTCTGCAGCAGCTCCTTGAAGGTGGAGCCCGTCTCCCGGCGGACGGCGCGGCTCACCTCCGCCATCGGACGGTGCTCCGCGCGGGAAAATTCCTCAAGGCTCGCCGAGGCGTACCGGTCCTCGATGTACTGCAGGGCGCGCAGCACCGTCTTGTCCATGCCGCCGCTGTTCGACGAGAGCTTTTCCGTATGGCGGAGCAGCTGCAGGAGCAGCAGCCCCATCGTGAGCTGGTTGAGCCTGCCGTCCGGCTCGTCGTGGTACACGGCGGACCAGATGAGATTTTCGAGAAGATTCTGCACGGGAAGAAGCTCCGCCGTGTGGAATTGCAGGTAAAGCGGCGAGGGGTACTCCCGCGTGAGGCTGTGAAGCAGAAAATCGCTCACGGCGTTCCCCTCGCCGAGCATCCCGAACGCGGTGTGAAAAAACTGCGGCTGCACGATGATGTTGACGCCGACGTCGCCGCGCCCGGCGGGCAGGATCTCATGGCGGCACGTCTGGTTGAGAAAGAGGAGGTCGCCCTCCCGCAGGACAATCCGCTTCCCGCCGTCGAGAATGTGCGTGACGCTCCCCTCGCAGACGTACATGATTTCCACATAATTGTGGCGGTGCAGCGGAAAATGGGCAAAGCGCGTGTGCGTGGAGACGTCCATCAGCCGGCCGGGTCCTATCAGCCGCGAGCTGTCCACGGTGAACTCTCCTTCGGAGGAATAGCGCTCGCGGCGGATCTCCCCGCCGTTCTCGAGCAGCGCGCGCTCCTCGGGGGTAATCTCGCGCAGGCGGCGCATGAGCTCCGCGTTCATTGTGCCTCTCCCCTTCCATTGATATTTTCCTATAACCTTTATCCAAACATTTTATTTTACAAATGCCGGAAAACATGATACGCTGAATAAGATGATGAAATTCGAGGGAGCGTCTGGCTCCCGCAAACAAAAGGAGGCTTTTCCATGAAAGTGGTCATTGTCGGCGGCGTGGCCGGCGGCGCGTCCGCAGCGGCCAGACTGCGCAGGCTCAACGAAAAGGCGGAAATCGTCATGCTCGAGCGCGGGCCGTACATCTCCTTTGCGAACTGCGGCCTGCCGTACTATATCGGCGGCGAAATCACAAAGAAGTCGTCGCTCACCCTGCAGACGCCGCAGAGCTTTAAAAGCCGCTTCAACGTCGACGTGCGCGTAAACAGCGAGGTCACGGCGGTCGACACGGCGGCGAAAACCGTGACGGTCCGCACGGCGGACGGCGAGTACACGGAGAGCTACGACAAGCTCATCCTCTCCCCCGGCGCGGCTCCGATCGTCCCGCCGCTGCCCGGCGTGGACAACGAGCGCGTCTTCACGCTGCGCAACATTCCCGACACGGAGAAGATCCGCGGCTACGTCGAGGAGGAGTTCCCGGACAGCGCCGTCGTCATCGGCGGCGGCTACATCGGCGTTGAGATGGCGGAAAACCTCAAGAAGTCCGGCGTCGAGACGACGATCGTCGAGCTCAGCGATCACCTGATCGCGCCGCTCGACTACGACATGGCGTGCGAGGTCCACCAGTACGCGAGAAGCCAGGGGCTGAACCTGATTCTCAAAAACGGCGTCACGGGCATCGAGGAAAAGGGCGGCAAGCTCTGCGTCAAGCTCGCGGACGGCGAGGTCGAGACGGACATGGTCATCCTCTCCGTCGGCGTACGCCCCGACACGGCGCTCGCGAAGAACGCGGGGCTCGAGCTCAACCAGCGCGGCGCAATCCTCGTCGACTCCCATATGCTGACCTCCGACCCCGACGTCTACGCGGTGGGCGACGCGGTGGAAATCACCGATTTTGTCACGAAGCAGAAGGGCTACGTCCCGCTCGCCGGCCCGGCCAACAAGCAGGGCCGCATCGCCGCCGACAACATCTGCGGCGTCCCGAGCGAGTACAAGCAGACGCAGGGCTCCTCCGTCTTAAAGCTTTTCGACATGACGATCGCGATGACGGGCGTCAACGAGCGCACGGCGAAGGCCGCCGGCCTTGATTACGACAGAATGTACACCTACAACCAGTCCCACGCCTCGTACTATCCGGGCGGGCACGGGATCTCGATGAAGGTGCTCTACGAGAAGGGCACGGGCCGCCTGCTCGGCGCGCAGCTCATCGGCTACGACGGCGTAGACAAGCGCTGCGACGTGCTTGCCGTGGCGATCCGCGCCGGGATGACGGCGTCCGACCTCACCGAGCTCGAGCTGTGCTACGCGCCGCCGTTCGGCTCGGCGAAGGATCCGGTTAACTACGCGGGGTACGCGATCGAGAACGTCCTGAGCGGAAAGGTCAAGACCTTCCACTGGGACGAGGTCGCCTCCCTGCCGCGCGACGGCAGCGTCACGCTGCTCGACGTGCGCACGCCCGCCGAGCACGCGAACGGCGCCATCGAGGGCTTCTCGTTCATCCCGGTCGACGAGCTGCGCGAGCACATCGGCGAGCTCGATCCGAAAAAGCCGATCTACGTCCACTGCCAGAGCGGCCTGCGCAGCTACATCGCGTGCCGCATCCTCGCGGGGTACGGCTTTGACTGTTGGAATCTGACGGGCGGCTACCGCTTCTACAGCCTCGTGGTCAACGAGAAGAAAGCCATGGAGCACCCCTGCTACAATCCCATCTGAGCGGCGGCCTCCACCTCGGCGAGAAACGCCTTGATCTGAGACGAAAGATATTTGTTCTTGTGGTAGATGAGCTGAAAGCTCCTGTCGAGCTTTGCGTCCTCAAGACTGAGGACGCAAAGCTTCCCCTGCGCCTCGGCCTCCCGCACGAGGAGGCCGGAAAGCACCGCGAGCCCCTGCCCGCCGACGGCAGCGCTGAGGATGGCGTCGGAGCTGTGGCAGACCCACTTGGGCTTGATGTGCACATTGTTGTCGCGCAGGATGTTCTCGAGCTGCTCGCGCGTGCCGCTCCCCGATTCCCGCAGCAGGAAGGGCTGGCCGTCGAGCTCGCGGACGGCGACCTTCTTCCGCCCGGCGAACGGGTGGTCGGGCCGGCAGACGAGGACAAGCTCGTCGCGGATGACGGGGCGGACGACGAGCCGCTCGTTCCCGACGCGCCCCTCGACGAGCGCGAAGTCAAGCGAGCTGTCGACCACCTTGCCTTCGACGACGCTCGTGTTGTCTACGAAGACGACGACCTCGGCGTCGGGATTTTTCTCCTCGAAGCGGCGGACAAGCTCCGTCATCACGCACGCGCCCACCGTGATGCTCGCTCCGACGCGGAGCTGGCGGCGGCGCGCGGCCTGTCCGACGGCGTCCTCCATCTCGTCAAAGAGCGAAACGGCGTGGCGCGCGTAGTCGAGCAGGCGGAGCCCCGCGTCCGTAATGCACAGCCGCTTCGCGAGGCGCTCAAACAGGAGGACGCCGTACTCCTCCTCCATTTCGCCGATTACCTGGCTGACCGTCGGCTGCGAGAGAAAAAGCCGGCGCGCGGCAAGGCTCATCGAGCCCGTTTCCGCGACGGCGATGAAAATTTGCAGATGTCTGATCGTCATGCGCTGCTCCTCCCAAACCCATAGGTTTTTCGCTATTTACGATACATCACCTGCGCCTGAAATGCAAGACGCCGCCTTCGGAGGGGAGGCGTTTTGCCCAAAAAAAAATAAACTGGAGGTAATGTAACCATGTCCGTATCCCCGAACGATATCAAGAGAGTCAAGGGGCAGGGCTTCCTGCTCAACCGCGGCACCGACAATTTTTCTGGCCGTGTCATCACGGAAAACGGCGTGCTCACCGCCGCGCAGATGCGCTGCCTGAGTGAAGCCGCCCAGACCTTCGGCAGCGGAACGCTCACCTTCACGTCCCGCCTGACGGTCGAGCTTCCCGGCATCCCGTATGAAAAGATTGAGGACTTCAAGGACTTCATCGCGAAAGAGGGCATGGTTACCGGCGGCACCGGTTCCCGCGTGCGTCCCGTCGTCTCTTGCAAGGGCACGACCTGCGTCTTCGGCCTCTACGATACGCAGGCGCTCGCCAAGGAGATCCACGACCGCTTCTACGTCGGCTATGCCGGCGTCACGCTGCCGCACAAGTTCAAGATCGCCGTCGGCGGCTGCCCGAACAACTGCATGAAGCCCGACCTCAACGATCTCGGCATCGTCGGCCAGCGCGTTCCGAAGTTCAACCCCGAAAAATGCCGCTCCTGCAAGAAGTGCTCCGTCGAGTCCGGATGTCCGATGAAGTGCGTCAGTGCCGAGGGCGGTCAGCCCGTGTTCGATACCTCCGTCTGCAACAACTGCGGCCGCTGCCTGAAGGCTTGCCCGTTCGGCGCGATGGAGGAGACCGAGACGATGTACAAGATTTACGTCGGCGGACGCTGGGGCAAGAAGGTGCGCATCGGCACGCCGCTGAGCCGCCTGTTCACCCGCGAGGAAGCGCTTGACATTGTTGAGAAGGCCATCCTCCTCTTCAAGAGCAAGGGCGAAACCGGCGAGCGCTTCGGCATGACCGTCGATCGCCTCGGCGCTCAGAAGGTCGAAAAGATGCTCATCTCCGACAACCTCCTCAAGCGCAAGGAGGAGATCCTCGAGCAGGAGACCATTGGCGGCGCAAGCTGCTGAGCGCTCTTTCCGACAGAATCAAAAATCCCGTGCGCCGGACTCATTGATATGCTCCCTCTATGAGAGACAGTGAAAAAGAAAAAACACTGTCAAACGTGGAGGGAGCATTGTCATGTCACA
>CALWIH010000068.1 GCA_944380675.1 uncultured Clostridia bacterium | reverse complement strand
GGCTTCCCGGCGCGGCGGCCGTTCGCGCTCGCGAGCATGACCTCGCCGAAATAGACGTGGCACGTCGTGGGGAGCATATTGACGCGGTACGTTCCGCCGCGCTGGTTCGGGCGGCCCGTCACGGCGTCGCGGTAATACTCGAACACGCTCCGCATGACGTCGTCGGCGTAGTCGTCGTCGTTGCCGTACTTCGGACTGTAATTCTGCACCAGATTCAGAAGCTGCGGGTCGTTCGCGAAGTCCTCGCGCATGGCGCGCAGCAGCTCCTTCATCGTGATGTTCTTCTTATCATACACCTGATACCGGATTGCCGCAAGGCTGTCCGTCACGGTGCCGATGCCGACGCCCTGCAGATAGCTCGTGTTGTAGCGTGCGCCGCCCGCGTTGTAGTCCCTGCCGGCCGCGATGCAGTCGTTCGTGATGACGGAGAGGAACGGGACGGGCATATAGTTCGCGTAGATGCTCTCGATGATGTTGCTGCCCTTGACCTTGATATCGAGGAAATAATCGATCTGCTTGTGATATGCGTCAAGCAGCTCCTCATAGGAGTGAAAATCCTCCGCGCTGCCGAGCGGCAGGCCGAGCTGCCGCCCCGCGACGTGATCGTAACCGTTATAGAGCGTCAGCTCGAGGATCTTCGGCAGGTTGAAGTAGCCGGTGAGGATGTACGCCTCGTTGCCGAACGCGCCCGTCTCGACGCAGCCGCTCGTGCCGCCGCGCCGCGCGTCCTCGAGCGATTTTCCGGCGGCGAGCAGCTCCTGCACAATGGCCTCGGTGTTGTAGAAGGCCGGCTGTCCCCAGCCCTTGCGGCTGATTTCGCACGCGCGCAGGAGGAACTTCATCGGCGTCTTGCGGCTGATCTGCACGTTCGAGCTCGGCTGGAGGAGCTTCATATCGTCCATGCAGTCGAGAATGAGATAGCTGACGTCGTTGACGCCGTCGGAGCCGTCAGGCGCGATGCCGCCCGTGTTGATGTTCGCGAAATCGGTGTAGGTGCCGCTCTCCTTGAGCGTCACGCCGACCTTCGGCGGCGCGGGCTGGTTGTTGAACTTGACCCAGAGGCATTCGAGCAGCTCGAGCGCCTGATCGCGCGTAAGCCGTCCGGCGGCGACGTCGTCGCGGTAGAACGGGTAGACGTGCTGGTCGAGCCGGCCGGGGCTGTAGGAGTCCCACGGATTGAGCTCGCTCGTCACGGCAAGATGCACGAACCAGTACATCTGCAGCGCCTGATGGAACGTCTGCGGTTTATGCGCCGGGACGACGGCGCAGTTCTCCGCAATCGTGAGCAGATCGGCCTTCCACTGCGGATCGGTCTCCGCCGCGGCCATCTCCCGCGCGAGCGCCTCGTACCGCCTGCCGAGAATCATCACGGCCTCGCAGGCGATGCGCATCGCGGAGAGCTCCTCTTTTCTGTGAAGGGCGTCCTTGTCGTGCACAAAGTCGAGCGCGTCCATCGCGCGGCGGATATCCTCCTGATAGTCGAGGAGGCCCTTCGTGTAGATCTTGTTGGAGCCGACGGTGTGGCCGGGACCGCGCTGCTCCATGAATTCGGTGAAAATGCCGCACTCGTAGGCGGCCTTCCACTCGTCGCTCATGCTCGCGAGAATTCTGTGGCGAATCGAGCGGTTCTCCCAGTAGGGGATGATCGTCTCCTCCTGGATGCGCAGGTCGTCCTCGGAGACGGCAAAGCGAATCAGCTCGCGCTGATCCATGATCTTCATGTCCTCGATCGTGTGGCAGCACAGCTCCGGGAAGGTCGGCGCGGACTGCGGCCCGTCTCCCTTCTCGCCGACGATGAGCTCGCCTCTGTGAATCGAGATGCTCTTGTGCTCAAAGAAATGCCGCAGCGTCAGCGCGCGCAGCTCCGGGACGGAAACCGTCCCCTCGTATTTTTTGTACGCCTCGGTCTCGAGCACCGCCCGCTCCATATAGATGCGCGGCTGCGTGCCGAGGCTCTCCTCGCGCAGGCGGCGTACGCGCTCTGTCGCGCCGTGCCGCTCCGCCGTCCTGATTTCTTGCGCCATACTGATTTCCTCTCTTTCCTTATATACGTTTCCGTTATCCGCCGATGACCACCTGGGGATATCCTGCCTTCCGAAAGAGCTCCGCAAGGCTCTCGAGCTTTTCCGGCGTGGGCGTGCGGAAAGGCCTGGAATCGCGGCCGAGCCGCCCGAACTTTTCCCTGCCGAACTCGTGGTAGGGCAGCAGGTGAATTTTCTCCGCCCGCACGCCGTCGCGCAGAAGGCCGATGATCGGAAGAATATCCTCCGGGCCGGCGTTCACGCCCTCGATGAGCGGCAGGCGCAGGCGGATGCGCACGCCGACCTTGCTCAGCCGCCGGAGATTATCGAGGATCAGGGTATTGTCCGCCCCGATCCATTTCCGGTGCTTGTCGGGATCCATGGCCTTGATGTCGTAAAGGAAGCAGTCGACGTCACCGAGGATTGCCGCAAACCGCTCCCAGGGCGCCATACCGGACGTATCCACGAACACGCGGATCCCTTCCTCGCGCAGGAGCTCGCACAGGCGTTCCACCTCGGTAAAGGGTTCCGCGGCCATCACCTCTCCGCCCGAGAGCGTCACCCCGCCGCCCGACTCGTCGTAGAACATGGTGTCTCGGGCAACCAGCGCGACAAGCTCCTCGGGGGTATACCTTCTGCCGGAAAGCTGGCGCGCGCCTGCGGGGCACGACTGCACGCAGCTGCCGCACGCTGCGCAGAGCGATCGGTCAAGCCGGAAGGCCGACGCCGCGCCGTGCGGGCAGACAGCCGCGCACGCGCCGCAGCGCACGCATTTCTCCTCGTCCCACATCAGCTCGGGAGCGGGATTCCAGCTCTCCCCGTTGTGGCACCACGCACACCGAAGCGGGCAGCCCTTAAAAAAAATCGTCGTGCGGATCCCGTCTCCATCGTGGATCGAGTACCGCTGAATGTTGAATACGGACAACCCTCTCATCCGTTCCGCCTCCTCATGTCCAGCCTCGCCGGACAAAAATACTTCGCATCCGTCTTCACAAATATGAATCTGCTCATCAGACGAACCGAAAATAGCCGATTTTCTTCACCAGTGTGAACAGTATTCTTGACATTCCGGCCGGGAGCCGATATCATGAAAGAAAGAAAAGCACCCGAAAGGAGGCGTCGCAGTTGGATATGAACGCGGCCATCGGCACCAGAGTCAAGCTCCTGCGCACAGAAAAGAAAATGACGCTCAAGCAGCTCAGCGAGGGGAGCGGGCTCTCTGTGGGCTTTCTCTCCCAATTTGAGCGCGGGCTCTCCTCGATCGCGCTCGATTCACTCGAAAAGCTCTCGGAGATTTTGGAGGTGCCGCTCTCGGAACTGTTCCGGGAGGAATCGCTCCCCCCTTCCTCCGATCCCGTCCTGCACGGGATTGATCTGCGGTCGACGGAGATCAGCCCCCGTATTTTCCAGAGCATTCTGCGCTCCTCCGGCGCGCCGGGCGGGATGCTCCCGCGCCTGTTCACGCTCCTGCCCTTCGACGGGGACGAGGACGCCGTCGAGATGTACGCCCACGAGGGCGAGGAGTTCGTCTATGTGCTCGAGGGCGTCGTGACCTTCTATCTCGAGGACGCGCGCTATCTGCTCTATCCCGGCGACTCGATCTACATCCCGTCGACCAAGCCGCACAACTGGTCGAACCGCACGGCGCGCATCGCCAAAATTCTGACCATCAACACGCCGAATCCGCTGGCGCACGACGCGCCGGTGTGAACCGATCCCCCGGCTCGCCGCCGGGGGATTCGTTTTTTCTGCGGCGTTCAGCCTCTCGCAGCCATCGCGTCCTCGATGTCCTCAAGCTTTCTCGGGATCGAAGCGGAGAGGTTCTCGCAGCCGTTTTCCGTCACGAGGCAGTTGTCCTCGAGGCGGAAGCCGATGCCGCTCTCCTCATCGTAGATGCCGACGTCGACGCAGAAGACCATGCCCGGCGCGACGGGGTGCGTCATGTCGACCTCGTCGTGCACGTCGAAGCCGATGTGATGCGCGCCGCCGTGCCACATGAGCTTTCCAATCTCGTCAAAGGAGCGCAGCTTTCCGATCGCCTTGAGCTGCTCAAAGCAAATTTTCTTTACCGTCTGATCGACGGACGCCATCGGCATTCCGGGGCGGATGAGGCCGAACATCTGCTCCGACGTGTTGTACGCGCAGCGGTACAGCGCCGCCTGCTCCTTTGAGTACCTGCCGTTGCACGGCCAGCCGCGGGAGACGTCGTTGACCTCGTTGTCCCAGCACGCGCCGACGTCGTTCAGAATCATGTCGCCGTCCTGCGCCTGGCCGGTGTAGCTGTAGTAGTGGATGCAGAAATTGTTCTGGCCGGCGGAGATGATCGACGGGAAGCCGGGCGTCAAGACGCCGCGGCTCGTCAGGGCGTGATCGTACTCCGCCTTGTACTCGTACTCGTACATACCGGGGCGGGACGCCTTCATCATCGCGAGGATGCCGGCTCTCGTGACCGTCATGGCCTGCCGCATGGCCGCGATCTCGCACGGCTTCTTAAACGTGCGCTGGCGGCGAAGCTGCGGGAGCAGGCTGCGGACGGTGAGGCCGGGATAGCGTTTCGCCGCGCTGCGCGCGAAACGGTGCGTCTCGCCGGGCTCCTCGTTGGGCGTGTGGAGGAACAGGTCGAGCCAAAGCGTCTCGAACTCCCCGTTCACGGCGGCGCGGCGGAAGTCCTCCTCGAAGCCCTCCACATAGCGGATGTCCTCGATGCCGGACTGCGCGGCGGCCTCCTGCGCCGTCGGACGGCGGCCCGTCCAGCGCTCCTTGAGCAGGTCGTGCGGCAGAATGTAAAGCGTCTCCGACACAGAACCGCCGTTCTTTTTCAGGAAGAGGACGAAGCCGGCAAAATCGACGCCGGTCAGATAGAGAAAATTACGGCTGCAGAAGAAGGGGTAATACGCGTCCGCCGACTGCCTCGGCGCGTTTCCGGAAAAGAGGACGGCTGCCGAGCGATCCGGCAGGAAATCAAGCAGCGCTTTCCGGTTTTCCCTGTAGAAGGAGGCGTCCATCAAAATCATCCTTTCGTTTTTGGTGATGAAAATTGCGCTGCACGCAGGGGGGATTTTCATTTATCTCCTCAAGCGGCGCGTTGATTTTCATCCTGATGAAATTATTATAAAAGCTTTCCCCGGTATTGTCAATACGATCCAAAAGAAACACGGCCGGTTTGACACATCTTTTCCTTTCCCGCCGGTGCGGATACGGTTTTCGCAAGCGGCAGAAGGACAGGCCGGAAGCCGGCCGGAACCGGCTCCTTAAAAAAGAGAAATATTTCCGTATGAGATAATGCTGACAAGAGGAATCCCCCGCAGGAAAACGAAAAACAGAAAGGAGATCGAAGGTATGGCGGAAACCAACACAAACAGACTGCCAGACTGGGAGGAAAACAGCCGGCGTCAGGCGCTGCTGCACAGCGCGCTCTGCCTGCTCAGGGAGCAGAGCAGACTGCTGGAAAAGCGCGCGGCGCTCCAAAAAGAGTTCCTCGCGTTTCTGGGAAAGCCGGAACCGCGGACAGAGAGCGGCGGGGAGAGCTACGCTGCCTGCCTCGCACGGCTCGCGCGGCTGCACGAGCGCATCTTTCAGGACATCGAGCTAGCCGATCCGCGCTGCCTGCTGATTTTTGAGACCGCGGAGACAATGGAAAAGCTGCGCGGGTTTCTCCCGCGTCTGGAGGAGAAGGGAGGGAAAGACTGATGGGACGCATTTTCTACCTGGCCGATCCGCATTTCTGCCACGAAAACATCGTCAAGGGATGCGCAAGGCCGTTCCCGGACGCGGCGTCCATGACGGAGGCGATGCTTGCCGCCTGGCGGGCGCGCGTCTCCCCGGACGACGCGGTCTATCTGCTCGGCGATCTGTTCGTCCGGCCCAAACACCCGCTTTCCGTCCTGACGAGGCTCACGGGAAGGCTCACGCTGATCCGCGGGAATCACGATGACGAGTGGCTCCGGGAAATCGATCCGTCCGACTATTTCGAGAACGTCGCGGACGAAGCGGAAATTCTGGACGGCGGGCGGCTCGTGCGTATGTGCCACCTCCCGAGGCCGGACTGGATTCCCGAAACGGGGTATCTTCTGCACGGGCATCTGCACAACAGTCCGCCGCGCAGCGAGAGCTGGCGGGCGGCCTGCGCGAGGCCGAACGTTCTCAACGTCGGCGCGGACATTGCCTTTTCGGCGGGGATTCTGGCTCCGGCCGTTCTGGAGGACTGGATCCGCATCAACGAGGACTGGAAAGCCGATCATCCCCTATAGCGTCCCTGCAGGCAGAGCGCGCCGGAGTTCCGGCGCGCTTTTTGCGTTCGTGCGACTTCATCACCTTAAAAATAAAAATGATTCTTGACTTTTTGAAGCTATTCGATAAAATAGAAGTAGAATCCCCGGGGGAATAAGACCAATTGTGACAAATGTGACGGACAAAGTCCCGGGACGGAAGGAGGAAACAGCGTGGGCAAATGGATCTGTGGCATCTGCGGATACGTCTACGATGAGGAAAAGGAAGGCAAAGCGTTCGCCGGCCTGCCGGACGGCTGGGTCTGCCCGCTCTGCGGCGCGGACAAAAGCCAGTTCGCCCCGGAGAAGAAGGAGGAGAAGGCCGCGGCGGCTCCCGCGCGGGAGCACCGCGACGTCCGAATCGATTCGGCCCTGCAGCTCTCCGCCGTGTGCTCGAACCTCGCGCGCGGCTGCGAGAAGCAGTATCAGGAAAAAGAGGCGGCGCTCTACCGCGAGCTGGCCGAATATTTCGCCGCCGCCGCGCCCGAAGCGCCCGATGAGGGACTCGGCGGACTGATCGCAAGGCTGCGCCGGGATCTCGATGAGGGCTATCCCGCCCTGCGGGAGAGCGCGCAGACCGTCTCCGACCGGGGGACGCAGCGCATCTGCGTCTGGGGCGAGAAGGTCACGAGGATGCTGCTCTCGCTGCTCGAGCGGTACGAGAGGGAGGGCGAGGACTTCCTCAAAAACACGCAGGTCTGGATATGCACCGTGTGCGGCTTCCTCACCGTGGGGGACAGGCCGCCGGAGCTCTGCCCGGTATGCAAGGTGCCGTCCTGGAAATTTGAAGCCGTGGAAGGGAGGCGCTGAAGCGATGAAAAAGCTTGCCGTGAGAAATCTTCGCCTGTGCACGAAGGATTGCCTCTGCCTGTACGTCTGCCCGACGGGCGCGACGGACACGGAGAACAGCGTCATTGACGTGACAAAATGCGTCGGCTGCGGCGTCTGCGCCGGAGCGTGCCCGAGCGGCGCGATCTCGATGGTGCCGGTCGAATATCCGCCGCAGCAGAAGAAGGAGGCGAGCGTTCTGCGGGACGCGCGCGCCCTGTCGCAGGACAAGGCGGACGAGGAGGCCGCGGCGCGGCGCATCGCGTCCGAGGCGCAGGTGGACGGGCTGTACCGCCTCGCCTCCGCCGCAGCGCGGTCGATCCGCCTCGTCCACGAGGATTTGCTCCGCGAGTCCGGCTATATGCTGCCGCAGAGCGAGAACGCCCGCGCCCTGCTCGAGGGCTGGACGGCCTCCCCGCCCGCCGGTTTCCCCGTAAAGGCCGCGCAGGAGCTGCTTGCCCGGATTCCGTGCAACGACTGTGAAGAAAAAGAGGAAGCGTTGAAGGGAGAGAAAAAGGAAATGAGCAAATGGAAGTGCAGGGTCTGCGGCTACATCTACGAGGGAGAAACGCTCCCCGAGGATTTCACCTGCCCGCGCTGCCGCCAGCCCGCCTCGTCGTTTGAGAAGGTCGAGGAAGCGCCGGTGAAGAAGGCCAGCAAATACGCCGGAACGCAGACGGAGAAGAACCTCCTCGAGGCGTTCGCGGGCGAGTCCCAGGCGCGGAACAAGTACACGTTCTTCGCCTCCGTCGCCCAGAACGAGGGGTACGAGCAGATTGCCTCCCTCTTTTTGAAGACGGCGGAGAACGAGCGTGCGCACGCGAAGCTGTGGTTTGAGGAGCTCGGCGAGCTCGGCGGCACGGCGGAGAATCTCCTGCACGCCGCCGAGGGCGAAAACTACGAGTGGACGGAGATGTACGAGGGCTTCGCGAAAACGGCGGAGGCCGAGGGATTCCCGGAGCTCGCCGCGAAGTTCCGCCTCGCGGGCGCGATTGAGAAGCGCCACGAGGAGCGCTACCGCGCGCTGCTGCGCAACGTCGAGACAGCGCAGGTCTTTGAGAAGAGCACCGTCAAGGTGTGGGAGTGCCGCAACTGCGGGCACATCGTCGTCGGCACCGCCGCGCCCGAGGTCTGCCCCGTGTGCCTCTACGCCAAGAGCTTCTTTGAGATTCACTGCGAGGAGTTTTGAACGGGGGGTGTCGTTTACGCTTAGTTCGTTAGAAATGCGGGGCTGCGTGAGGGAAGGCGTCATGGTGCGACGCCTTCCGGAAAAAGGCGCTGACGCTGTTTTTCCTGGCTTTTTTGGGGCTTCGCTTTCTTTTTGATCTCCGTGAGCTGAGTAATCGGGGCTCCGCCCCGCGCCCCGTGTCTCGCCTGCCGGCTCGGTCGGCGCTAATTCGCGTGCCACCGGCACGCCGCGCCCTTTTGAAAAAGGCTGGCGAAAACTTCACGTTTTGCTCTTTTGACCGCCCCGGGCAGGTTTCCTGTCCGGGGCGGTTTCCCGTCTGCGTCGATTTTTCTGCCGTTCGCGGCGCTGTCTCCCTCATCCGCGTCCGCTCCTGTCATAATGAAGGCGAACAAAGCAAGCGAGGAGCGGATCGGCATGGCGGCATTTTTGCGGTTTTATCTCGGGGATCGGCTGGCGGAAACGGAGCTGACGGACAAAACGTCGCTGCGCTTCCCGTCGGATGAATTTCCTCCCTGCGACCTGAAGCGCGGCGCGCTCCGGTTTCAGGAAAAGAACGGCGTCTGGGAGTATGCGTCCCAGGAGCCGCTGCGCGGCGCGGATCGCGCCGGAGCGCTCGAGCCGGGGCGCATCTACGCGCTCGAGAACGCGCGGATCGCGTTTCAATATTATTGCGCGGAGCTTTCCGACACGCAGACGGTCGAGCTCGGCGGGCTGACGAAGCTCACCCTCGGGCGGAGCCAGGCGTGCACGATCGCAATTCCGGGCCGCGAGGTCTCCTCCCGCCACGCCAGTCTCTCGAAGGCGGGCGGCGTGTGGATGCTCGAGGATCTCGGGAGCGTGAACGGGACTTATCTCAACGGCGCGGCCGTGCAGAAGGCGGAGGTAAAGCCCGGCGACGCCGTCGACGTCGGCCTGTGCCGCCTCGTGTTCGGGAACGTCCTGACGGTGTGCTTCCCCGGCGGCGGACTGCGCCTGCCTGCCGCGCGTCCCGCGGAGCGCCGCCCCTACGACGAGGAGAAAGGCTACCCCTTCGCGTTCCGCCGCTCGCCGCGCCTGCTGGAAACGGCGGAAAGCGGGGCCGTCTCGATCGACCCGCCGCCTCCCGCCGGCGCGAAGCAGACCGGAGGTCTTGCCGGGATTCTCATCCCGTCCCTCTCGACCGTCGGCGTCATGGCGGTCATGACAGTGGCGCTCGGCCTCTCGCCCATCTCCCTCGCGTTCAGCGTCCCGACGGCTCTCGTGGGCGCGGCGGTCACCGTGCACAACGTCCGCGCGCAGCGCAGACGCGGCGGAGAAAAGGAGCGGCTGCGCGTCGAAAAATACGAGGCCTATCTCGCGGAGACGGAGCAGGAGCTTTCCCGCCGCGCGGATCGCCAGCGGCAGGTGCTCTGCGCGGTGCATCCCGAGACGCGCGACTGCCTGCCGATCGCCGCAGAGCTGCAGCGCCGCCTGTGGGAGCGGCGGCCGCAGGACGAGGATTTCCTGACGCTCCGCCTCGGCAGCGGAAGCCTGCCTGCCTCCTTTGAGGCGCGCACGGCGCGCGAGCATCTCACCCTCGAGGAGGATCCCCTCGCCCCGCGCGCCGCGGAGCTTGCCGCCCGGTATGAAGCGGTCCCCGGCTGCCCGATTGTCCTCGGGCTGCGCGAGGCCGTCACGGCGGGCATTGTCGGCGATCGGGAGCAGGCGCTGCGCCTCGCGCGCAATCTCGCCGTACAGGCCGCCGTCCATCACAGCGCCGACGAGCTGCGGATCGTCACGCTCTGCCGCCCGGAGGAATGGCCGCGCTGGCAATTTGTCAAATGGCTTCCGCACGCCTTCGCCTCCGGCAGAAGCCGCCGCCTCATCGCGGACAGCCCCGAAGCGGCGCGCCGCCTGCTCGTCCCCCTCGAGGAGGAGCTTGCCGCCCGAGAGCGCCGCGGCAGCGAGAAGGAGCCGCTGCCGTATTACCTCTTTCTCTGCGCCGCGCCGGAATACCTGCGCGCGCGCCGGCTGCTCTCCCTTTTGACGAAAAACGATCCTTCGCTCGGCGCGTGCGCCGTTTTTCTCTCCGACCGGCTCGAAAATCTGCCGAAGGAGTGCAGCCTCATTGTCGACGTAAAGGCCGGGCGCGGCAGATGCCTGCGGCGCGACGCGGCGGATCAGGCGCAGGAGTTCACGGTGGACGCGATGGACGAGGAATCGTTCGACGCCTTCGCCCGCGCGCTGGCTCCCGTCCGCCTCGAGGAGGACGGGCAGAGGGAGCTGCCGCGCGCCGTCACCTTCCTGCAGGGATACGGTGTCCGCCGCCCCGAGGAGTTCGACGTCGCCTCGAACTGGAAATCGGGCCGTCCCGACAAGAGCATGGCTGTCCCGATCGGCGTGCGCGCCGGGAACGAGCCGTTTGTCTTTGACATCCACCAGAGCCGCCACGGCCCGCACGGCCTCGTCGCGGGCATGACGGGCTCCGGCAAATCGGAGATGGCGCAGAGCTGGATTCTCTCCATGGCGCTGCGTTTTTCCCCGCAGCAGGTTTCGTTCGTCCTCATCGATTTCAAGGGCACGGGGCTGCTCCTGCCGTTTCGCCGTCTGCCGCATCTGGCGGGCTCGATTTCGGATCTCGACAAGAACATCAGCCGCAACCTCGCCTCGCTCGAGAGCGAGCTCACGCGGCGGAAAAAGCTGCTCGACAGCCACGGCGTGAGCACCATTTCCGACTACCTCAGGCTGTTCCGCGCGGGGAAGGCGGAGGAGCCGATGCCGTACCTGTTCCTCATCGTCGACGAGTTCGCCGAGTTCAAGCAGCAGTTCCCGGAGTTCATGCCGGTTGTCGACCGCGTCTTTGCCATCGGCCGCACGCTCGGCGTGCACATCATCCTGCTCACGCAGAAGCCGGGCAGCGTGGTGGACGAAAAGATGAGCGCGAACACGCGCTTCCGCTGGTGCCTCAAGGTTGCGAGCGCCGCCGACAGCCGCGATATGCTCGGCACTCCGGACGCGGCCTATCTCGCCAACCCGGGAAGCGCCTATGTGCGCATCGGCGAGGGCGAGATCTACGAGCAGATCCAGTCCTACTGGAGCGGCGCGCCGTACGATCCGCTCGGGAAGCGCCGGGACGCCGGAAGCGAATCGATCGCGCTCGTGCAGACGGACGGGACGCGCGCCGGCCTGCTCGAGGACGGCACCGTCGGCACGCGGGTGCGCCGCACGGAGCTGGAAACCACCGTCGCGTACCTCGACCGCTTCGCCGAAGAGCATCACATCCCGCGCGCCGCCCCGATCTGGACGGAAAAACTGCCCGAGCGGCTCCCGCTCGCGGCGCTTCTGCCGGACGGCTTTTCCGGCGGCGTATGGCCGCAGGGCGGGGATCTCTGCCTGCCTGCCGGTCTCGCGGATGATCCGGCCAACCAGCGCCAGTTCCCGTTCCTTCTCGACTTTGCGCAGCAGGGCCACATCGCGGTGTACGGCGCGTCCGGCAGCGGCAAGACGACGCTCCTCTCCGCCGCCGTCGTCTCGGCGGCGCTCTCCCTTCCTCCCGACGCCGTTTCCGTCTATCTCATGGACTTCGGCGGCGGCATGGGGCCGCTCGAGGGACTGCCGCACGTCGGCGGCGCGGCGGCGGGCGAGGACGGCGCGAAAGTCCGCAAGCTCGCCTCGATGCTCTCCGACGAGCTGCAGCGGCGCAGAAGGCTCTTCGCGTCGTGCGGGGCGAAAAACCTCGAGAGCTACCGCGAGCTGACGGGCGGGCGTTTGCCGCGCGTCCTGCTCGTGCTCGACAATTTCGCGCCCGTGCCGTCTCTGTACCCGGAACTTGACCCGTTCTTCGCCGAGCTTTCGCGCGACGGCGCAGCCTTCGGGATGCACTGGCTCGTCTCCGCGGCGAACCCGTCCGCCCTCCCGTTCCGCGTGTCGCAGAACTTCAAGTGGGCCGCCGCGCTCCATCTGCCCGACCGCCTCGACTACGGCGCGATTGTCGGGCGCACGGGCGGGCTCGAACCGGAGGACGTGCCGGGGCGCGGCTTCATGAAGGGGACGCCGCCGCTCGAATTCCAGGCGGCGCTGCCCGTGCCGGGAGACACCGAGCCGGAGCGTCTGCGCGCCCTGCGCGCGCTCTGCGAGGCCATGGACGCCGCGTGGAAGGGCGCGCGCCCCGCGCCGATCCCGGTGATGCCGCAGGAGGTCTCCCTCGCGGACGCCTCCGGGGAGGGGATTTTCCTCGGCCTCGACACGGAGGAATTTTCCGCCGTATCGTTCGACCCGGCGGGAACGCCGTTTCTCCTTCTCTCGCAGACGCCGGACGCCGGAGGCGAGGTTTTGCTGACGGCAATTCTCGCGCAGTACGCGGAGAGGGCTCCGGAGAAATTATTCTGCTTCGCGCCGAACGGCCTGCCCGCCCCCGTGCCGGGGCTGCGGCTCCTGCGCGGCGGCGCGGAGCTTGACGAAGCCCTTGCCGCGCTGATGCCCGTTTTGCAGCGGCGCAAGGAGGCGGCGGAGAGCGGGGAACAGGAAGCCTTCCCGCCGATCGTCGTTGCCGTCGCCGATCTGGCCGCGTGCCGGGCGGCGGCGTCGGAGCAGTCGCGCAAGCGCCTGCATCTCATCGCCGCGCTCGGCAGGGGCCTCGGCGTCT
Organism: uncultured Clostridia bacterium; assembly: GCA_944380675.1. Lineage (GTDB taxonomy): Bacteria > Bacillota > Clostridia > Oscillospirales > Acutalibacteraceae > Caccousia. The sequence goes on along the minus strand of CALWIH010000068.1, from coordinate 1,696 downwards.
ATGCCGCCGTGCTCGGGAGCTGTGCGGACGTCTCCCGCCTCGCGGTGCAGGGCGATCCGTTCCTCACGGAGCTTGCGGAGAACGGCGCGGCCGTCCTCCTCGGCGGCAGCGCGCAGCAGCACGACGGCATCCCGCTGTCCATGCGCTCCGCCGACCGGCTCGCGGAGCTCGGCGCGCACGAGGGCTATTTCCGCGGCGGGCGCGGCAGCGCGCCTGTCCGCTTCAAGGCCGTGTCACGGCTGTGAGAGGAAAGGAAGTGAACCGATGGATTCGATGACGGTGACCGCGCGCGAGTACGCCTATCTCGCCGCGTGCTGCGGGGCGGAACAGCTCTGGGGGCTGCCGAACCCGTTCGCGGGGCTGGAGGGAAGCCGTCTGACCGGCGCGATGGCGCAGACCGCGGCCTCCCTCGCCGGGAAGGGGCTGATGAAGCTCTCCTTTGACGGGGAGGTCTCCTTCCCGGAGGAAACGCTCCGGCTCGCCGGCTGCTGCGCCCGGCCGGACAGGAGCGTCTCGCTCTCCCTGCCCGGCGCAAAGCGCGTCTCCTTCTTTGAGAGAAGCGGCCTGTGGACGAAGCGCACGCAGGACGGGGACACCATCCGCCTCGAAACGGCGGAGCCGGACGGCGCGCTCTCCTGCTTTCTCGGCTCGCTGCCCCTCCCGCAGGAGGCTCCGCTCGACGCGCTCGTGGCGTCCCGCGAGGAGCTTGCCGCCATCGCGGAGAGCGCCGGCAAGCCGGAGCGCTGCCTCCGGCTGCTGTGCGAGCGGGGCGTGAGCGAAGGAGCGGCCCGGCAGTTTGCCGAAATCCTCCGCGGGCCGTGCGCCGCCGCGTCGCTGACGCTGCTCGACCACCGGCTCCGCGAGGGACGCGGCGTCGCGGTGGCCGCCGGAGAACCGGGGGCGCTCGCCCTGGCCCCGGACGCGGGCGGCGTGCGGCTGTTCCTCGCGGGCGCGAGCCGTCTTCGCGAGGTGTGCGCCCCGTGGTTTGGGAAAAGCGGAAGGGAGGCGACGGCATGATTGAGGTGGAGAACGCCATCGTGACGGTGCGCGACCGCTTCGGCAGGACGGAGCTTGACTTCGAGCTTCCCGTCTTCGTTCCGGCGCGGCGGCTGCGCGCGATGCTGCTCGAGACGCTGCGCGCTCTCGCGCCGGAGCGCTGGCTCCCCGTGACGGAGCTGATGCTGCTCGACGGGGATCGCCCCCTCGGGGACGAGGACACGCTCGCGTCCCTCGGCCTGTGGGACGGCAGCATTCTGACGGTGCAGGCGGGAAGGGAGGACGCACAATGAGCGCGGATTTTGAGAACGACAGGGTGTGCGCCCGGTATCTCTCGGAGCGCGCCGCCGGCGCGTGCCGGGACGCGGCGAACGGAGCCAAATCGGTGCGCTCGTCGATCGCCCTCTACTGGCGGGGCGAGGACGCGTCCCTCTTTTCGGACGCCGTCCGGCTGTGGCAGACCCGCGTGAGCGCTCTCGCGGACGCGCTCGAGGAGCTCGGCGGCGATATTCTGCGCGCCGCCAACCTCGCGGAAAGCGAGGCCGAGGCCAAAGAGCGGCGGACCGCGGCGGCGGCCGTAGGCGGGGCGGTTCTGGCCTCCGGGGGGACGGCGAAGTCCTCCTCGTCCGGGAGAGCTTCGTCCGGCGTCACCAGGGCCGCGGAGGCGGCGAAGGCGGCGAAGCAGGCGGCGGCGAAGCAG
>CALWIH010000067.1 GCA_944380675.1 uncultured Clostridia bacterium | reverse complement strand
CGCTTTCCTCAGAACACGCAGTACCGGCTCATATAGTCCTCCATCAGCGGAAGGAGGTTTTCGTATTCCGGCTTTTCCTTGAGGTATTCGTGGATGTCCCGCACGGTGACGAGCGCGTGCACGCGGATGCCGAATTCCTCCTCGACCTCCATGATGGCCGTCTTTTCCGGGTTCTGGCCGAACTCGCAGCGGTTGACGGAGATGAACATATCCGTGACCTTCACGTCGCCGCAGGCCGCGAGTACGGGCATCGTCTCGCGCACGGCGGTACCGGCGGTGATGACGTCCTCGATGATGATGATGCGGTCGCCGTCCTTCGGCTTGTAGCCGACGGTGCTGCCGCCCTCGCCGTGATCCTTCGCCTCCTTGCGGTTGAAGAAGAAGGGCTTGTCGATGCCGTAGTTTCTGGCAAGCGCCCCGGCCGCCGTGGTGACGAGCGGGATGCCCTTGTACGCCGGGCCGAACATCGCGTCAAACTCGCTGCCGACGGTCTCCTTCACCATCGCGGCGTAGAATTCGCCGAGGCGGGAGTTCTGCAGGCCGGTGCGGTAGTTGCCGGTGTTGACGAAATACGGCGTGTTGCGCCCGCTCTTCGTCACGAAATCGCCGAAGCGCAGGACGTCCGCGCTCATCATAAACTCGATAAATTCCCTCTTTGCAGGCGTCAGCATGGTCAGACCATTCCTTTCCGGTTTTCTTTCCCCTCATTATACCGTCCCGCGGCGAAAAACGCAACCGCAAAGCCGCCGCGCCGCGGACTAAAAATCGCGCGGCGCGGCCCCCGATTTTTGGGCGCTTCTCCCGCTTGCGCCGGCAGGCGGCGGTATGGTATCATAGTTTCAATAAAAAAAGAAACGCAGCGCGCGCGATCACCCCACCCCCATCCGGGGGCTGGGGCGTTTGCGCGTGCGAAAACGCGCGCCGCAAAACAGGAGGAATTTTCATCATGTCTTTTTTTTCGAGGAAACCCGCGCCGTCCGGCCCGGTAGAATATCTGATAGCGGGGCTCGGGAATCCCGGCTCCAAGTACGAGAACACGCGCCACAACGCCGGGTTCCTCGCGATTGAGCGCATCGCGGAGAAGGCGGGCGTCTCGATCGACCGCCTCAAGTTCAAGGGGCTGACGGCGCAGGCCGAGCTCGGCGGCAGACGCGTACTCCTGCTCAAGCCCTCGACCTTCATGAACCTCTCCGGCCAGAGCGTGCAGGAGGCGCTCGCGTTCTACAAGCTCCCGCCGAGCCGCTGCATCGTCCTCTTTGACGACATCTCCCTCGAGCCGGGGCGGATGCGCATCCGCGCCAAGGGAACCGACGGCGGCCACAACGGCATGAAGAACATCATCTACCTCACCGGTCACGACGACATCCCGCGCATCAAAATAGGCGTCGGCAAAAAGCCGAGCCCCGAGTGGGACCTCGCGGACTGGGTGCTCTCGCGCTTTTCGCCCGCCGACCTCAAGGCGCTCGACCCGGTGCTCGACCACGCCGCCGAGGCCGTGGAGCTTATCGTGAGCGGGAAGCTGCAGGAAGCGCAGAACCGCTTCAATTCCTGAGGAAGCCGGCGAATCCCCATGGATAATTTTCTTTTCAGCGTTAACGCGACGTTTCCCATCTTCCTCGTCATGCTTGCCGGGTGGCTGCTGCGCCGGTTCGGGATGCTGACGCAGGGCTTTGTCGACGTCGCGAACAAGTTTAATTTTTACGTCACGCTTCCGATTCTGCTCTTCACCGAAATTTCGCAGATGAGCCTCTCCGACGCGTTCGACCCCGCGTTCTTTTTCTATTGTATGGGCGCGACGTTCGTGGGCATCGTCCTCATCTGGACGCTCTCCGCCGTCTTTGTCAAGGACAAGAAAATGCTCGGCGCGTTCGTCCAGGGCTGCTACCGCGGCAGCCCCGCCGTCATGGGCGTGGCCTTCGTGATGAATATGTACGGCAGCGCCGGCGCGTCCCCGCTGATGATCGTCGCCTCGGTGCCGCTGTTCAACATCTTCGCCGTGCTGATTCTCACCATCCACGGCGACGGCGGCGGGTTCCATCCGGCTCAGCTCAAAAAGGCGCTGCTCGGCGTCTGCAAAAACCCGATTCTGCTCGGGATTCTCGCCGGCCTGCTCTTTTCCGTCACCGGCTGGCGCTTCCCGACGCTCATTGACAAGACGCTCGGCTATTTCGCCGATATGTCCACCCCGATCGCCCTCATCGCGATCGGCGCGGGCGTGCAGCTCGGGGAGGCGTTCGCGCGGTGGAGGCCGACGCTCCTCGCCGCCTTCATCAAGCTGATCGCTCTGCCCGGCGTGTTTCTCACGCTGGCCGTCGTCCTCGGCTTTCACGGCGACCAGCTCGTCGCTCTGCTCGCGATGCTCGGCCTGGCCACGACGCCGAGCGCGTATATTATGGCAAAGAACATGAAGAACGACGACGTTCTCACCTCGGGGATCATCGTCGTCACGACGCTGCTCTCGAGCGTCACCGTCACCGGCTGGATCTTCCTGCTGCGGACGCTCGGAAAAATCTGAAAGGGAGGACGCCATGAAATTCCTGCACGCCATGCTGGGGAAGCTCCCCGAGTTCCAGGCGCTTGAGCGCGCCGTCTCGGCGGGAGCGCTGCCCGCCGCCGTTACGGGGCTCTCCGCCGTCCACAAGGCGGCCTTCATCGCCGCGCTCTGTGTGCGGGAGAAGCGCCGCGCCGTCGTTCTCACGGGCGAGGAGTCGGAGGGGCAGAGGCTCTGCGAGGATCTGCGCGCGATGGGCCTGCGCCCGCTGTTTTACCCTTACCGTGACTTCGCCCTGCGGGACGCCGAGGGCGCGTCGCACGAGTTTGAGCGCCAGCGCCTGCAGGTGCTCGCCTTGATGGCCGCCGGGGAATACGACGCCGTCGTCTGCTGCCCGGACGCCGCGCTGCAGTACACGCTCCCGCCCGCGGAGCTTCGCCGCCGCACCGTCACGCTGCGCCCCGGGATGCAAATCGGGATGGAGGAGGCGGAGGCCGCCCTCCTCGCGTGCGGCTACGAGCGCACGGTCGAGGTCGACGGCAGCGGCCAGTTCTCGCGCCGCGGCGGCATCCTCGACGTGTTCACGCCGGACGCCGCCCGGCCCGCCCGTCTCGAGTTCTGGGGAGACGAGATCGACACCATTTCCCTCTTTGACGTCGAGACCCAGCGCCGCACGGAGACGATCGAGGAGCTGCTCCTCGCCCCGGCCGTCGAGGCGCTTGCCGGGGATCCGGCCGCCCTCGCGGAAAAAATCCGCAGGCTTGCCGCTTCGCTGCGCGGGAAAACCGCCGCGAAGGCGAAGGAGGTGCTCCTTTCGCAGGCGGAGAAGCTCGCCGACGGGCTGCGCCTGAGCTGCCTCGACAAGTTCATCTCTCTGCTCTACGAGGCTCCGGCGACGCTCTTTGACTACGCGCCGGACGCCCTCGTCTTCCTCAGCGAGTCCAACAAGTGCCGCGAGCGGCTGCGCTCGACGCTGTGGCAGTGGGGCGAGGACGTAAAGGACTACCTCGAGGAGGGCGTCCTGTGCCGCAGCCTGTCGCAGTACATGGAGGACTGGCCGTACCTGCTCACGCGCTTCGACCGCGCCGGAATCTACCTCGACGTGTTCGCGCGCGGCGGGTACGACACGGCGGTGCGCGAGCAGATCGCCGTCACGGCGCGCCAGCTCTCCGTCTGGGGCGGCAGCACGCAGCTTTTGAGCGAGGATCTCGCGGCCATGCTCCACAACCGCTGGGCGTGCGTCGTCCTCGCGGGCAACGAGCGCAGCGGCCAGACGGTCGCCGCCGATCTGCGCGCCCAGGGCCTGCCCGCCGCCTACCTCGACAACCCGGAGACCGTCCAGCGGGGGACCGTCGTCGTCACGAGCGGCGCGCTCTCGGCGGGCTTCGAGTATCCCGGCGCGTTCTTCAGCCTCATCACCCACGGCCGCACCGCGCAGGGGGCGGTGAAGAAGAAAAAGCGCCGGACGAACAGCCAGGAGATCTACAGCCTCGCCGATCTCACGCCCGGCGACTACGTCGTCCACGTCTCGCACGGCGTCGGCGTGTTCGAGGGCATCCACAAGCTCGATATGCACGGCGTCGTCAAGGACTATATCAAGGTGCGCTACGCGAAGGGCGACACGCTGTACGTCCCCGTCACGCAGCTCGACCTCGTGAGCAAATACATCGGCCCGCGCGAGGACTCCGCCGTCAAGCTCAGCCGTCTCGGCGGCGCGGAGTGGCAGAAGGCGAAGACGCGCGTGCGCCACGCCGTGCGCGACATGGCCAGGGAGCTCATCGCGCTCTACGCGAAGCGGATGCAGGTCAAGGGCCACGCCTTCCCGGAGGACACCGACTGGCAGCGCGACTTTGAGGCGCATTTTGAGTATGAGGAGACGGAGGATCAGCTCCGCTGCATCGACGAGATCAAGAGCGACATGGAGCGTTCTTCGCCGATGGACCGCCTCCTGTGCGGCGACGTCGGCTTCGGCAAGACGGAGGTCGCCCTGCGCGCCGCGTTCAAGTGCGTCTCCGACAGCAAGCAGTGCGCCATTCTGGTTCCGACGACCATCCTCGCCTGGCAGCATTTTCAGACCATCACGCGGCGCATGGAGGGCTTCCCGGTGCGGGTCGAGATTCTCTCGCGCTTCCGCACGCCGAAGCAGCAGGAGGAGATTCTGCGCCGCCTGCGGCACGGCGAGATTGACATCGTCGTCGGCACGCACCGCCTCGTGAGCAAGGATGTGGAATTCCGCGATCTCGGCCTCGTCATCATCGACGAGGAGCAGCGCTTCGGCGTCGCGCAGAAGGAGCGGCTCAAGACCGTCTGCGCGAACGTCGACCAGCTCACCCTCTCCGCGACGCCGATCCCGCGCACGCTCAACATGGCGCTCTCCGGCATCCGCGACATGAGCGTCATTGAGGAAGCGCCGCACGACCGCCATCCCGTGCAGACGTACGTCCTCGAGCACGACGACGGCGTCGTCTGTGAGGCGCTGCGCCGCGAGATCCGCCGCGGCGGGCAGGCGTACTACCTGCACAACGACGTCGCCACCATCGAGCGCGTCGCGGCGAAAATCCAGGCGGCCATCCCGGAGTCGCGCGTCGGCTTCGGCCATGGGAAGATGAACGAGCAGGAGCTCTCCGAGGTGTGGCGGAAGATGATCGACCACGAGATCGACATTCTCGTCTGCACGACGATCATCGAGACGGGCGTGGACGTGCCGAACGCGAACACGCTCATCATCGACAACGCCGATCGCCTCGGCCTGTCGCAGCTGCATCAGATCCGCGGCCGCGTCGGCCGCTCGAGCCGCCGCGCGTACGCCTACCTGACGTTCACGCGCAGCAAGGTGCTCTCCGACGTCGCCCAGAAGCGCCTCGCCGCCATCCGCGAGTTCACGGAGTTCGGCTCCGGCTTTAAAATCGCGATGCGCGACCTCGAGATCCGCGGCGCGGGCAACATCCTCGGCGGCGAGCAGCACGGGCATATGGAGGCCGTCGGCTACGACCTCTACCTCAAGCTCCTCGGCGAGGCGATCAAGCGAGAGAAGGGCGAGGAGGTGCAGGAGATCGACGCCGGCTGCCTCGTGGACGTGCAGATCCAGGCGCACATTCCGGAGCGCTACATCGCCGACCTCAACCAGCGGCTGGACGTGTACCGCCGCATTGCCGACGTGCGCACGCGCGAGGACGCCCTCGACGTCACCGACGAGCTGATCGACCGCTTCGGCGAGCCGCCGGAGAGCGTCAACGGCCTGCTCGAGATCGCCCTCCTGCGCAGCCAGGCCGCCGCCCTCGGCGTCTCGGAGATCAAGCAGCAGGGCGAGGCGATCCTGTTCTACCAGAACAAAATCGACATGAAGCAGGTCTCGCGTCTCGTCTCCGGGATGAAGAAGCGCGTCATGGTCAACGCCGGCGCGAAGCCGTACATCAGCGTGAAGCTCTCCGGCACCCCGCTCGACACGATGCGCGAAACGCTCGGCCTGATGCAGGAGTGACCGCTTGCCCCGCCGCCTTCGGGCGGCGGGGCATTTTGATCTTGAAAATCTTTCTTGAGCCCCCCGCTTTGAATTGCTTTTTTCTTTCCCGTATGGTAAAGTGAGGCTGAAGTCCCGCGAAAGGCGCGGGACAGACGATTTGGGAGGAATGCCATATGTCTTTGACGCAGGAACAGCTGCTCCGCCGTCTCGAGCCCCCGACGGGACTTGTGGACGCGGTGCTCGACACCGACACCTTCAACGAGATCGACGATCAGTTCGCCCTCTCGTACCTCATCCGCTCCCCGGAGCGGGTCAACCTGCAGGCCGTCTACGCTGCCCCGTTCTGGAACGAGAAGTCGGAGGGTCCCGCGGACGGCATGGAAAAAAGCTATGAGGAGATTCTGCGCGTCCTCGCGCTGCTCGGCGAGGAGGGGCGCAGCGTGTACAAGGGCTCGGCGGCCTATCTGCCGGACGAAAGCACGCCGGTCGACTCCCCGGCGGCGCGCGACCTCGTGCGCCGCGCGATGGCGCGTCCGGCGGACGGCGCGCCGCTGTACGTCGTCGCGATCGGCGCCGTCACGAACGTCGCCTCGGCGCTGCTCCTCGAGCCGGCGATCGCCGACCGCATCGTCGTCGTCTGGCTCGGCGGCAACGCGCATCACTGGCCGGACACGAAGGAGTTCAACCTCAGCCAGGACGTCGCGGCGGCCCGCGTCGTCTTCGGCTGCGGCGTTCCGCTTATCCAGCTCCCGTGCATGGGCGTCGTGAGCGCCTTCACCGTCACCGGGCCGGAGCTGACGCACTGGCTTTCCGGGAAAAACGCGCTGTGCGACTATCTGGTGGACGTCACCACGAAGGAGGCGGAGCGCGGAAGCTCCCTCCCGACGTGGAGCCGCGTCATCTGGGACGTCACGGCGGCCTCGTGGCTCACCGGCGATTTCGTGCGCACCGCGCTCGTCCACAGCCCGATTCCCGAGTACGACAACCATTACGCCTTTGACGCGCGGCGCCATTTCATCCGCTGCGCGTACCACATCGAGCGAGACGCGCTCGCGTGGGATTTGTTCCGGAAGCTTGCCGGCGAATGAAAAGACAGGAGGAAGAATGGTATGAAGGGCTTAACCGTGAGAGAGCGGGGGATGCTCCGCTGGTTCTACAGGGACGGCGTTCTCCCCTTTGACGGGGAGCGGGTGACCGTCGCCCACGGCGGCGACGGCATTTCCGTCCGCCGCGAGGGAGACGAGGTTCGCGTGCGGATCGCGCGCGAGGCGTATTTCGGGCGCGCCCTCGTGCTCGTGGAGGAGGGCCTCGCCGCGGGCGGCGACTTTTCCGTCGAGGAGAAGCCCGCGTACCGCGACCTCGGCCTGATGGCCGACTGCTCGCGCGGCGCGGTGCTCAGCCGCGAGGGCTTCCGGCAGCTCGTCGTCCGCCTCGCGCGGATGGGCTTCACGGTGCTGCAGCTGTACATCGAGGACGTGTACGAGCTTCCCGGCTACCCGTATTTCGGCTGGGGGAGAGGGCGCTATTCGCGGGAGGATCTGCGCTTCATGGATGATTTCGCCTGCGCCTTCGACATCGAGCTCATCCCGGCGATCCAGACGCTCGCCCATCTGCGCCAGATTTTCCGCTGGCCCGCGTTCTCCGGCGTCCACGATCTCGACGATATCCTCCTCGCGGGCGAGCCGAAGACGTACGAGCTCGTCGGCGCGATGTTCTCGCTCTTCTCCTCGTGCCTGCGGACGCGCCGCATCAACATCGGCATGGACGAGGCGCACCTCGTCGGCCTCGGCAAATATCTCGACCGAAACGGCTACCGTGACCGGATGCAGATCATGCTCGACCATTTCAGCCGCGTCTACGCGCTCGCGAAGGAAAACGGCCTGCATCCGATGCTGTGGAGCGATATGTTCTTCCGCCTCGCGTCCGGCGGAGAGTATTACGCGAAGGACTGCCGCATGGATCCGCGCATCGCCGAGACCATCCCGGAGGACGTCTCTCTCGTCTACTGGGATTACTATTCCGAGGACGCCGCGGCGTACGACGGGATGCTTGACCGCCACGCCGAGATGACGAAGAACATCATCTTTGCCGGCGGGGCGTGGAAGTGGCTCGGCTTTCTGCCGAACAACCGCTTCTCCTTCCGAATCGCGCGCCTTGCGCACGAGGCCTGCCGCCGCCGCGGCGTCGGCGAGGTGCTCCTCACCGCGTGGGGCGACAACGGGGCGGAAACGCCGTTCGCCTCCGTCCTGCCGGCGCTGCAGTTCTGGTCGGAGCTCTGCTACGCGGGGGACGCGCAGGAATCCGTTCTCAGGAGGCGCTTCGCCCTCTCCTGCGGCGGCTGCTGGGACGATTTCCTCCTGCTCGACGAGCCGCACCTCACGCCCGGCAACCGCGAGAACCGCTGCTCCGTCTCGTCGCACCGGACGATTTTCTATCAGGACGTCCTGCTCGGCAAGTTTGACGCGCACATCCGCCCGGACGAGTACGCCGCCCATTACCGCAGCTGCGCCGAGCGCCTTGAAAAGGCCGCGGCGAAGGGCGGGCAGTACGCGCCGTATTTCGAGTCCGCCGCCGCTTTGTGCCGCTTCCTCGAAATCAAGTGCCGCATCGGGATCGATCTGCGCCGCGCGTACCTTGCGGGTGACCGCGGCGAGGCCGTCCGCCTGACGGGCGAGGTGCTGCCGGAGCTGCTCAGCCGCCTCGACCGCTTCGCCAAGCGCTTCCGCCTCCAGTGGATCGCCGAGAACCGCCCCTTCGGCCTCGACCTGTTCGACATCCGCGTCGGCGGGCTCAAAGAGCGCATCCGCGCCGCCGCCTTCCGCGTCGAGCGCTGGCTCTCCGGCGAGTGCGCCGCCATCGAGGAGCTTGAGGAGCCGCGCCTGCCGTATGACGGCAAAGAGCCGGAGCCGGGCCGCGAGGATCTCGGTACGATGTTCTGGAACCAGATCGCTCTGCCGCACGAGATCGGGGCGATCTGAGTGAACGCGTTCGAGACGATCTGGCGCGTGGTGGAGTGTATTCCGCCCGGCTGCGCGGCGTCGTACGGCCAGGTCGCGCTGCTGGCCGGGAATCCGCGCTGGGCGCGCGTCGTCGGATACGCGATGCGCTGCGCGCCGGAGGGCGTGCCGTGCCACCGCGTTGTCCACGCGGACGGGAGCACCTCCTCCGCGTTCTTCACCGGCGGCGTGGACTGGCAGCGCGTCCTCCTGCTCGAGGAGGGCGTCCCGTTCCTCCCGGACGGCCGCGTCGACCTCTCCCGGTGCCGCTGTCGCGGGGAGGAAGCGGCGAGGCAATGATGCAAAAAAGGAGCCCGCAGGCGTTCGCCTGCGGGCTTCCTTTTTCACAAATCGTCAATCCGCATCTTCTCAAGCTCCTGCTCCCGCGCCGCGCGTTCTTTCTTTTTCGCGGATTCGCGCGTCAGATAGCGCACAAGAAAGACAATCCCCACCACAACGGCCGCCGTCGCGGCCAGGCCGAGCAGGATACAGAGCGCTGTCATCAGCAGTACGGGCAGTATCGTCATCACGATTCCTCCTTCTGCCGGCGGTACTCCGCGATGAGGAGCTTCGCCGTGTCAAAATCAATCTTTTCGTCGAGGGCGAGACGCTTCACGAGCGACACATACGGATCCGCCGCCCGCTCGCCGCTCAGGCGGATCTTTTGAATCAGCCGGTCGAGCCGCAGCCGTACCGTCGGGTACGTTACGCCGTACTCCTGCGCAATCTCCTTGAGCGAGCCCGAGGCCAGCACGAAGTTCCGGATGAACGCAACATCCTCCCCGTCCAGCTCCGCCATCCATTCCGGCACGACGGTAATCGGCATTCGCCTCTCCTCCTTTCACTATATTCAATATATACTTTAATTTTATTAAAGTCAATAGTAAAATAATATTTCAACAAAATAAAAATGACGGCAAAAAGCGCGTCCGGCGCATACCCGCCGCGCGGCGGGAAACGATAATCCGCACAGGCCGCAGGGCCGGAAAGGAGGAGAAAACGCGGATGGAATACGTTTGGGCGTTTCTTGTCGGCGGAGCGATCTGCGCCGTGGGGCAGCTCCTGCTCGATTTCACGAAGCTGACCCCGGCGCGCATTCTCGTACTGTTCGTCACGGCGGGCGTCGTCCTCGCGGCGGTTGGGCTGTACGGGCCGCTCGTCGACTTCGCGGGCGCGGGCGCGACGGTGCCGCTGACGGGCTTCGGCTGGCTGATGGCCGAGGGCGTCAAAAAGGCCGTGGCAGAGGACGGGCTCTTCGGCGTCCTGAGCGGCGGCATGACGGCGGCGTCGGCGGGCCTCACGGCGGCGGTGGTGTTCGGCCTCGCCGCCGCCCTCTTTTCGCGATCGCGCGACAAGAGCTGAGCTTCTCGGGCACCCGCTCGTCCGCGCGGGGAAAAACGCGTGGCGCGTCCTGCGCGTCCTCAGCGGGAAAATTCTCGGTCTGCTGCTCTGGACGCTCCTGAAATGGAGCTGGCGGCGCGTGCGGGGCAGAAAAAAGGGAGGGAGCTGAAAAGCTCCCTCCCGATGGAACATCCGGCAGATTACTGAATCGAGCAGTCGAGATAATGCTCGAGCTCCTCCTCGTCCTTTCTCTTCTTCTCGAAGAAAAGGAACACGGCGATGGCGGCGGCCGTCAGGGCGGCCACGGCGGAGAGGACGGTGACGAGTACGGTAAATCCATTCTTTTTCAAAATCAGGCACCTCCGACGTAATTCAATGTAAAAACATCGCGCGGGACGGCTTTGCCCCGGAACCACACGCTGCTTTCTGATCCCTATGATACCCAATTTCGGTGAAAAAGTCAACCGGAAAGGCATGGGAGGAGAGAAATTCATGGAAAGAGCCGGAGAAATAAAAAAAGCAGAGCTTTCGCTCTGCCTTTTTTAAGGGACGCACACGTTTCTTATGCGTTGACCTTCTTCGCCAGCTGGGACTTCTTTCTGGCGGCAGCGTTCTTGTGCAGGATCCCCTTGGCAACAGCCTGGTCGATCTTCTTCACGGCCACACGGACAGCCTCGGCCTTGTTGGCGTCGTTGTTCTCGATCGCGGCGTTCGCCTTCTTGATCGTGGTCTTCAGCTCGGAATTGGCGGCCTTGTTGATCAGCGTCTTCGTAGCGATGACCTTCACGCGCTTCTTCGCGGACTTAATGTTCGGCATGGATTTCCACCTCCTTTTCCTTGTCGCGTAGAGTATATTTTACCATCAACCAAGCGAAAATGCAAGAGAAACACGGAGGATTTCTTTCGGAATTCCCCGCATTTTTGCTTTTCGGCACTCTATACAAAAACAACCCCCGGCGAGGCCGGAGAAAGGACGGGAACCATGGAACTGAGAACCGATCTCGCGGTGGAGATCACGCCGCCGTCGAGTCACCGAAGGGAGGAGCGCGCCGGACTGCCCGTGACGCGCCTGACGCACGGGGGAAACCGGTATGTGACGGTGGAGTCCGCGCCGTTTGCCGAGTCGGACGGCGGGGAAGCCCTCACGGAGCTCCTCGCGCAGGAGCTCGCGGCGCTCCTGCCCGAAAAGGGACTCGTGCTTGTCGTCGGCCTCGGCAACCGGTTAATCACGCCGGACGCCCTCGGCCCGCGCATGGCGGATCGCATCCTCGCGACGCGCCACATCGGCGGGGAGCTCGCGCGCGTCACGGGGCTGGACGGCCTGCGCCCCGCCGCCGTGCTCGCCCCCGGCGTCCTCGGAAACACGGGCGTCGAGTCGGAAGAAGCCGTGGCGGCGCTCGTGACCGCCCTGCGGCCCGCCGCCGTCGTCGCGGCGGACGCCCTCGCGGCGCGAAGCGCCTCCCGCCTCGGCCGGACGGTGCAGCTCACCGACGCCGGCATCTCCCCGGGCGAGGGCGTCGGCAACCGCCGCCCCGGCCTCAGCGCGGAGACGCTCGGCGTGCCCGTCGTCGCCCTCGGCGTCCCGACGGTCGCGGAGGTCTCGCATCTGGCGGGAATAGCTCCGGACGGCAAAACCGGCGCGATGATCGTCACCCCGCGCGAGATCGACCTCCTCGTCGAGCGGGCGTCGCGCGTCCTCGCGATGGCTGTCAACCGCGCGCTGAATCCCACGCTCTCGCGGGAGGATTTCTGGCGTCTGACGGTATGACGGCGCGGTTTCCCGCATAGGATGGAGGGAAAGCACCGTTTTGGGCGGAAGGGGGAGAGGCGCATGGAAAAACAGGGGAGCCGGCTGTTCTGCGCGGCGGCGCTCTGCCTCCTGCTCGGAGCGGCGGGCGTGTTCTGCCTTTCGCACACCCTGCCCGCCGTGAATCAGGGGGAGCTCGCCGTCGCCGCCGCGGGCTTCATTCTCCCGGACGGCGCGCTCGCCGCCGTGCGCGGGGGCGAGGCCTTCTGGGAGGACGCGCAGTCCCCCTCCGGAAGCCTGTCCGCCCCGCCGGAAGATTCCTCCGCCGCGCCGGTTTCCTCCTCTCCGCCGGAGGCTTCCTCCGCGGCCCCGGCGTCCTCCGCTTTGCCGGAAGCGTCCGCCGCGCCGAGCGTCGAAGCAGGACTTTTCTGGGAGAACGGCCCCGTGGAGACGACGTTTGCGAACGGCATCGAGGAGCGGACGATCTCCAACACAGGCATCCGGTACGGGAACCTGTGGGTCAAGAATACGAACGTCTACCACGACATCGACGTCGGCGCGGTGCTCGCCGAGGAGCCGGACGTCAGCCTCAAGCGCGACGGCAGCGTCGAGATTCTGCTCTACCATACGCACACGACGGAGGCGTACCAGGGCGACACGAGAACGCAGGACAACAGCCGCAACGTCGTCGCCGTCGGGGAGAAAATCGCCGCGGAGCTCGAGGCGGCGGGCTTCGGCGTCGTCCACGATACCACCTGCCATGATTACCCGTCGTACAACGGCTCCTACGACCGATCCGGGGAGACCATCCAGCGCAACCTCGACCAATACCCCGGCATTCAGGTCGCGATCGACATCCACCGCGACGCCCTCGGCACGTCCGACGCGCGCGTCAAGCCGACGGTGATGGTCAACGGGAAAAAGGCCGCGCAGATCATGATCGTCGCCGGCTGCGACGACGACGGCACGCTAGGTTTCCCCGATTGGGAGTACAACCTGCGCCTCGCGCTGCGCTGCCAGCAGGCCGTGAGCGATCTGTACCCGTCGCTCGCGCGCCCGCTGAGCTTCTGCCCGAAAAAGTACAACGAGCACATGACGCACGGCTCGATTCTCGTCGAGTTCGGCACAGACGCGAGCACCCTCGACGAAGCCCTGTACGCCGGCGAGCTGTTCGGCAAGGCGCTCGTCCAGACGCTGCTCGGCCTCACGGAATAACAGAAAAAAACGGAAGGAAAACAGAAAGGAACTCCTCCATGAGCGACAACAGAAGACGGTTTCGGGCGTTTCTCACGTCCTTCGTCGCCACGCTCTGCGTGCTGGGCTTCGGCCTCGGCTTTCTCGAGGTCGACGCCCGCTCGCGGGAAATCGGCTTCGGCGACGAAAATACGCTGATCCATACGCTTTTGGGACAAAACTGGCAGTTGCCGTGGTGAACGGCATATGCTATAATATTCCTGTATGGACTTTACTCAGCCCGACGCGCGGGCTGCAAACATAGAAAAGCCGCCGGTTCAAGGGGCGGCAGGAGAGATTTCATGAAAAGAAGAAAGCAGAGGACAAGCGTCCTGATTCCCGTATTCTGCATCGCGTGCGCCGTGCTGATTTCGGCGCTTTTTTCCGGCTACCGCCTGCCGACGGTTTCCTCCGAGGAGGACATTTTCCCGCCGTTCGAGACGGTCTCGAGCGAGGCGCCCGCCCCGAGCAGTGAGCCCCCGGCTCCGAGCAGCGAGCCGCCCGCTCCGAGCAGTGAGCCGCCCGCCCCGAGCAGCGAGCCTCCCGCTCCGAGCAGTACGCCTCCCGCCCCGAGCAGCAATCCGCCCGCCGCGCCGAGCCAGTCGCCGCAGACGAGCAGCGCCGTTTCCTCCGAGGAGAGCGGCGCGTCCTCCGAGGCGTCCTCGGCTGAGTCGAGCAGCGAGGCAAGCAGCGCCGCGTCCTCGAGGAGGACGGAGAGCCGCCTCGAGCTGCCGAGCGTCGGAGACGTCAGCGGCGTCGGCCTGCTCTCCGCCGGAGAAACGGGGGAGGGCAACAGCCAGATCAACTGGATCGGCATCCTCTCCTGGGCCTGCATCGGCGCGGGCGTTCTCATCGTCCTCATCATCCTGCTGAGCAACCGCCGCCCGCCGCGCGGAGGCTACGGCCGCAAGCGCTACCGCCGCACCCGCCGCAAGGGCCGCAAGCGCCTGCTCCCTGATCGCTATTACCACAGCCGGTATCATTAACAGAAAAACGCCCCGCTGTTCCGAAATGAAATGGAACAGCGGGGCGATTTTTGCGTTCGGATTTTCTTACTGCTTACTGCGCCGTAAACGCGGAGAGGACATCCGCGCCCTTCTTCACGAAGGCGATGAACTCGGAGAGCTCCGCCGTCATCTCGACCCACCGGCCGCCCTCGTACTCCTTGCCGTCGCGGACGAAGATCCACTCGCCCTTCGGCAGGTAGACGCGGTGGCTCGTCTGGCCCTGACGCACGATCGGCGCAAACAGGATGTCGTCGCCGAAGAGGTACTGCTCGCCGAGGGTGTAGCAGATCTCGTCGTCCGGATAGTCGAAGAACATCGGGCGCATGATCGGCACGCCCGTCTCGGACGCGATGTCCATATGACGGCGCACATACGGGCGCAGGCGCTCGCGCAGGAAGATGAGATCGCGCAGGATGGCGAAGTCGCGGTCGCCGAAGCTCCAGATCTCGTTGTCGCCGCCCGTCGGCTCGAGAATGTCGCGCGTCCTGTCGTGGCCGTCG
>CALWIH010000066.1 GCA_944380675.1 uncultured Clostridia bacterium | reverse complement strand
CCGGAATTACTGCGCCCGCAGCCCGAAGCCGCGCATCGCGTGCAGGATGTGCAGCTCCATCGCGGCGCGGGCGGAGAGGGCGTCGCGGGCGCGCAGGGCGTTCATGAGGAGGCGGTGGTCGGCGAGGGTATCGCGCACGACGCCCGTGTACTCGCCGGAGAGGAGGACGCCCGAGTCGATGGCCTCGTACACCATCGGGAGCAGGCGCTCGACGAACTCGTTGTGCGCGCCCATCGCGATCGCCTTGTGGAAGGCGCGCTCGCTCTCCGTGCGGTCGAGGCCCTGCTCGATCTCGCGCTCCTCGCGCTCGCCGTAGAAGAGGATGCGCTCGATCTCGTGGTCGGCGGCGCGCAGGGCGGCGTAGTACGCCGTCTGCGGCTCGACCATCAGGCGCAGCTCGTAGACGGACTGCAGGTCGATGGCAGCGCCGCGCAGCAGCTCGCCGTCGTCGAGGGGACGCTCATGCTCGCCGCGCTTCGCGACGAAGGTGCCGAGACCGCGGCGCACCTCGAGGATGCTGCGCGACGACAGAATCCGAATGCCCTCGCGCAGCGTCGTGCGGCTCACGCCGAGGCGCGCGGCGAGCTCAATCTCGCCCGGCAGACGGTCGCCGGGGGCGAACTCCTTCTCGATCGTGATGAGCGAGAGGATCTCCCCCGCGGCCTTCTGCGCCAGACTGTTTTCCTTTTTCTCCATGGCCGGTTTGCCCTCCCTGCGGGGCGCTCGGCCCCGAAATTGAGAAAAAGGGGATCGCCGCGGCGTGTATCGCCGCGGCAGTCCCCCTTCCGCACGCTCCGTCTGAGAACGGAGCCGTTATTTGAAATTCCTGCCGAGCTTTCTGCGGAGCAGCTCGCGCAGCGCGTCCGCGCCGCCGGCGGTGAAGCCGTCCTTCGCGACGAAGTACGCCTGCTCCTCGCCGAAGTAGAGGTAGAAATACTTTTTCGTCTCATATGCCCGCGTGATCTGGAAATACGGGTAAAGGGACGCAGACTGGATGCCGGAGACGCGGAAGTCGTCCTCGCGGAACGTGTACTCGTTCGTCTTCACGCGCGCCTTCTTGAACGTCGCGGCGACGTTGTTGAAGAGCTTGCCGGGGATCATGCACATCCACACGACGAGCGCGACGGCGGCGGCAAAGAAGATCAGACGCATATACCACTCGGAGTCGACAAAGATGACGCTCGCGAGGACCAGCAGGACGATGAAGCCGTAGCCGATCATGGTCAGCAGCTTGCGGTGCGAGAAATGGAAGCGCACGAAGGCGTGCGCGGCCTCCTCGGTGTACTCGGTTTTGTTGCGGCACACGGCTGGCGGCTCCTCCATCGGGACGCCGGACTCCTCAGCCTCCTGCTCGAGGCGGCGGCGCTCCTTGCGGTACTCGGTGAGCTTGTCCGCGAGGACGGCGCGCTCCTTCATGTAGTGCTTGCGGCGGACGCGCAGCACAATCAGCGCGCCGATGATCACGAGAATGAGAACAAGCGGGAACGCAAGCGTGATGAGCGTCTCGGCGTTGAGCTCGACGGTGGGCTTCTCAAGTACTTCCGTGATGTGGATGCTCGCGGTGATGGCGCGCAGGACGGCGTCCTGCTCCTCGGTCATGTCGCCCTCGGTCACGCCGTCGACGGTGATGGTGAAGCCGTTGACGAGGGTGACGTAGCAGCGCTCCTCGACGTCGCCGTAGGTCTCGCCCTGCATCCGCAGGCGCAGCGTGAAGAACGGGCGCTCGGCCTCGCCGTCATAGCGGTTGAGCTCGTACGCCTTGATCTCCTCGTCCTGCTCGCCGTCGGTGCTGCGCATCGTGTCGAGGAACTCCTCGAACTCCTCGTCGGAGAGGAGGGAAAGGTCGTACACGGATTCGGTCGTCGACGACTGCTTTTTCGAGATGTTGATCGTCATGGAATTGTCCTTCGTGACAGCCGTGAGATAGATGCCGTAGTCCTGCATCGCCTCGAGCTGCTCCTGCGGATCGTCAAAGCCGGCGGCCTCGAGATCCTCGTGCGGGGTGAGGAGGTTGAAATCCTCGCGCTCGAAGATGTACAGGTCGTCCGGCATCTCCACGGTCATGTTCATCTCTTCGATGGTATAGGTCTTCGTCCCGGCGAAGGCCGGGAACGCGCAGCCGACCGCGAGCAGCACGGCCAGCAGCAGGGAACTGATTCGTTTCGTCATAGTGTTTCCTCATCCTCCCCCGAAGCCGGGGTTTATTTTTGGGGCGCGGCGCGCCCGGGAGCTCCGCCTCGCGCCGCCGCCGGGAATCCGGCGCGGTTTCTTTCTATTATAGCGTATCTTTCCCGGGGAATCCAGCCCCAGTTTTTTTCTATTCTGTGAACAAACGCGGCGCGGAAGATTTTTTACGGGACTGTGAATTCTTGCGCGCCGCGGTTTACGCTCCCGTCGATTTGTGATAGAATGAGGAAAAACTTCCATTGCTCGAAAGGGGGAACCCCCGTCATGACGTTCTATGAATCCCCATATCCGTCCGCGGCCGCGGCATACCGCCCCGCGCCGCCGTATCCCGCGCCGGATCCGTATCACGCGGAGCTCGCCCGCGCGTGCGCCGCGGAGAAGAAGCTCCTCCGCCGCCGCTGCTCGTGGGGCGGCTGGGCGACGCTCGCCGCGCTGCTGCTGACGAGTATGCTGTATACCGCCGCGGCGCTGGCGTGTCCCGCGCCGGAAAACTCCGCCGCGATGTTCTGCGAGTACGCGTTCGCGTACGTCGTCGGCTTCGCCGTGCCCGCCCTGCTGCTGGCGCGCGCGCTGTCGATGCCGCTCTCGGCGGCGCTCCCGATGCAGCGCGTCAGCGTCCCGACGGCGATCGCCGCCGTCGTCTTCGGCACGGCGGCGTGCAACCTCGCAAATTACCCGGCGAACCTGTTCGCCATCCTGCTCGAGGGGCTGGGTCTGTCCGGCAGCGTGCCCGGCTATACGCTCGACGGCTCGCCGGACGCGGCCTTCTTCCTCATTCTCTCGAGCTGCGTGATTCCCGCGCTCGTCGAGGAGTTTCTGTTCCGCGGCGTGATGCTGCGCTCGTTCATGCGCTTCGGGACGGGCTTTGCCGTCGCGGCCTCGTCGATGCTGTTCGCCCTCATGCACGGGAACGTGACGCAGATCCTCTTCGCCTTCCCGCTCGGGCTTCTGTTCGCCTACTTCATCGTGCGCACGGGGAATTTGTGGATCACGATCGCGATCCATTTCCTCAACAACCTCCTCGCGAGCCTGTATCTCGTCATCGAGTCGGCCGCGGGCGAAGCGGCGGCCGAGCTGTATTCCGCCGTCTTCCCGCCGGTGCTGTGGATTCTCGGCCTCGCGGCGCTGCCGCTTTTGTGCCGCCGCTCGTGCGGGTTTTTCCGCCTGCAGGCGAAGCCCTCGCTCCTCGCGGGCCGCGCGAAGGCCGGGGCGCTGTTCGGCAATCCGGGCGTCATCGTCTTTCTGTGCTACACGGCGCTCTCCTGCGTCCTGTTCCTGATTCCGTCGTGAGCGGGGAAAATACCGCCCTCGACGAGCGGTTCATGCGCGAAGCGATCGCCCTCGCCCGGGAGGCCGCCGCGGCGGGCGAGGTGCCTGTGGGGGCCGTCGTCGTGCGCGGAGAGGAGATTGTGGGACGCGGCAGGAACCGCCGTGAGGCGGACAGGACCGCCCTCGCCCACGCCGAGCTCGAGGCCATCGCCGACGCGTGCCGCACGCTCGGCGGCTGGCGGCTGTGGCAGTGCACGCTCTACGTCACGCTTGAGCCGTGCCCGATGTGCGCCGGAGCCGTCGTCAACGCGCGGCTGCCGCGGCTTGTCTACGGCGCGGCCGATCCGAAGGCCGGGTCGTGCGGGTCGCTCGTCGACCTGTTCTCGTTCCCGTATAACCACCATCCCGCCGTGACGTCCGGCGTCCTCGCCGACGAGTGCGCGCAGCTGCTCCGGGACTTTTTCCGCGCCCTGCGGCGCGGCGCAGCCCCCCGCTGACGGCTCGGCGCTTCGCGGGGGCTTATTTCTGCCGCGCCCGGTTTTGCTCCCCGTTGGCTGAGTGGGTTGAGGCTTTGGGGGATTCTGTGTCCCGCCGGTTTTCGCCGGCGGGATTTTTTCTTTAGGAAACCTTTAGGCTCGCGCCTTGCGCACCGCTTGGCGGTTTTGGTATAATGAGAAAAAACAGGAAAGGAGCTGGGGCGGCGCTGTCACGCTCCGCCCGATTCGGCTATGGAAATTGGCGTTCTGACACGGGAAGTCCTTCCCGTCTTCTCCACTCTCCTCCTGCCTGAGGCCGCCGCGCAGCTTGAGGCGGACGAGCCGCCGCTCGCGCTCGGCCTCACGGAGGACAATCTCGCCTGCGGCGCGCTCGCCGGGAGAATGGAGGGCGATCTGTTCGCCGTCACCTCCCTGTTCGTCGCGCCGGATTACCGCAGGCGCGGCGGCGGCACGATGCTTCTGCGGGCGCTCGCGGACGTCCTGCGCGCGGACGGCGGCGTCTTCGGCGTGTCGATCGCGTTCAACTGCACGCTGCCGGAGCACGAAACGCTCTGCGCCTTCCTCGCGGCGCGCGGCTTTGCGGAGCAGGACGATCACGGAGAGAACATCTATCTGACGACCGTCGGCGAAGCGCTCGCCTCGCCGTTCTTCGCGTCAAGGAGCGCGGGCGGCGCGGTACGGCGCTTCTCTGAGCTCTCCGACGCCGCGCTGCGCGCCGCCGAGCGCGACGCCCTCAGGGCAGGCGCGCCGCTCCCGGAGACGCCGCTCGTCTCGGAGAGCATCGACCGCGAGCTCAGCGCCGCCCTCGTGGAAAACGGCGGCGTCAAGGCGCTCGCCGTCTTCGACCGCTCGTGCGGCTGCCTGACGCTCGCGTGCGCGTGGTCGGGCACGGCGGGGCCCGCCGCCCTGCCGCAGTTGCTGCGCGCCTCGGCCGCCCGCCTCGCCGAAGCCCACGCGGCGGACGAGCCGTTCGCCGTGCAGGCCGTGACGCAGGAGGCCGCGCGCCTCGTTCAGGCGCTGCTGCCCGGCGCGAAGCCCATCTCAAGATATTACATTGCCTCCGTGCAGTCTCTGCCGGAGAGCGAAAAGGAGGATGATGTCCATGGCGGGGACTGACGAGCTCACCAAGACAAAGGAAAAGCAGGCCGAACCCATCGCCGTCCAGAAGGCGGAAACGCTGCGCGAGCATCTGACCTCGCTGCAGCAGTGGAACGTTCCCGCCGGCCAGACGCTCGAGGAGACGCGCCGCGCCTTCGGCGAGGCGGAGGAGCAGCGCTCCATCGCCATCACGCAGCGGCTGCGGGCAAACGCGCAGCAGCAGCTTCCGCCCGCGAACGCCGCGGCCGCCGCGCCCGGCGCGCCCGTCCAGCAGCAGGCGCCCGCGAAGAAGTCGTACAAGCAGCGCCGCAAGGAGGAAAAGCACGCCAAATACGCGCGCAAGCAGAACCCGATCGCCGACAGCACCTCCTACGACATGGTCGAGTCGCTCCAGAGCGTCAGGCAGCTGCAGCTTTCCTCCGCCACGCCCGAACAGCTGGCACGAGTCCAGAACGCGGGCGGCGACACGCGCGTCGCGCGCGTTTTCTGCACCGGCTACCGGAAGGACAAAAAGGGAAACCCTCTCGACGACAACCAGCGCCGCTTCCGGGATCGGGACCTTGACTGGCTCGACGCCTACGCCGCGCACGATCTGCAGCGCATGACGCCGCACCTGAACCGGTTTGTCAACGAGATCCTCTCCTACAAGGTCACGCCGGATATGCTCACCGCGGAATCCCTTCGCCGAAACGCGGCGAAGGTCAAGCTCATGAACGACCGCATGACGTACATTGAGAACCTGCAGAGAGATCCCGTCACCGCGCCGTTCTTCCAGCAGCTCGATCCCATCAAGCTCGCGATGCTCAACAATTTCACCAACCTGATGACCGGTCCGATGGGCATGGCGCTTGTCACGAACTGCGCGGCGCGCGGCGTGAACGTCAACCAGGCCGACTACGACCGCACCGGCACCGTCACCACCCCTGCGAGCGCCCGGAGCTATCAGGACAACGCAGACAGCTGCATCGCAATGATTGACGGCGTCAACCAGCAGATCAAGCAGGCCAACGACGCGGCCGCCGACGCGCTGATCGAGCAGCAGATCCCCGACGTGCTCCGGATGTTCCGCGAACAGGCCGACGATACGCGCGCCGACATCGAGCTCGGGAAAACGGAGAGGGATCGCAAGCGCGCCGGCGCCGGCCTGACGAGCTACGTCACGGAGTACTCCTTCGATCTCGTCGCGGACGCCCGCGAGCTCATCGAGAGCCACACCACGGAATACGGGCAGCACCGCGAGATTGTCGACAAAATCTACGAGCAGCTGCACCACACCGTCGACGCCATGGGCGATATCACGCTGCTCACCCGCGCGTACCAGTATGTGCAGGACGGCTATGACGCCTTCGGCAGCAAGGAGGAGAGCCTTCTGCGCAGCGCGGCGGGGCGCAAGCTTCTTGCCGCGGAGGCCAGGCTCAGGCCGTACACGCCTCTGCTCGGCTCCTACATGAGCGCCCTCAAGTTCCTGCTCAGGGGCGGCTCGCTCGGGCATTTTGTCCGCGATCTGCTCATCCAGATGGGCATGAAGGACGCCGACCTCCCGCCCGCCGAGGAGTAAGGCGGCCTTCCGGGGGCGCTTAAAAACGCTCGCTTCTCCCGCGTGCTATCATACTTCCAAAGCAGAAAAAAAGGAGGCGCACCGCCATGCAATGGGATACCGTCCTGTTCAGCCTTTCCGAGAGCCTGCGGGCCGAGGACTTTGTGCTCGCGGAGCTTCAGCACGCCCCGTTCTCCCCCGCCCTCACGCTGCGCGTTGCGGAGCTGAACGCCTGTCACCGCAGGTGCCGGCAGGCGCTGGAGGCGGCAGGCGAGCCCGCGGATCCGGCGCTGAGATCGCTTTGCAGCCGGTATTATTCTTCCCTCAGCGCGCTCGCCCCGACGGAAACCGCTCTCGCGTCGGGGCTCAATCCCGAAGAGGCCGCGCAGGAGTACGCCGAGCTCCTTTCCGCCCACCGGGAGCTTTCCCGCGCCCTGTACGCCGCGCTTCCCAGGCCGGCTGTGATGCCTCCCGTGGAACCGATACTGGCAGTCTACGCGCCGCCGGAATATTTTTCTTCCCCATTCGGCGGGGAGGAGACGCAAACCGCGGAGGTTTACGCCCCGCCGGAGTACTTTGGGCGCGGCGTCCGGGAGCCGGAGCCCGCAGAGCCCGAGCTGCCGTATCCGAAAAACTTTGAGACGGAGTCCCCGCCGCTGCCGCCGCGCCGTCCGGAGCCGCCCGTCGCGCCCGTCTACGCCTCGCCGCCGCTGCCGCCAACGGCAAAAAAGCCCGGCCTTTTCTCCCGCCTGTTCGGGAAGGGGGAAAAATCGTGAGCGTGCCGTACCGCCTCGATTCCTGCGTGTGGGAGCTGACGCTCGCGTGCTGCTTCTCCTGCCGCTACTGCGGCTCGAAGGCCGGGCACGCGCGCGGCAATGAGCTCACGACGGCGGAATGCCTCGACGTGGCCGCGCAGCTCGCCGATCTCGGCTGCCGCCGCGTCTCGCTCATCGGCGGCGAGGTTTTTCTTCGCCCCGACTGGGCGGAAATTGTCCGCGCGCTGACGTCCCGCGGCGTGAAGACCGCCGTCATCACGAACGGCTTTCTGTTCACGCCGAAGCTCCTCGCGCAGCTGAGAAGGCTTTCGATCGAGTCCGTGGCCGTCTCCCTCGACGCGCCGCGCGCCGTCCACGACGCGTACCGCCAGGCGGGCAGCTATGACCGCGCCCTCGCGGCGATCGACGCGCTCGCCGGCGGCGGCATTCCCGTCTCCGTCATCACGACGCTTCACAGCAAAAACGCCCCGCTCCTTCCGGAGCTGTACGCCGTTCTGCGCGAAAAGCCGCTGTTCGCGTGGCAGATTCAGGCGTGCTCGCCGATGGGCAACGCGGCGCTCTCCGGCATTGACTGGCGCTTCGACTTTGGGCGGGTGCTGCGGTTCGTGCGCGAGACGAAATACAGCGCGCCGTTTCTCATCGGCGTCGCCGACAACATCGGCTATTTCTCCCCGGACGACGCAGCCCTCCGCGGCGGGACGCGCCGCTTCTCCGGCTGCGGCGCGGGGCTGCGGTCCCTCGGCATCGACAGCGCCGGGAACGTGCGCGGCTGCGAGTCGATGTACGACGAGCGCTTCATCGAAGGCAATCTCCGCGAGCGCCGTCTCGCGGACATCTGGAACGACCCGGACGCCTTCGCGTACAACCGCCGCTTCACGCCCGCCCTCCTCACCGGCGCGTGCGCCTCGTGCCCGTACGGCTCCCGCTGCGCGGCGGGCTGCCGCTCGTATGACTATTTCACGACAGGAAAGCTTTACGAATCCCCGCTGTGCGTTTCGCGCGAGGGGTGAAAAAAGCAGCCCGGCCTTCTTTGGCCGGGCCGCTTTTTTGTTACGATTCGTTGACGCCAAACAGCTGCGCGAGCCTTTTCATGATCGGCGCATTGTGAGGGAAGTTGGTCGGCGCTGCGTCCTCACCCCCGGCAAAAAAGGCCGGGCGGCGCAGATAATACGCCATGGTTTCCCGGAAGGTGCCGAGATAGAGGCCGTCGGTGTTTTCAGAGAGATTGCCCAGCGCGTACCGCTGCAGCGGCAGGAGCCGATCCTCCGCGACAAAAAGGCAGAACAGCAGCACAAGCTCCTGCGTTTTTTCATTGAGAAAGCCGCCGGCGGGGATCGCGTCCTTTTCCCGCACCGACATTCCCAGCTCCTCGCCGAGCTCTTTTCTCAGATTTTCCTCCGGCGCGCGGGAGACGAAGCGCCCCCGCGCCATGTCCCACACGGACTGCAGATGTCCTCCCGCGCCGAGCAGCTCGATCACCGGGCGCTCCACGGAGCCGTCCCAGCCGCCGGTACGGCGGTTGAAGACGCAGACGAGATCGTCCGCGGACGTTTCCTTCAGCGGCTTGCTGCAGGGAAGCCACAGGCTGTCAAGCGGATGCTTTCCGTACTGTGCGCGCGTGCGCTCCGCCTCCTCCAAAAGGAGGCGTCTGGTTTCCTCGTGCAGCCGCGTGACGAGAAAGCCCTGCGTCGTGATATGCCACGGCTTTTGCCCGAGAGAATGGACGTATACGGACGGCGAGAGCAGATTGGTCTCCTCGTACCGCATGGCAAGCGCGTCCTGCACCCACACAACGCGCAGCAGATCCTTCTTTTTTTGATCCAGCTGCGGGGAAAGCCCCCCCGTGCGCACGCAGCTGTCCGCTTCCAGCCGCAGCGAAACGCCGTCCGGCAGGAGCAGCGCTTCCTCCCCGCAGGCGAGTCCCCGCGGCAGGTCGGAAAAGCGTCTGAGGCGGTCGAGATAGAGCTGCCCCTCCTGTCTCACAAATTCTTCCATGCCGTTTCCTCCCTTCCCGCATCCGAAGCCCCGGCTGCGCCGCCGGCCATACGGCGCGCGGCGTTCCGCAGCGCGCAAAGCCCCATCACGGCGTGCATGGTCGGATAAATCAGCCTGCCGCGCCTTCCGTTTTCCAGCGTAAGCGCCGGACCGGACGCGTAAAGACGACCGTCCGCCTTTTCGCTGTTCTCCCGCAGCATTTTCTCCGCGCGGCGCAGCAGCTCCGGAATACAGGAGACGGGAAGATCGCCGTTTTCCATGGCGAGCGCCAGCGCGCGCAGGCTGTAATGCATGGTCATATGGTTCCAGTTGACGGTGTGAACGGTGATGCCGCTCTGGCGATCCACGCCCTCCACGGCTTCCTGCTCGGTGATGTAAAAGGAATTGTCAAAATCCTTGAAAATCTGTTCCGCCGCGCGCCGGGGCTGATATCTTCCCGAAACGTAGTCCCTGCTCTCGCGCGTCAGCAGCTGATACAGTTCGTACATCATCGCCGTCGCGTGCAGGCGCGGAACGCGCGGGTTCACGTCGTCGATGGTCCGTCCGTAGCAGAACGCGTTTTCATACCGGAACAGCTCCCGCGCATAGGCCTGCAGCTCCTGTTCCGGCACAAAGCGCCCTGCGTGAAGCGCGAAAACAGCCCAGTAGGTAAAGCCGATGGCCACGTCGCGCTGCATATCGCAGACGTACAGCCCCCATCCCGCTTCGCCTCTGGCGCGCCAGAGGGAGCCGGCAATCCGCCGGGCGCGCTCCTTTTCCGCTTCCCCGGGGACGAGGCTGCACACGGCAAGCAGCATGGACGTCGGTATCGTTGTCGCGGCGTGCAGCGACTTGGACTGCAGTCCCGTCTCCCACGCCTCGTCCCACAGCGCGTCCAGCCCCGCCCGCACCAGACCGGCGTGCGTTTTCCCCTGCCCGGCAGACAGAATGGCCAGCAGTCCTTCGCAGCTGTTCGCGTTCTGCGGCGTCTCGTCGTAGGTATACGGTCCCCATTTGCACGGACAGTACAGAACGGACCGCAGATAGTCCCGCACAAGGTCTTCCGTGGAAGCGAGGAAGGAGGAGAGCGCCTCCCGAATCCCCGCTCCGCCGGGCGGGGCCGCTTCCGTTTCCCGCAGCTTTTTCCCGACGTACTTGTATCCGCTTCCCCGCTTGCTGCGGATCACCTGTCTAAATATGGGATGCTTCCGCATCAGGCCGGAAACATATCCTCTCACCGTAGAGCTCGACAGGCAGCCCTCGTCAAGGCAGCGGTTGATATCGTCTACCGTCTTATAGACATTCGGATAGGAGCACAGATATTCCAGCACATTCAGCTCCCGCCCGCTCACTTCCGCCGACGGGATATTCCCTTCATACAGAATATGGTCGTCAAAATTCATGGTACAGCGTTCCGTCAGCTCCGCAATCCGGCCCATGTATGTACTCCTCCCCCGATTCTGTTTTCCCCGCGTTCCGATTCTCTGCGCCTATCATACCACACCTGCGGTGGGCACTCCGCGCACGCTCCCTTCGGTCGCCCGGCTGTGTGCTTTCGGCCGCTGAACAGCCCGCGTTCCGATTCTCTGCGGCTATTATACCACACCTGCGGTGGGCACTCCGCGCACGCTCCCTTCGGTCGCCCGGCTGTGTGCTTTCGGCCGCTGAACAGCCCGCGTTCCGATTCTCTGCGGCTATTATACCACATATTTTCGCAGCACCCGGCACAAAACAGACGCAAATCCCACTTTTTCAAGCTTTTTCCGGCAAAAAAACAGCACCCGCACCCCCCGTGACCCAACATTGCGGAGGTAAGATAGCAGCAGAACCGGACAAGCAGAAGGAGGGGACAAAGCATGGCGTCCGCACAGAAGCCGGAAGATCTCGAAAGGCTCCTTGCCCTCGCGGCATTGCTCCGCAGCGTTCCCGTCCGCGAACCGGAACCGGCCCCTCCCTGCGCGTCTGTGAAAAAGTCCCTTCTGAACCTGGAGAAGATCAAAACAAGGAACATCCTGATATGATGCTCCACCAAAAAGAAAGGAAGATGCTGTATGGCAAACTGGTACAATCCCGGGATCGTCGACGTAAAAGCTGCGGAGCGCTCTATTTTGGCAAACGGAGGCGGAAGGAGCGAACGCCCCAACCGGGACGGCACAACGCATGTCACCGTGTACAGCAAAAGCGAAAACCGGCATTTCTCCTACGATGTGGACAGCAGCGGACGCATTGCGAACTTCCACACCGATAAGGACAACCACGCCTTTTTGGACTATGCGGGAGGCCGGTAAGCGTTTCGCGCGGGAAGCGGTGAATAAAAAACTGCCCGACCCAAGGGGGCCGGGCAGTTTTTGCGTTATCGGATAATTTCCCCTGCAAACGCCGTCTCGAGCAGCCCGTCCGCGTTCGGCGCGGAGGGCGAGGCCGAAAGCTCGACAACGGCGCAGCCGTCCGGAAGCTCCGCCGGGAGGAAGGAGGTTTCCCAGCGCTCCTCCCAGGAGACGGGCGACAGCCGGGCGGCGGCGTCCCCGAGGAAGCGCGACGTCTCCTCATAGACGGCGGCGCACGCCTCGTCCTCGTCCGCGAGCAGGCGCGACGTGTTCACGCTCGTCAGCGTGAAGCCGCGTGCGTACAGCGCGTCGTACGAATCGGGCGTGTTGACGGTATAGCACACGGCGTCCTGACCGCGGAAATCCTTGTTGACGTACAGCTCCGGATCGGGGCCGAAGGCTTCCCCGTTCCCGCTCAGATCGTACACGGAAAGCTTGTCGTGGTGGATCGAGACCGTCTCCGTGACGGGATACCGCTTCAGCGGACTGCCGATCCACGCGCCGCTGTCATCGTTCTGCTCAAGCAGGACAAAGCACCCGTCCCGCACGAAGCACGCGATCCGCACGCGGTTTCCCGCCGGCACGAGCGACGTCCGGCTCATCGTGTTCCTCGTGCCGTCGGGACGGAACAGCGCCGTCTCCCACACGACGCGGAGCTGCTCCTCCTGCAGCTCCAGCCGCGCGGCGAGCAGATCGACGACGCCGTTTCCGTCAAAGTCGCCGAGCTCCGTCAGGAGAAGCCCCGTTTGCCCGGAGGTCAGCTCCCACGCCGTCGAGGCCGAGGAGCCGCCGTCCGTGCGGACGGTGTCCGTCCGCGCGATGCCCGCGAACGCTCCCTGCGCAAAGCCGTACTGCGCCGTCAGCTCCGCGAGGTACGACGCCGCGCCGCCCTCCCGCTCCGCGAGCCGGGAGAGATCGTCGCCGCCGTCCGTGGAAAAGAGGCCGGGCGCGGTGATGCGGCAGCCCTCCGCGCGGTTGAGCAGCCGCGCCGTCTCCGCGTTCCACTCCTCCGTCTGCGCGGCGTACGCCTCGTCGAGATACCCGGAGCGCAGGAGCGCCTGCCGCGCCGTCAGCGTGGCCTTGAGCTCGAGCACCATCGCCTGCCGCACGCGCTCGAGCTTTTCGGCCTGCGTCTGCGGGTCGTCGGACGCCGCGCCGTAATACCAGTCGGCGTACGCGCTTGAAAGCGCCTCGTTTGCCGCGAGCTGCACGAGCGAGCAGTCGTACGCGAGATAGAGCTGCTCCTTCTGCTCGATCGCGGCGGACGTGCCGGGGAGCAGGTCGAGCAGCAGCCCCACGCTGTTCCACGCGATCGAGACGGGATTCGCCCCCGCCGCGCCCATCGCGCCGGAGGCCATGTCGTACGCCGTCGCCTCGGCGAGCGCGAGCGCCTCGTCATAGCACGCGTCCCAGCCGCTGCGGACGCTGCCGTCCACGCTCCGGGCCGCGGCGAGGAGGACGCTGTCCTCCCCGACGCTCAGCTCCGCGCCGTCCCACAGCAGCGTCTCGCCGAGCAGCTCCCGCTGGGTCTCGGTGAAGCGGCCAAACTGCCGCAGGCTTTCCGCCGCCTCCGCCGCGTTCCCGGCAAACGACGCCGCGTCCGCCGCGTTCGAGAACAGGTCGCCGAGCTGTTTGCCGAACGCGGAATCGTCCTCATACGCCTCGAGCAGCAGGCCGTACCAGTCGGACTCCGCGCTCATCAGGCCGCCCGCAAGATCGAGAAATTCGCCCGTGAACGACTCGCCGAGCGCGTCCGCGCCTTCGTTGAGGACGATGGCCGTCAGCGCGTCCTCCATCGCGTCCTCCGCCACGCCGCGCGCGTCAAACGCAAGGCGCAGGAAATTCGGCTCGCGGTGCAGCAGGGAGACAATGCCGGCGTTGACGAGCTTATCCTCGAGCGATTCGTCCCCCGTGTCGACCTCGTCCCACCAGAAGAAATGGCCGCGGTCGGTCTCCATGAACGCGGCGAGCGCGTCGAAAACATCATACCGGCGAATCACCGTCATCTGGGTGGACGCGTCCGGGTCGAACGCCACCGCCGCGCCGAGCCAGCGCAGAAAATGCGCCGCGGAGACGCACGCCTCGCCCTCTATCACGGCGGACGGCACATCCGCCTCGACGCTGCCGCCCCAGAGCCGCTCCGTGAGCTTCCCCGACCCGACGGTGACGGCAAGCTCCCGCGTCCCGCCGCTCACGGAGAAGACGAGCTCCTCCCCGCTTTCGGACACCAGCCGCGCCCCCGACACGGCGCACAGCTCCTCCGCCGGGACGTAGAACACGCCGTCGAGCAGATACCCGGAGAGGACGTTCTTCTCGGTGAGATTGCAGTACAGCGTCACCGCCGCCCGCTTCGGCTCCTCCGCCGCGCGCGCCGGGGCGGCAGAGGCGGCGGGCAGGACAAGGAGCAGGCTCAAAAGCGCGCTGAGCAGCCGTTTCCCTTTCATCCTTCTCCCTCCTCCGCAAGCCGTTCGATCGCCTGCGCGCCGAGGGACGCGTATTCCCCGAGCAGGCCGCCGGAGAAGGCGTCGTCGAGCGCGCCGCTCGGGACGAGATACCAGCGCTCCCCCACGAGCCGCAGCGTCACCGTGACGTCGAATGTTTTCGTCGGGACGGACGCGTCCAGCCGCTCCCCGACGGCCTCGAGCAGCGCCGCGGCGTCGTCCGCGGACGGGAAGCCCTCCGCCGTCTCCGCGCCGGAAGCCGCCTTCTCCGCCTCCTCCCGCAGCAGGAGGAGAGCGTCCGGGGCGGTCAGCTGCACCGAGGCCGAGGCCGTCTCCCCGTCCCGCGCGATCTCCCCGACGGTGAACGCCGTCCGCTCCGCGATGGCCCGGGCAATCGCGGAGGACTCGCCGTCCTCCCGCGCGGGCGCGCGGTAGACGTACGCCTCGCCCTCGCCGGTCTGCAGACAGGTGAGCGTCGCCGTCAAATCGCGCCGCGGCCCGTCGTCCCCGCCGCACGCGGAGAGCAGCAGCGCCAGCGCCGCGAGCGCGGCAATCAGCCTCCCCATCCGCGCCGCGAATCGCGCGGATCCCGTCATCTTCTGTTCTGACACAGCAAACACCCCCTTGGGAAATGAGATCCTTGCTGACGCAAGGGTGAAATCCTCGCTCAGGCGAGGATGAAATCCGCTCTGCGGATGAAATCGTTCGCTCCGCTCACGGTGAGAAGAGTCCCATTCCTTATCCCGCCGCAGCGGATTTCACCGCGCAGCGATTTCATCCCGCGCAGCGGGATTTCTCCCGTCCGCAAGGACGGATTTCACTGAAAACCCCCTCTTTGTCCGCAGACAAAGAGGGGGTTTTCCTGGGCGGCGGCGACAGAACAGATACCGCCCCAGCCGCGAGCGGCGAGACCTTGTATTTTGCCGAATCCTGTGGTATTCTC